>NZ_SNUN01000007.1:0-136408 GCF_012027535.1 Thermococcus sp. GR5 | reverse complement strand
GTTCCGGAGTTCGGTGCTCCAGGCGTCATCGAGTTCACCACTCCGACCAGCTACACGGACGAGATTATCGAGCTCCAGTGATGCCCTTTCCAATATTTTCGTGAGGAGGTGGTGTGAATGTTCGGTAAAAAGAAGAGGGGTGCTGTCGGAATTGGTACCCTGATAGTGTTCATCGCTATGGTGCTTGTCGCGGCGGTCGCTGCCGCAGTGCTCATTAACACCAGCGGCTACCTCCAGCAGAAGAGCCAGGCCACCGGAAGGCAGACCACCCAGGAAGTTGCGAGCGGAATAAAGGTCACCAGCGTCGTTGGATACGCTCCTGAGATTACTACTGGTGTCTATGACAACATGATGAGGCTTGCCATTTACGTCAGCCCGAACGCGGGCAGTGACGGCATAGACCTTAGGAAGGTTAAGATAGTCCTCAGTGACGGCAACAAGGAGGCCACCCTTGAGTGGGCCGACCCGGACACTAACGATGATGGTACTCAGGATGTCAACACCTACACCAACGACCCCGTTAGCAATATATTCGCTAACTCCTTCGGAACCACTTACACGTTTGACTGGACTGCCCTAGCCCCAACCACCTTTGGCATCATAGTTCTCCAGGACGATGACGGTAGCGTCCAGATGAATTACCCAACCCTCAGCAAGGGCGACCTAGTTGTCCTTGCCGTCAGGACTGGAGCAGTCTTTGACAACGACGGGGATGGCATTTACGACGAGCAGAATGTTGATGGTATTGCCCCCAACACCAAGATCACCGGCCAGGTCATTCCGGAGTTCGGCGCTCCAGGCGTCATTGAATTCACCACTCCATCAACCTACACCCAGAGCGTCATGGAGCTCCAGTGACTCCACCGCTTCTCTCTATCTTTCGTTTTTTGAAAATTTTCAGGAGGTGGTGCTATGCGTAGGGGAGCAATAGGCATTGGCACGCTTATCGTCTTCATCGCAATGGTGCTGGTGGCGGCAGTAGCGGCAGGGGTAATCATAGGCACAGCGGGCTACCTAGAGCAGAAAGCTCAAGCCGCTGGAAGGCAGACCACTCAGGAGGTCGCCAGCGGCATCAAAGTCCTCAACATATACGGCTACACCAACGCTACCCCGCCGAGCAAGGGTACCATAAGCAGGATGGCAGTGTTCATCGCCCCCAACTCCGGCAGCGAGGGCATCGATCTGAGCAACGTCAAGATAGTCCTTAGCGACGGAATAAAGCTCGTCGTCTACAACTACAGTGGGATACTCTATAAGGGTGTCGTGGACGATCTCTTCAACGGCACGGAGATAAGCAGCAAGATATGGGACAACTCCAGCTTTTCAGACACCAACTTCGCAATAGTTGTCATCCACGACGGCGCCAGTGAGATGGACGCCAACCACCCGAACCTCGAGTGGGGTGACCTGGTGGCGCTCCTCGTAAAGACCACTGTGTTCAGCGCCGAGAACGGGGAGAAGGGAATAGGTCCAGCGACCAAGATGGTTGGTAAGGTCATACCCGAAGTCGGCGCCGCGGGAGTTATAGACTTCACCACCCCCGCGACGTACAACTACAATGTGATGGTGCTCCAGTGAGGTGATTGCCATGAGGCGCGGTGCCATTGGTATTGGGACGCTCATCGTGTTCATCGCAATGGTGCTGGTGGCTGCCGTTGCCGCTGGTGTGCTCATAAGCACTTCTGGCTACCTCCAGCAGAAGGCGATGGCCACCGGCAGGCAAACGACCCAGGAGGTAGCGAGCGGCATCAAGGTGATGAACGTCTACGGCTACACCCCTGCCGACCCAGCCGGGAGCGGTAAGATAACTAGGATGGTGCTCTATGTCTCCCCCAACGCCGGTTCTGGCGGCATAGACCTTGCCCACGTCAGGGTTGTCCTCAGCGACGGCAAGAGGATGGCCGTCTACAGGTATTACGATCCGAACGAGGATCCAGACCTTCAGACAGACTACTTCATTTACTCCGGTGACGTGAGCAACGTGTTCGCCGATGTTGGTGAGGACCCAGCAACAGGTGCTGTTGACGTCAGCACATATACCCCAACCACGGCCAGCGACATATCAATCCTCTGGAAGAACCTGTACTACTACAATACGAATGCAGACGGTAATGGCCAAAGGATACTCTTTGGTATCATCGTCGTCAGCGACGGCGACCAGAGCCTCAGCGGAAGCCCAGCGCACCCGACCCTCAGCTGGGGTGACATAGCAGCAATAGCCCTCTGGACGATACCGTTTGACGATGATGGTGACCCGACTACCGGCTACGGCCTTGGTCCAAGCACCAAGGTCACCGGTAAGGTCATACCCGAGAACGGTGCAGGTGGGGTTATAGACTTTACCACTCCAAGCACCTACACGGACAACCTGATGGAGCTGCAATGAGGGGGTGGCTTCCATGGCGCTGGACTTCCTCTCGTCTTTGTTCAAGAAGAAGCCAAAGGAAGAGGCCACCCCTCCGGAGGAACCCATCTTTGAAGAGGAACTAGAAGAGCGTGTCGAACACAGGGAGGAAAACGAGCAGATAAGACAACTCATGGAGCGCATCAATGAGATCGAGAACGACATCCCAAGGATAAAGATAAGCATAGACACGATAAAGAAGCAGATGCAGGAACTCCGCGACGACATCGACAGGCTTGACAAGACCATTAAGGACGTCATGATGCTCTATGAGGTTATCAGCCAGGAGATAAATCCATTTAAGGACCAGATGGGACAGGAGAACCCGCTCACCAATGAGATACAGGATCTCAGGAAAGAACTGGAAGACCTAAAGCTTGAGATCGCCCAGATAAAAAACGACATCAAGGTGCTTGCGGGATATGGGGTTGACCTCGATTCGATAATCTACGAGGTGCTTGCGGAGGTGTGACGCGTGGAGATTAGCAGGCTCGTTACAGAGGCTGACATCAACGCCAAGCTCGCGGAGCTCAAGGGCAAGGTTCCAACAGTCGTCATCAACGACCTCCGCGAGAAGCTCATAGCACGCAAGGACAACCTCACTTACGACCAGCTTGAGAAGATAATCCAGAAAGTCCTTGACACCTATGGAAGCCAGGCCACAAAGTACGAACAGCTCAGCAAACGCGTTGATGAACTAGGCAAGAGGCTCACCGATCTGAGCCTTCAGTTGAGCAGGCTCGTTGAGACTCTCGAATCTGCGAAGTTCGATGTTCAAGAGAAGAAGGCTGAGAAGGTCTCCCAGAAAGTCGACGAAGTCCACGAGAAGATCGGGAAGCTTGAGGAACTCCTCGAAGGGGAGGAGAAAGAGGAAGTTCCTGAGGAACTCACCGAAAAGCTCGAGGAGCTCCACAGAAAGGTCGATGAGATTGCCGAGAAGGTCGAGGTTCAGACGGCAGCCGAGAAACTTGAAGAAGCCCAGGAGAAGCTGGAGGAGCTTCAGGCCAAGATAGAGGCCGGCGAAGAAATCAGTGAGGAGGAGCTTGCGGCCGCCGAACAGGCGGTTGCCGAGGCCCAAGCTGCAGCAGAGGAAGCCCCGGTGGAAGAAATAGGGGGCGTTGAGGAGGTAGAGGCTCCCACTGAAGAGACTGCCCCTGAGGAAGTTGAAGAGACTGAGGAAGTCCCAGGGGTGGAAGAAGTCGAGGTGCTTCCGGAAGAGATTGGAAACGTGGAGGAACTTCCCGAAGAGGCTCCGCAGGAAGGAATTGTTGGGGAAGTTGAGGCCGTCCCCGAGGTAGCCGAGGAAGTTTCGATTGAAGAGGTTCCCGCTCATGAGGTTAAACCTGAGGAAATCAAAAGGGAGGAAGGTGGTGTTGAGATGGCCGAGAAGATCCAGATCCCGGAGGACATCGCAAGCCTGCTCTTTGAGGAGGAGCCAAAGAAGGCACGCCTTGAAAAGCTCCCCGAGGACATCGTTTCCACCATGATAGCCCTTAAGTGGCTCGGATTCCTCATCGACAGGGTTGGTATCCAGAACCTTGAGAGAGTGCTTGAGTTCTACTATGAGATAGGCTGGATAAGTGAGGAAGTGCTCAACCAGCTCCTGCGCTATGCCAAGGGTACCAGGCCGCACCACAGGGACCCCGAGTGGAAGCCGGCCGAGAAGCTCACCGTCCAGGATCACCTCATAAGCTTGCTCTTCCTCGAGAGGCTCAGAGGACTCAAGATAAACAGGAACGTCCTAGACAAGCTTGAGCGCGAAATCAAGATGCTCGAAAAGACCCTCGACGAGTTTTACGGTATCTGAGGTGCAGAACTTCGGGGAGAGGGGGGCGGCCTATGGGATTCAGCGTATCAGCGAGTACGGCCATAATCTTTATTTCTTTTTTAATAGCCGCCAGCACCCTTTACACCGCGTGGGAAAACAGCTACTCCAACGTCCAGGCCGCCCGCGAGGACTGGTACGAGCTCAGGCTTTCTCAGGTTCATTTCGATGTTGGTGATGTGAGCATTACTGCGTCCGGTTCCTCTGATGTGAGCGTGTCTTTCAAGTATTTGGGTCAGACCATTAGTGGAACCGTTGTTGTACTTCATAATGGAACCTACGTGTCGTCCGTTAATCTTGGCTATCTGATACCAAACAATTATTACACCATTACGGTCACTGGGAGGGCTGATACCAGCGGTGCCATTAACTATGCCACGTTTGGATTTGACAACGGATGTATGCTGCTGGTTGAGTATTATTATGACTCAGCCAAATTGGCCTATATTGTGAATGGCTACTCGACCCAGTGTCCAATGGAGGTGAGCTGATGGCCGCAGGAGGGCCAGCGAGCGAGCTGATTATGTTCATTGTGGCTGTGATCGTTGCCGGCAGCGTCGCCGGCGGATTAGCTTATATCACCAACGACATAGCCCACGGCATGAACGACAGAGGGGCAATGCTGGCAGATCAGCTCAGGACCGACTTCTCCATCATAAATGACCCGAACAACATACCAGTAAGTGGAACTGGGCCCTACATGTATACGTTTTACATCAAGAACATAGGGAAGGAACCCTTTCCATTCACTGCCGATGCAGTTCAGGTGTTTATTGACGGGGATATGGTGCCCCCTGCGAACCTCACTTTCACCGATGTCTCTGGGAACACAATAACTACTCTCGGCCCCTACGAGGTCGGCGTGATAAAAGTCACCAAAGGTAGTCCCCTTACATCTGGACAGTACTACACCATCATGGTGGTCCTTGAAAACGGCAAGAGGCGCAGCCTGGTCTTCAAGGCCCCATGACGTCGGCGGCCTTTATCATCCTCGGGTAAAATAACGCGAGACGGTGGTGGTCATCTTGGTCGAGGAACTCCTCAAGATTGAGCTTAAGGGCGATGAGCTCCACAGGCGTCTCGGCGGGGGCATTCCCGCGGGCACCATCATGCTCGTCGAGGGTGACAGGGGTAGCGGTAAGTCCATATTTGTTCAGCGCCTTCTCTATGGCTTTCTCATGAACGGCTACACCGCCAGTTACATCTCAAGTCAGTACACTACCGTTGAGTACATAAAGCAGATGGAGTCCCTCGGTTATGGTATAATCCCCTTTCTAATCAGGAAGAAGCTCATGTTCGTCTCTCTTTACCCACTACTCACTGGTGTGAGTGAGAAGAGAAAGTTCTTTAGCAGAATCTTCGGGGAGCCCCGCCTCTGGGAGCCGGACATCATGATCATTGATTCATTCTCCTCCCTCTTCTCCCGCGAGCAGGACCCAAGCGCTGTCCGCGACTTCCTCCTCTACGTCAAGAAGATGGCCTCCCTCGGCAAGGTGATAATACTCACCGCCAATACCGAGGAAGTAGACAGGGATTCCCTTTTCGTCCTTGAGGAAGCCTCCACCATGCTGATAAGGCTCAGCGTTAAGGTCTTCGGTGGTGATCTCAAAAACTCGGCAACTATAGTCAAGTACAACAATGCCAAGGGCATGTTCCAGAAGATTATCCCGTTCCGCGTGGAGCCGAAGGTTGGACTGATAGTAGAAATTGCGGCGGTGGTGTGATATGGCACAGGCGTTCAGCGACACCTTTGAGGAGGCGATGGCGAGGAACCCGCATCTCAGAAAGTATGTTGACCAGTTCAGGCGTAAGTACGGTAAGTTGCCTGAGTTTCACGCCCAGCTCAGCAGGGACATGAAGGAAATCCTCTACCCCAACATACTCTACCCCGTCGGTGATCCGATATTCATCCACATCTACGGCGACCCTGCCACCGCCGAAAAGAAGTACATCGTCATAGAGCCCCGTATCGAAAGCAGGGAAGAGGAGCAAAAGTACAGCATGATCCGCGACAAGATACTGGAGCTGGCCCCATCGAGGGAGATACCTGAGGAGCAGGAGGAGTTCGAGCGCTTTCTTGATGCCCTCTTCGACGAGGCGGTGTTGGCCCTCATCAAGTCGAGCAAGGGCGGCCTCTTCAGCAGAGGACAGCGCTTCACGATCACCAAGGACGAGATGGAGAAGTTCCGCTACCTCATCAAGCGCGATATCATCGGAATTGGCCCCCTCGAGCCGATAGCTAGGGACCCCTATATTGAGGACATCCATATCATCGGTGCCAACAATGTCTCTCTTGTTCATAAAATATTCGAGATGATGCAGACCAACATAACCTTCGGCGACGACGTCAAGCTAGCCGACTACTTCAAGAACATATCTGAGCGCATCGGAAGGCCTGTAAGTGATAGAACGCCCATCGTTGACGGTGCTCTCCCAGACGGTTCCCGTATCAACATAATCTACTCACCGGACATATCCATCAAGGGCCCAAGCGCAACCATCCGTAAGTTCTCGGCAACTCCGATAAGCATTGTCCAGCTGATAGCCTGGGGAACGCTGAGCGCCGAGGTTGCCGCCTACCTTTGGATAGCCCTCGAATACGGTATGAGTGTCTTTGTCTGTGGTGAAACAGCTTCCGGTAAGACTACGCTTTTGAACTCGATTATTCCCTTCATCAAACCTGGCTCAAAGATATACACTGCCGAGGATACGCCGGAGGTTCAGGTTCCGCATCCGGTGTGGCAGCGCCTTATAACCCGTGAGCGCGGTCCTGAGGAAAGCAGGGTTACGCTCTTTGACCTCCTAAAGGCGGCACTCCGTTCAAGGCCGAACTACATAATCGTCGGTGAGATCCGTGGCGCTGAGGGTGCCATCGCGTTCCAGGCCATGCAGACAGGCCATCCTGTCATGAGCACCTTCCACGCGGGTGACATTAAGAAGATGATACAGCGTTTCACTGGGCATCCGATTAACGTCCCGATAACATTCATTGACAACCTTAACATAGCAGTCTTCCAGCAGGCGGTTTATGTCAAGGGTAAGTTCCTTAGGAGGACCATCAACGTCGTCGAGATCGAGGGTTACTACGAGGAGCTCGGTGGTGTGGCCACAAGGAACGTCTTCGAGTGGGATCCAGTATCAGACAGGCACATCTTCCGTGGTTTCAACAACTCTTACATCTTAGAGAGGAAGATAGCCGAAATAGCGGGCTACGAGGACCCAAAGGAGATTTACAATGAGCTATTCCTACGTGCAAAGATCCTTCAGAGGATGGTCGAACTGGGTATAACAAACTACTGGGACGTCTACAGGGAGATCAAGGCATTCTACCAGCGCGGTATTGAGGGACTGAGCTTTAGAATCTGACGAGGTGAGGGTTATGAGTGACGGGAAGATCAGCATCTTCACCAAGGCAGACCTTGACATGGGGACATACCTAAGGAAAGTGCTCCTACCCTACATGGCCATCTCGGCAGCCATTTTTCTCGCTGTTGGAGTTATAACGACCTTCCTCTACATGCCCACTGCCCTTAAGGTTCTCATGTTCCTAATACCAGTTGTCCTCCTCGTTTACGCTGCTGCTTATCCTTACATCGTGGCCGATTCAAAGAGGATATCAATAAACTCAAAAATGCCGTACTTCATCACCTACTTCGCGGTTCTATCTACGAGTGAGATGGCCCGTGCTGACCTCATCGCGGTACTCTCCCACGACCCCAAGCTCGGCGCCATAGCGGACGAGCTGAAAAAGGTTCACACAATAGTCAACAGGCTCCACCTCTCTATGCCTGAAGCCTTCCGTTTCCTTGCGAGGAGAACTCCGAGCACGATGTTCGCTGACTTCCTTGACAGACTAGCCTATTCCCTTGACAGTGGTGTTGACTTGAAGGATTACCTCTTTCAGGAGCAGCAGACGGTTATGGACGACTATCAAACCTTTTATGAGGGCGCGCTTTACGACCTTGACATCTTTAAGGAGATATATGAATCCATAATCATCTCGGTTGTGTTTATAGCCTCTTTTGTCATCATCGGCCCGATAATCACCGGCATGGATATTGCTACCATGGGACTCTACGCGGTCACGATGATCCTTGCGGCTGAGGTCGGTATACTCCTCGTCGTTAAGTTTAGAATGCCTGAAGACCCAATATGGGCAGACCGCAGGGGAATAGAAGACCCGCGCCGGAAGAGGATAAAAATGGCGGCGATTTATTCTGTTTTCGGCAGTATCATTGTGGCTCTTCTTTACTTGGCGGTTCTAAGGCCGCGCTACTCGATTCCTGAACCCTTCATCCTCGCTGGAGTGTTAACTCCGTTTTTCTACCTGGGCCACGTCGTCAATAGGGAAGAAGGGTCAATATTCAGGAAAGATGAGAACTTCCCAGCCTTTATTAGGAGCATGGGTTCATCCCTCGCTGCAAGCGGTGCTTCCCTTGTCCTCGTCCTTAAGTACCTCAGCGCCCACGACTTTGGTTCCCTTACACAGGATATCCGGGCTCTCTACAGACGCCTTGCCGTCCGCGTGGACAGGGACAGAGCATGGGACTTCTTCATAGCGGGGACTGGAAGCTGGCTCATCGGAATTTTCTCCGAGATATTCCGTGAGAGCCTCCGGATGGGTGCCGAGCCCGACTACGTTGGTCTGATCATAAGCAGGAACTTTGAGAGGCTCGTTCGTCTAAGGAGAAAGAGGCAGCAGAGCATAGCGAGCTTTGTAGGTATAATCTACGGTCTCACAGGCGCCTTTGCCTTCGCACTGGCGGCCTCCTTTCAGGTGGCGGTCTCGATAAGCCAGATGTTTTCTCAGATGGAGGTACCAACGGAGTACATAGGCGATATAATCCATGTCATCTCACCTTCAGGAATGAGGTTCCTCGTGTACTTGATGCTCGTTATGATGGTGCTCCACTCTCTCCTCTCGGGCTTGGTCATTAAGCTGGCCGACGGGGGTCACATCCTCGGTACTGTGAGGTACTTTGTAATACTTTCATGGATATTTGCCGTGGGAATGTACCTCGGCCAGACCCTTATGGCGAGGATGATGGGGATAAGCTCTGGGGGGGAAACTGCCCAGATCGCCTTTCACCTCTTGGGGGTGATACCGTGAGGAAGTTTATGGCTATTGCTGCGGTGATGATCCTCCTTTTTCCACTGATAGGGAGAGTAGGTGCTTCCTCCTTCACAGGCTGGATGAGTGTTCCCGGTGTTATAACTCTCGAGGACACCATCATAGAGCTGAGGGACGTCTCCTTTGATGACGGTTCGCTGATGGTGGTTCTGCTGAATGGTAGCACGTCAAATACTTTCATTGTTAAACTTGGGGAGAGTCTCACCTTTGGCCAGACTAGGCTCACGTATTTCCGTGTCCTTGCAAACAGTGAGTCGCTTGTGCTCATCAAAGTTAACTTCTCCCATGTTTTCCCGGGCCAGAACGTCACCTTTGGAGACTACACGATCTCAGTACTGTCCGTAGACAGCTCGGGAGCAAAGCTGAGGGTGAGTAAAGGCAACGAGTCGAAGGAGTTCACATCCTCTGACTTCACCTTTGGAGATATCCGCGTTAAGGTGTCTGCGTACCCCAAGATTTTTGAGGGATACCTGAAGCGGGGTCAGGACGTCAGTGCTTATGGCCATATCCTAACGTTCTCAAACGCCACCGTTAAGAACACAACCGGTGGATTCATTGAGACTGTTTTTTTCACCTATAAAAACAATACATACCCCATTGAGGTTGGAAAAGAGGCTAATGTAGGGGTCTTCCACGTTAAAGTTGAGGAACTCGTGGGTGTTGATTATGTGAAGGTCGTGGTTAACTTCATCGGTGCCTCTATTGACGTTGAAACGGTTCCTGATTTGACATTCATGCTTTCCCCAGGTCAGACCCAGAAAGTCGGGCCCTACATAATCAGCTACGACTATTACTTCGGTGGCGCCACTGTGTCACTCCGCAACTCATGTGGTGAAGTACTAAGAAGTGCCAAGCTTTCGGCAGATCCGATCTCAGCTCTCCTCTATTATGGTGGCGCCGCCGTGGGCCTTGAGAGTATAGCCAGCAACGGAACCGCGACTTTCTTTGCCATGGTGGATGAGACCAAGATACCTAGCGTGGACAAGGTTGCGAACCTGTTGATAAGCGTCTCCTCTGATGGCGGCAAGCAGTACGTCCCCATGACTGCAATGGTGACAGTTCAGAACACTGGTACCGTGGATCTCTCAAACGTTTCCCTGAAATTTGTCCCAGAGGGTGACGTCGAGATACTACCGGGGGAAGAATTGTTCCTTCAGAGGATCAGACCCAGTGAGAAAAAGACCTTTGAGGTCAAACTTCTCTCCCATCGCTCCGGCAGCCTCACCCTGGGACACGTTGAGGCTGAAGCAGTTGCCCCTTCCGAATTGGCTTGTGGGGGATACACAGTTCTGAATTTCCGCTCAAATGACCTCCAGGTTAGTATCGAACCGTCCAACATTTCGTATGAGCTGAGCGTTGAGGCCCCCAACCAGGTTCCTATATACCACCCTGCCCTAATTATGGTTACAGTTACCAACACGGGGGACGTTTCGGTTCCTGCAAACCTCACAGTAGCTCTGCCTCAGGGTGTTGCCGTTGGGCTAGATGATGCGTTCTCTTCTAGGGGAGACATTATGATCGCCCCCCTCTCCCTCCTTTCAGGCGAGAACGTTACCCTCAGCTTGAAGGCAATCCCGTACACCGAGGGGACAAAGGAATTCATCCTTCGGATTGAGACCCCATTTGGGATCATGGACTCAACAGTTCTTAATCTCGATGTAACTGTTTCCCAGGGAAACGAGACCACAGCTACTGTAATCGAAACCACTGCAGTTCCTTCCAATGGCACTGTGACTGTAACAGAGACGTACACCACGACGGAAACCCAGACTTTTGAGACTACTGTTACCAACGTTCAGACCGTTCCTTACACCCCGACGTCTGCAAAGGCTATGTGGGGTGTCTTGGGCTTTGTCCTGGGTGCCCTTGTCATCATAGCCCTTGCTTGGTACCAAGCCAAGAAAGTCTGAAGAGGAGGGGCAAGGTTGATACGCCCTTTCTCATATTTTCTCTCCGGTGATGTTGATGGAGGATGCTGATGTTCTTTGGTATCATACGGTGGAGAAACTTAAGAGGGAAGGCATAATCCGGAGCGAAAAGGTCAGGCAGGCTTTTCTGAAGGTCCCGAGGTATCTCTTCGTTCTTCCTGAGCATAAAAAGTGGGCGCACGTTGACGAACCGCTTCCCATTCCCGGCGGTCAGACGATAAGCGCCCCCCACATGGTCGCGATAATGCTCGAGCTTGCCGAACTTGAGGAAGGTATGAACGTTCTTGATATAGGTACCGGAAGCGGCTGGAACGCGGCTTTAGCAGCGGAGCTTGTTAAGACCGATGTCTATACCGTCGAGAGGATTCCGGAGCTTGTCGAGTTCGCGAGGAAAAACCTTGAAAAAGCTGGCTATGCCGATAGGGTTCACGTCATCATCGGCGATGGCACCAAAGGTTTCCCACCTAAAGCGCCCTACGACAGGATACTGGTCGCTGCTGGAGCACCAAATGTTCCAGAACCTCTCGTTGAACAGCTCAAGCCTGGAGGGAAGCTCATAATCCCCGTCGGGAGCTACCACCTTTGGCAGGAGTTGTACGAGGTAATAAAGCTTAAGGACGGAAGCGTGAAGGTCAAGCGGCACGGGGGAGTTGCCTTTGTGCCCCTCATCGGGGAGCATGGCTGGAAGGAGTAGGCTTTTAAGTCGTGATGAGTTTTTCCTCTGGTGGTATCATGGTGAGACTGATTGCCTTTGACCTTGAGGGAACGCTGGTCAAATCCGTCTCAAGCTGGGTAGAGCTTCACAAGAAGTTTGGAACCTGGGATAAGGGTAAGGAGTATGCTGAGCGCTTCTTCGCTGGGGAGTTTGATTACGCAACATGGGCTGAACTCGACACTTTGCTTTGGAAGGGCCATACAAAAGAGGAGATAATGGAGTGGGCTAACTCCGTGGAGTACATGGATGGTGCATGGGAGCTCATTGAATTTCTGAGGAAGAATAATTTCAAAATAGCAATACTAAGCAGCGGGCTGATGTGCCTTGCAAGGAGGATAGCCAGCGAGCTTGGCGTTGACTACGTCTTTGCCAACGAGCTGATTTTTGACGAGAACGGGGTTATTACTGGGGAGGTAAATCCTGCTGTGGATTTCCAGAGCAAGGGAAAAATTCTGGAGAACCTCAAGAAGGAGCTCGATCCTGAGCTGACGGTAGCAGTCGGCGACGGCTACAATGACCTCAGCATGTTCAGCGTTGCGGATGTCAGCATCGCCATAAACCCGCACGAGGGAGTCGAGGGAGACCACAACGTCGAGAGTCTGCATGAGGTCATGGAGATCATCAAGGAACTCCTTGGCTGATTTTCTATGCTTTTCCCGGGGTCGGTGAAGGGCGTGGTCATCACGACGCAGCGCGGCTTCAGCAAAGCAAAAGCTCGTCATCCCCCTGTCGGCCCGACCGGAACCCCCGCTTCACTCCTCAGCGGAGAGGGCGGGCAGCCGGGCCGATAGAGAGTTCGGCGAGGAGTTAAAAAGCATTACTAAAGCCCGGCTATTTTGAGCTGTATCCACCAGAAGATGTCGCCCCAGAAGTATGCTATCAGGAAGCCAATGAAGAGTGCGGGGGCAAATGGCATGGCCTTTTTCCTTAAAAAGCTGTTTTCGAGTTTCCCCTCCTCAACAAGGCGCTTGAGCTCCTCAATCTGCTCCTTCTTCAGCCCCTCTGCAGTGGGAGATGCTATGACCCTGCCGTAGTTAGGTTTGAGCAGTTCGAGGTTGGCTGTCAAGATGGCAGTCTTCATGCGCGTGAATGGATCCGTTCTGTCCCTTCCAATCATTCCGTCCTTCTCGAATATAGTCTCGCCTAAGATATCCCACTCCTCCAGCTCCTCAACTGGAATCTCCTCCATAAGAACCTCGGTGCGCATGAACTTTACGGTCGAGAGGAACACCTTAAAGAGGTATATCGTGGTGAGCAGTCTGACGAAGATCCAGAGAACCCTTTCTGGGTCGAGGTAGATGAGGTAGCCGAGGACGATGAACCCGAGTACGTCTCCGATTTTCCCTGCCTTTCCGAGGAGAATTATGATGACAACGGTTGTCAGCCACCAGAGGATGCCGCCAAGCGCTATTCCAATAGTCTCGTAGAGGACTATCTGCAATCCCAGCGCCGCGGTTATCCAGAGTGCCACTTCAACTGTGAGCCTTGCTCCACTGGTGAGTATCTCCTTCAGCTCGGCGAACTTTTTCCTGACAATCAGCACTCCCAGAGAGTAGAGGAATATGAAGGGGAATATCGCGATGATGCTGTTGAGGAGTATGGAGATGGGGTAGAGCGGATAGTTCAAGGCATATGGCGGGATTAGGGAGGCCGTTGATGGGGGATATGGCAGCAGGGCGGAGAAACCCGCTAGTATTACCACGTCCCCGCTCGCCCAAGCGCCGAGGAAGTATAGAACAAGGCCCAGGACAAGCCCGATGAAGAAACCGATAAGCCCTGAGAGCGCAAGCATGGTGTTGTGCTCAACGAAGAAACCTCTGTAGAGGTGATAAACTATACCCAGACCAGCTATCGGAAGGACATGGATGTCGTCGATAAAGCCGGTCTTCATGTCAGTGTACGAGGTAGCTACTCCCATAACCAGCCCCAGAATGAGTGGAACGTAGTCCATAATCCCACCTCAAAGGTCTTCGAGAATCTGCTTTCTGACCTGAGTGGTGTAATTAGATATCGCCTCGTTGAGGTTCTTCGTTCCGTTGAGCACGACTCTAGCCGCCATGACTACGAGCACGAGCACAGCGGCCAGCATGAAAAGGTACTCAATCGCGCTCTGGGCTTTTCTTATCATCTCTCACACCTAAACTATCTGCGGCGCTAAAGGATTTAAAAGTTTCCATCGGCTAAGCTTTTAAGCGGAGCGAAAAATGGAAGCGTGGTGAAAATGAAGGTTTACAGACTTCGCGTGAGAGACGAATACCTCGACTACATCAAGTCCGGAGAGAAGAGAATAGAGGTTAGGGTGGCATATCCCCAGCTGAGGAACATAAAACCGGGTGACAAGATACTCTTCAACAACGAAGTTCCTGCCGTTGTTACGGGGGTGAAGCGCTACGAGACGTTCAGACAGGTTCTCCGCGAGGAGCAGATTAAGAAGATATTCCCTGATGAGCCGAGCTTTGAAAGGGCCCTTAAGAGGTTCCACAACATGTACCCCAAGTGGAAGGAGAACCGGTATGGGGTAATAGCCATAAGGTTCAAGCTGATCGGCGAGGGGTGAGTCATGAAGCACCTCGAGTTCGACGGCAAATACGCCGATTTAATCCTCAAGGGCAAGAAAAGAGCCACAGTGAGGTTGGGCAGAAGACCAAACCTCCAGTCCGGCGACGAAGTGCTCATCCACTCAGGTGGCTACGCTATAGCAAAGGCCGTAATCGAGAGGGTCGAAAGCAAGACAGTTGGGGAGCTCACAGATGAGGACGCTTTTCTCGACGGATTTTCAAGCAGGGAGGAGCTGATTAAAGCTTTGAAGGAGCACTACAGGTACGTGAACGATGATTCAAAGGCCCACGTGATAGTATTCCGCATCGTTGAGCGCTTTGATAAGCCGGTTACCTCATCTGACTACGCCTACGAGGGGAACCTGCCGATTGAGATAGCCGAGATGGCCCTGAAGCATCTTGACCTTCCTGAGGGGGACAGAAAGCTCATTGAGCTCTTCCTTCAGGCGGGCAGTCTAAGGAAAGCTGCCTACAGACTTGGAGGTTTGAACAAGCGCTATCTGATAAGAGACGCGTTGAGGAGGGCCTACGAAGAGCTGAAAAAAAGGGGCCTCATGGGGCCGAAGCTCTGACGCTCTCGAACATGCTCACTTTAACTCCTTCTCCTTCACTGTTCTTGACGGCGGAGAGCTTTACCGGAATGAGCTTGAAGGTTCCTCCGTGAATAAGCCTTCTAAGCTTCCTCTCAAACTCCTCGGCTTCCTTCTCGCTCATGAACTCCACTTTCGCTATGAAGTCGTACTCCCCGTAGAGCCAGTAACCTTCGACGGGGAGCTTCTCTAAAACCTCGTCCCGGACACCCCAGACGAGGAGTATTGCTTCGATTTTGCTCACCCCCTTCCCTTTCCCCTTTGTGCTCTACCCATTGATAAAAGCCTTTCCAAAGTTTTTCTGTCATCGAGGCAAGTTCGTGAAAACTTTTCGATTAAAAGTTGTCGTTGTGCCAAGGGAACGGTTTTAACGTCCCTTTCTAAATTCCTGCGGTGGTAAAGATGCTCAGAGCGGTCTTCTTCGATTTCGTCGGCACGCTTATAACAAAGGAGGGGGAAAACGTAACCCACCAACGCATCGTTGGGGATGTTCTCAGAAGGGCCGGCAGGGAAGATTTGGACGTCGTTAAAGTCTGGGGGGAGTACGAGGCTGAAAGCTCGGCTCTCTTCAAGGAGCTCGCCGGAAAGCCCTACGTTAAGATAAGGGACGTCGACACTGAGGCCATGCGGAAGGTTGCCGAGCGCTACGGCTTCTCCGTTCCCGAGGATTTCTGGGAGATAAGCATCGCCATGCACGAAAAATACGGAAAACTCTTCGACGATGCCGTTGAAACGATTAAGGTCCTGAAAGACCTTGGCCTCCATGTTGGCATTATAACCGACTCCGACAACGACTACATCGAGGCTCACCTTAAGGCTCTCGGCATCTACGGGCTCTTCGACAGCATAACGACCAGCGAGGACGCTGGCTACTACAAGCCTAATCCTAGGCCCTTCCAGCTTGCCCTGGAGAAGGCGGGAGTTAAAGCTGAGGAGGCCATTTACGTCGGCGATAACCCTGCAAAGGACTGCGTCGGGGCGAAAAACGTCGGCATGATTAGCGTCCTGCTCGACCCGAGTGGGACAAAGCGTGAGCTCTGGGAGAACTGCGATTTTGTCGTCTCAAAGCTTGGGGAGGTCGTCGAGATAGCCAGAGGCATGCTCGAGAAATGAGAAAGGGGGTCGGCAACGGCAGGGCTCATCATCCAGCGCGAAGCGCGTCTCAGCTAGCGAAATTCTCGTCATTCCCCTTCTTTTCACTTCAATCTCTTGTAGGCCTCCCACATCCTCTGGAGAACTGTTATCCACGCCAGAACGGCGACGGCGTAGACGCCGTACTCCACGTATCCGAACAGGGCGGTGATTATAAGTATGAGGAGTCTTTCTGCCCTCTCCGCTATTCCCACCGCCAAAGTTCCGGAGCCGGCAAGCTCGGCCCTGCAGCGCTCGTAGCTGACGAGATAGCTCCCCATGAAGGCGATGAAAGCTATCCTCCAGTCAACAAGGTTTCCGAGGGCTATTCCGAAGAGCACGGCCCCATCGCTTATCCTGTCAAAGGTTGAATCTAGGAATGCTCCAAACTTGCTCGCCTTGCCCGTCATTCTGGCTAGGGTTCCGTCGAGTGCATCAATGAGAGAACCAAAGAGAAGGACGAGGGCGGCTATAACCTGCTCGCCGCGGTAGAAGAAGTAGGCGCCGATTAAACTTATCAAAAGCCCAACGAAGGTTATCTGATTCGGTGTAACCCCAGCTTTTGCGAGCGGCCTTACGATGGCCTCAAGGAAGCCTTTGACGTTGGCCCGGTACCTGTTGAGCACCATGCCTTACTCCCCCAGCTCTACCACTTTCTTGCCCTTCTCCTGAGGTATTATCTTGAGCCTTGCGTTCTGGAACTCCTTCCTCAGGCCAGCACCATTGAGAAGTCTGTCGAGGAAGACTGCTAAAGCAGCCACCTCGCTGTGGGGCTGGTTTCCTACGGCCACGTTGTAGTCGGCCATTTCGTAAACTTCTTTTGGCACCTTCTCGGCGCCGACGATCACCATAATGTCTCTTCCCGATTTCAGTTCTTCCTTAATCTTCGGGACGGCATCATCGATGTGAATACCGTACATGGTCAGATGGACCATTATTCCGCCCATCTCTTTCCACTCGCGCATCACTTTTTTCCAGCTCGGGTTGAATTCTATCTCAAAGGGTCCGCCCCACCTCTCAACGACGTCCTCTACGCTATCCTTAACGTGCTCGTCGAGCTCAGCCGCGATTATTATTTTATCTGCCCCGAAGGCTCTAGCCGTTAAGGCCACGTGCGTGGTTATCCTTTTATCTCTCTCCGGTCTGTGTCCAAGGCGAAGTACTACTATCATCCGACCTCCCCCGCGAATATTCTCCAGTACTTTGTGAAGTCGTCTCCCCAGGCCATGTTCTTGTAGAACTCGTACATGGTTTTTACGTCTTGCTCTATCTTGCTCGTGCGGTACTCCGCGATGATTCTGTTGAGGTCCTCCTCATTTGGAGCCGAGGCGAAGAGGAAGAGGGCGTAAAGCCTCTCGTTCTCGTCGAGGTTGCTCATCACGAGCATTAGCTTGGAACGAAGCTCTGGTTTGAGTCTCTCTGTGACAATCCTGAGAAGCCTGTCCTCCAGATTGGCCAAGAAATCCCCTGTAACGTCCACATGCTCATGGCCCTCGAGCGTCTCTGGGGCTTGAGCGACTATACGATAACCGTCACGCGTCACAAGCTGATAGAGCTTGGGGAAGTAGGGACTCGCCAGGTACTCATCGAGAGAACCCACGAAGCCGTGCCTGATATCAACTACGTACCAGCCGTCGGCGGTGTAGAACTCTGTCATCGGTCTCAGCGTGCAGTCCGTGCCGTTGGAGAGAGTTATAACCCTGGCAGGGACATCAACGGAGCGCAGCATGGCAGTCATAAGTATCTGTGCCTCAGCGTAGCTTATCCTATCCTGCTGGAGTATCTTGGACGGCTCGAGGGTTGAGGTTGTGTCTCCGAATGAGTACGTCCTCATCATCCAGTTGTAGATGGCTTTCACTGCATGGGACTCTGACTCAGCGTTTCCGATAATATTGAGGACCATGTCCCTCAGCTCGCTTCCCTTGAAAGCCGGCGTTGAGTTGTAGCGCTCTGCCCAGTAGCCGTCAACTATGTACTCGTCGGTTATCCAGTGGTATTTGAGTCCATATGCCTCTCTCAGGGTCTCGTTGCTCTCGTTCCAGGGCGTCCACACTACTTTAAGGGGCACACTCTTCACCACGCTGCCCTCTGCTCCGCTGATTGCATACTTGAGTATTACCGAGACGTAGCCGTCCCTGTATGCGTAGGGCACGCTGACGGTATAGCTCAGTCTAATCTTCCCATTGCCATCTATTGTGTCGGGAAGGGCATTGGCGCTGACGAGCCTCATCCCGTCGAGGAGGTTGAAGCTTATATCGCGGAGCTCAACTGGAACCTCGAGGGTGTTCTCGATTGTGACGGTTATCCTGGCCGTTTCCCCTCCTTTCAGAGTTGTTGGGGCTTCCACGTTGAGTTTGAGCTCGTCAGGAGGACCGGCCTCGTTCGAGACTGTTATCCTGAACTGTCCATAGAAGCCTGTCCAAGAGCGTTTGAGTTCATCGGTCAGCTCTAAGGAGAGTTTGAGGTTGTAAACGCCCGGCTTCATGGGTGCCCTCAGAATCCAGACGAGCTGAACGCTGTCTCCAACCCTCAGGACATCGGGAAACTTCGGCTCTTGGAGTATCTGGAAGTTGTCATCACCCAGGACAAGGGTTGCTCCCGTTAGGCCGACTTTTCCGGTGTTGTTTACGAAGACCATCACATGGAGCGTTCCACCAGGCCTTACCAGGGTCTTGTCAACCGAGAATCTGACCTCGGCCGGTGGCTTGAAGAGGCAGCCTGAAACCAGCACCAGGAGGACCAGGAGAATCACCACGGGGCCTTTCCTCATAACCATCTTCCAAAGTCTCTTAAGCACTGACGTTAATAAAGTTTGGGTGGTGGCAGTGATAACGCTGACGACAGATTTCGGTTTGAAGGGGCCCTACGTCGGCGAGATGAAGGTGGCAATGCTCAGGGTTAACCCAGGGGCAGTGCTCGTTGACGTAACCCACTCAGTAACGAGGCACTCAATTATAGAAGGCTCCTTTGTCATGGAGCAGGTTGTCAAGTATTCGCCTAAAGGCACCGTCCACGTTGGAGTGATTGATCCTGGTGTCGGGACGAGCAGGAGGGCTATCATTATAGAGGGCGAGCAGTTTCTGGTTGTCCCCGATAATGGATTGGCAACATTCCCCATGAAGCACATAAAACCTAAAGCAGTCTACGAAATAGACTTTGAGAAGATAAAGCGCTTTACTGGCTGGAGGATAAGCTCGACCTTCCATGGAAGGGACATCTTTGGGCCTGCTGGAGCCCTGCTGGATGCTGGGCATTCTCCAGAAGAGCTCGGCCGGGAGATTCCCTTGGAAAGCTTAATTAGGCTTGAGGTCGAGCCCAAAAAAGAAGGCGAAATCTGGAAGCTCAAGGTAATCTACATAGACGACTTCGGGAACGTCATACTCAACCTTGAGGACTACAGAAGGCCAAAGGCCGTTGAGCTCATCGACTTTGGGTTAACCATTCCTTACCTCGAAACCTATGGCCTGGTAAAGCCCGGTGAGCTTCTGGCTTTGCCCGGAAGTCACGACTACCTCGAGATAGCCGTCAACCAGGGTTCTGCTGCTGAAAGGCTCGGGCTCAAGGTTGGGGATGAGGTGAGAGTGAAGTTGATTGGAGGTGATTGAATGGTCAAGCGCGGCCTCTTCGTCGGCCGTTTCCAGCCGGTTCACAACGGGCACATAAAGGCCCTTGAGTTTGTTTTCTCGCAGGTGGACGAGGTAATAATAGGCATCGGCAGCGCTCAGGCCAGCCACACGCTCAAGAACCCCTTCACGACGAGCGAAAGGATGGAGATGCTCATAAGGGCTCTGGACGAGGCAGGTCTGGAGAAGCGCTACTACCTGATTCCGCTACCAGACATCAACTTCAACGCCATCTGGTCAACCTACGTCCAGAGCATGGTTCCAAGATTTGACGTCGTCTTCACTGGAAACTCTCTTGTCGCTCAGCTCTTCCGTGAGCGGGGATACGAGGTCATAGTACAACCCATGTTCAGGAAGGACATCCTCTCGGCAACCGAAATAAGGAAGCGTATGGTGGAAGGAGAATCCTGGGAGGAGCTCGTGCCGAAGAGCGTTGCCGAGTTCATAAAGGAAATCAAGGGTGTTGAAAGGATAAAGATGCTCGCCACAAACCTCGAAAGCTCGGAGAAGGAGCTCCAGGCGCCGATAAGGATTCCGGAGTTCTGACCGGTTCTCATATCTCTGTTTTATCGACCGGTTGAGTTAATCTTTTAACTCTTCCCAGACAAAACACGATTGGCAAACGTGAAATTCAGGACATCTTTTTGGGTCGGTGGGACGATGACTTTAACGTTCGCCCAGATCCGCGAAGAAGTAAAGTACACCGCGAAGCACATAGGGCTTAACCTGATTTCCATCCCCTGGGTAACGGCGACAATCTACTGGCTGTCCAGCTTGCTTCCCGTTTCGAGCGGGACAATCGTCGGCCTCCCAGCATCTCACTCGCCATAATGTTCCCGCTCTTCTTCAGCGGGGCGGTTTTCCGGGAGAAGCTCCTGGGCATTCACGAACTCCTCCTCTCGCTTCCGTTCCCTCCCACGCGCCTCCTTATTCTCAAAACGCTTGCCGGATTCGTCATTGAAGTGACGGGAATCCTCCTGGGAAGCTTCGTCGGACTGCTCCTCGCCTGGCACAGCGGAGTCCACATTCCGTTGACCATCATGCTCTCCGGACTGCTGATTTCAATGCCCCTGCTCTTCACCTTCACTTTCTTCGTGATTCTAACAACGCTCCTCTTCCAGTCCGCGTGGTTCAACGCCGTGAAGGTTGCCGTGGGTTTCGTGGCGTTCATCGTTCCCCTCTACGTCCCGCGATACTTCGGAAATGTTCTATCTTTGAATCTCGCTCTGGTCATGTCTCTAATCCTCTCGGCGGGGATTTCCATCATTTCTATCTTAATCGTAAGGTCTCTGGGCGACCGCCTCGTGGAGAGAATGGTGCTGGTGTGACGCTTTCGATGTTTGATAACCCTAAAATCGGGAGAACTATTGGGGGTTGTGAAGTTTTACGTTTTCAGTATTTCTGAAATGGGATTTTTTGGAGTTACTTTTTTTAAAAATATTTAAAAATATATTAACTTTGTATTGTATTAGTTTAAGAAAAACTTAAGTACTAAATACAACTTAAACAAGTATGCTGAGGCAACAATGGCAAAAAAGGAGGTGATGATGCATGAAAGAGAGAAAGTATATCCCTCCAACTATTAGTAGAGATCTCGACAGAATTGGACCTATTTGTGCCCCAGAATCCCATTGGAAGAGCAGTACCTTTATGGACGAATATGTACCACCCACAATAACAAGGGAACCTAACAGACTTGGACCTATATGTGCTCCAGAGGCCCACTGGAGGTCAGGGGGAATTAGTTGATTCTCTTAACACTTTTTATTGATTTTTTGGAAAATCAATTTGTGAGTACAGGGGGAGATGCTATGCAAAAAGACATTCCATCACTTGATATTGTAGAAATAGACCTAACAAATAGATGTAATTTTATGTGTCGCCATTGTCGTGCTAATGCCAGAGACATTAAAAAAGAGTATAGTGAATTTGACTACAATTTGCTAATTAGAACTATTGATGAACTAATAGATCTAGATGTTCCAACAATAGTTCTTGCAGGAGGAGAACCACTGCTTTATCCAAAGATTATCGAACTTGTGAATTACATAGTCTCTAATGGTAGCGAAGCGCATGTAACCACTAATGGATATCTTCACAACACTTTACAGGCCTTAATAAATGGTGTAGAAAATCCGGAACTTCTTAGAGTCGCTGTAAGCATTTACGGTCCAGAGGGATATCATGATAGTTTCTGTGGTGTGCGAGGCGCATACAACAAAGCTATTAAATCTCTTGAAATTTGTATCAAACATGGGATAATAACAACAGTAAACTTTACAGTAACTAAAGGGAATATAAGATATGTTTTTGATTATTTAAATATGGCAGAAAACATGGGAGCAAATGTGTTCAAAGTTAGAACTCCGAACCCAATTGGGAGAGCAACCACGAGTAAAGACATCTTCTTGAGTACAGACGAATGGTTTACTATTTTAAAGAAATTAGTTGAAGAAAAAGAAAAAAGAAACATTGAGATAGAATTTGCAGACCCACTGTGGGTGAGATTTGACAAAGAACTCATCAGTGCATTTAAAACCAAGATACTATCTAAAGGTATAAAAATTACTGCCGGATGTACAGCAGGTATTTCATCCCTGTATATAAGTTCTGATGGCTCTGTCAGGCCCTGTGCATACTTCCCATACAACTTGGGATCCATAAAAGAGACTACAATATCTAGACTATGGGAGGAACATCCATTACTCAACTCACTAAGAAAAAGAGAATTACATGGGAAATGCGGAGAATGCACATTAAAGAGTATTTGCGGTGGATGCAGAGGAAGAACCTTTTGCCTAACTGGTGATCCAATGGCTTCGGATCCATATTGTATGAGACCAGTACAACTTTAAAACGGCTAGGGGGTGTGTATTTTGGAGAGGATATATAATAAAAAGCCCAAAGTGGTGGAGGGGATCATAGCGATTAAAGAAGAGGGGAAAATGAAATTGTTTAACCCTAAAACCGGCAAAAAGCACGTATTGAACACTACTGGGAAGTACATATTTCAATTATGTGATGGGGAGAAAACTGTAGAAGATATATGGAAACTAGTTGTACGGGATTTTAATTGTTCACATATCGAAAAAGTGAAAGAAGATGTTTGTGGATTCTTATACTTACTGGCGAAGAGGGGATACATTGAATTCAAAGAATAGGGGGGTGTTAAATGGAAGCATATCTCTTTCCCGAAATAGAAATAACAACCGCATGCAATCTCCAATGCAGGCATTGTAGGGTACCTACAACATCTCCAGATTTTATGAGTCCTACTCTATTTAGGAGAATTATTGAGAATCTTGTGAAGATTGATATTCCGTATTTAACATTAAGTGGTGGCGAACCACTTTTACATCCAGATTTGTTTCAATTTTTGGATATTAGTTTTGAGAATGATATAGAGCAAGTAGGCATTATGACAAATGCTACATTATTGAATGATAAAATGTTAAACAAACTGGAGAAATATAAACGATATGGGGAAGTTTGCATAGGCACTAGTATTGATGGGTTTCAAGAGATTCATGATTGGTACCGAAATAAAAAAGGAGCATTCAGCAAAACACTAGAGTCTGTGAAAAAGCTCGTGCAGAGGGATTTTGAGGTTGGCATTAATGTCACTATTCATAAAAAGAATTTCCATACCATTCATGAACTGTTAGATTTCCTTAGTACTCTAAATATAACGACTATAAGGATACGTCCAGTTTTACCCGCGGGAAAAGCGGAGAACAATAAGGATATCCTCCTAAACAAAGACGAATTAGTTAATGTGGCACATCAGTTAAAATTGTTTATAAAACAAAACAAGAACAAGCCAGCGATAAGGATAGTTGATCCGGTTTTGTACACTTTGGTCTATCTCAACGGACAAGAACCACCAAAAAACGTCCTTAATGGATGTACCGCTGGAGTATTCCAAGTCTATATAGATGTCTATGGAAATATCAGGCCCTGTCCTTTTTTGAACAGGAATGTGGGAAATGCCACTATCCAAAATATTGAAGAAATTGCAAATACTGGTATTGCTAAGAAAAGAGATCAACTAGTCGGGAAATGTGGTAAATGTATATATAAGTATGTATGTGGGGGTTGTAGAGCAAGGGCCTTAATTTATTCAGGAAACATCTTAGGTGGTGATCCGCTGTGCCCATTAGAGATTTAGCAAACCTCTCAAGATACTCTAAGATAACATTGTTTTTAGTAACTATAGTATCACTCGGTAAAAGCATAATTGACCCCATTTATATAGCATTCTTAGCATCAAGAACGATCTCCAAAGAGCAAATTGGATTGCTCTTAACAATTTATTTCGTTTGCCTTTCAATATTCGACTTCCCCACTGGTGCCATCGCAGATAAATGGGGAAGAAAGAAGACTTATCTCTCAGGTGTTGGAATGTATGGATGTGGGTTAGTTTTATATGGTACGTCGACGAAATTTGGATTATTTGCAATTTCCGAAATTTTGTTGGCACTGGGGTCTGCATTTATGAGTGGCTCTTTAATTGCTTGGTACTATTCTTCTCTTAAAAAGCATGGATTAACAGAAGAAGCTAAAAGCATATTCGGATTGATTAATGCAAGCAGGACTGTTTGTGGAGTCTTGGCAGGATTACTTGCATACCAACTGGTGTCATTTGATATAGCATATCCTTTCCTCATGGGTGGGATAATTATGTTTGTAGCAGTAGGTTCTGGCTTAGTTGTAATGGAGGAAAATCACAGGAATAATGGGGAGAATACATCTTTCTATAATATTATGAAAAATGCTCTCAGGGTCTCAATTTATAAGAAAAACCTCCGCTATTTACTCCTTGGTGATGCAATATTGTCTCTCGCATTAATTTATTATATCTACTCTTGGCAATTACTTTTTACTGATGAGCTTGATATACCTGCCAGAATGCTTGGGATTCTGTATACAATCGGAATTTTTGGCTCACTTTTTGGAAATTTCCTAGCAGGACTTTTATTAAAGAAGAGCACCAGTTTTAAAGTCAGCATTCTTAGCCAATCATTGATACTTGCAGCGTATATTGGTTTTGCACTTTCTCAGTCATTCATGTTTGCGATTCTCTGCGTTTTTATATACAATGTCGGGTTTGGTACATACGGCCCTGCATTTAGTATCTGGCTCAATGAAATTATCCCAGATGAAGCCAGAAGTTCAGTGCTATCCCTAAACAGTTCCTTGGCTTCAATCGTCGCAGCAGCTGGAAGTAGTTTCTCAGGATTAATAGCAGCAAGTTATGATATTCGGTTCGGATTCCTTGTTCTAACAGTGCCAATAGTCTCTGCAATAATGTTATTTTACATTTCAAACATTTCTTAAAAGGAGCATGCACTATGTGTCGTTCGGTAGTTGGATCCATTAATATCACTCCAGATTCCTGCCCAGTATGGGAAAAAGCTCTGGAGGCGAGGAAATGGGATTAACATGGACTCAACTTCCTGAGGAAATAAAATATACCGCGAAGCAAATCGGGTTCTATCTTATCGGGATTCCCTTTGTGGTAGCGGTTATTTACATGTTCACGAGCTGGACTCCCCTTCCGAGCGATGCAATCGTCGGAACGTCGAGCTTCCCCATTGCCGTCCTGATTTCCCTTTTCCTCGGTGGCCCGGTTGTCAGAGAGAAGCTCCTGGGAATCCACGAGGTGCTCCTCATCCTCCCATTCGACCCGGTTAAGTTTATCTTCATGAGAACCCTCGCGAGCTTCATTATTGGAATCGCGGGAATTGTACTGGGGAGTGTTGCGGGATGGTTTATCGCCCTCTACGTGGCACTCCAATATCATTGACAACGGTGCTTCTCGGGATTCTAATCTCAGTCCCTGCACTCTTCAGCTTCACGTTCTTCATAATACTTATAACGCTTCTCTTCCAGTCAAAGTACCTCGACATAGCGAAGCTCATCATTTTCTTCACGGCTTTTATTGCACCCATGTACATTCCCAAGTACCTTGGAATTGGCCTCTCACTTAAAACCGCGCTGATGATTTCCCTTCTGCTGTCGGCGGGAGCACTGATAGCCTCGTTTCTGATTATCCGCTCCCTCGGCAAGAGACTCGCTGAGAAAATGGTGCTCGTCTGAGGTGGTCGCATGATAGAGCTCGAAAACGTGAGGAAAAGCATAAAAGGAAAGGAAGTCCTCCGCGGGATAAGCCTGACTGTGAAGCCCGGCGAAGTCCACGCCTATCTCGGCCACAACGGGGCCGGCAAGACTACGACCTTCCGCCTGATTCTCGGTCTTCTCGTCCCAGACTCCGGCAGGGTAGAGGTTCTCGGTATGAATCCTCTTAAGAACCCGGAAGTGAGGGCGAGAATCGGCTACCTCCCCGAGTACGACCTTCTCTATCCTAACCTCACCGTCCGCGACAACCTCAGGCGCTACGCCCTGCTGAAGGGAGTTTACGATGAGAAAGAGCTTAGAGAACTGCTGGAGTTCTTTGAGCTTGTGGAGTATGCCGATAAGAAGGTCTCCTCGCTCTCCAGCGGGACGCAGAGGAGGGTCGCGATAGCGCGGGCCTTCCTCGGACGCCCGGAGGTTCTAATCCTCGACGAGCCCACGAGGGGCCTCGACCCGGAGTGGAGGCTTAAATTCAAGCGATTCCTGCGGGAGTACGCGGGGGAAAATCGGGCGGCAGTGCTATTCTCGACGCACATCCTCGGCGACGTTGATGAGGTCTGCGACACCCTCACTGTAATCCGGGAAGGCCGGGTGCTCTTCTCCGGAAGCCTGGAGGAGTTCAGGAGGAGCGCACCGACTGAGGAGGCCGTCCTCGTGAAGGTGGCGGAGGTTGAGAGGGGTATGGAGGTGCTCCGGAAGAGCGGTTATTCTCCTAAAGTGGCCGGTGAGTACATAGTGCTGGAGGACGCCGAGTCTCCGGAAATCAACGCCCTCCTCGTGGGAGCCGGTCTGAAGGTTGAAGAGATCAAAAGGAGGGAACCGAGTCTTGAGGAGGTTTACGCGATGCTCCACAGGGGGTGATGTAAAAGTGCGCCCCTGGGAATCCGCCCTCAAAAAGTTCCTAGACCTCTGGAAGGAAAAGGATTTCGTTGAGGCTGCCCTGCTGACGGGAAGCTACGCGGTTGGGCTGGAAACCGAGCGCTCCGATGTGGACGTTTACATAATCCTCTCCGACGACGTGGACTGGAGGGAAAGGGGAAACGTTGTTGTGGATGGGATTTTAATCGAATACTTCGCAAACCCCGCGAGGCAGATAAGGCGGTACTTTGAGAAGGAACTTTCTCAAAACAGCAGAAGCACGGCGAGGATTGTCACCATTGGGAAGGTTCTCTTCGACAAAACCGGGATAACTGAAACACTCAAAATGGAAGCCCAGGAGTACATGGAGACGCCGTTTGAAAGACCAGACGAGACCTGGGTCGAGGTGGCCAAGTATTCCCTCTGGGACGCCCTCGACAGCCTGAAGGACGCCGAGGAGAGGAGCGACCCCAGCTATGCCCACATTTACCACCTGGCACTCCATAGGGCCCTTGAGGTCTACTCCAAGTTTTTGGGTTTGGAGGTTCCGCCCGCAAGCAAAGTTTACAGGCTCTTCAGCGACGAGACGTTCAGGAAAGCCTACCTCTTCCCAGATTTCCCGGACGGGAGGTTCGTAGAACTTTTCCTTCGAGCCTTGGAGGAGGTTAAAACTGAAAACCTTGAAGCCATTATAGCTCACGTCTTCGATGAAATGGGCGGTTTTGACATCGATGGCTGGCGGCTGAGGACTAGGGTTGAGGTTTAGACGCCGGCGCTTCTGCCGCCCTGGATTTGTAGAGCCACATGAACAGGGCTCCCGTTACCAAAAACAGCACCAGACTCGCCGCGTACGGCAGCGTTGCATGGACGCTCGCTAAAGCACCAGCTATGAAGGGGGTAACTAGACCAATAAGCCTGTTGTAGCTCGATATCGCCGCGTGGAACTCACTGGCCCGCTCCTTCGGAATCAGCGAGAACTGCCAGGAGCGGTAGAAGGGGAACCAGAGGGTGTTTCCGAAGTCGCCGAGGGCATACACCGCCAGCGCCAGCCAGAACGGCGGTGAGAGCGCCATGACCAGCGCGTAGACCGCGTTGATAAACATTCCGAGGCCGATGACTTGGAAGCCCCTTCTCTTGGGAACCCTCTCGCTGGCGTATGTGCCGATTATGGAAGCTATGCTGCTCGCACAGGCAATGAGCGTTACCTCAAAGACCGTTTTGTGGAGCACGAAGACGACATAGTTGATGAGCACCAGCTCCGGGGCGAGCGCCCAGGCGAGCGTTAGTAAGGCCTCGAAGGCCAGGAGAACCTTAAACTCCCCAACCTTAAACGTGAAGCCCTCAGGGGTTATTCTCTCCTCCCTGCCGACCGACGGAAGGAAGAGCCAGATGTAGGCGATGGTCGGTATCGAGAGCAGGCCGAAGAAGAGGAACGCCAAGCGGTAGTGTTCTGCTGAGCTCCAGACGTAGCCGAAGAGGTAGCCGAGGACTGGAAACGTAATGAGCCGGCTGGTTTCGGGCAGGCGCAGGTGCCAGGCGAAGATTTCTTCGTATCTGTCCTCCGGGTAGATAATCTGCTCATAGGCACGGTAGAGAGGGTAAAGCACCGTCGAGAGCTTCTCGACTGTTCTTCCCGCAAAGAGCATGACCGGAGCTATAGCACCTTTGGCAAAGCCGTAGAGGATGTAAGCTATTCCATCGAGGGCGTCAATAACCATGAGTCCCTTCTTGATGTCCCATCTATTGAACGCCCTGCCGAGGAGATAGGTGAGCGGAATCGCGATGATGTTGACGGCTGTGAAGAACGCCCCGACCTCGAGGACGGAGTAGCCGGAGTACATCATGTAGAGAGGCAGAAGAATCCAGACTATGAGCTGGGGCGCTATGATGGTGTGGTAGAGCATGTAGGCTTTGGCATCTCGCGGAATCTCGCTCCAGTGCATAGGAACACCATATGGGTTTTTAGAACGGACCTATAAGCCTAACGCTCTTCCTTTCCCTTTAGGCACTTCACGTAAATCAGAGCCGGCTCGCCCCACTCATGATAAGGGTCTATTAAAGCAACCCTGACAAAACCTCTCTTTTCGTAGAACTTCCTCGTTTCATCGTAGGGCTTGTGAAATAGATCGCCTGAGGTTTTCACTACGAGAACTTCGAAGCCCTTCTCAAGGGCCCATCCCTCAATGAAGGCCAGCAGTTCCGAGCCTATTCCTTTCTCTCGCTTCTCACGCTTCACGGCCATCCAGAGGATTTCGAGGGCCTTCTCATTGAGGGGTTTGACAGTTATGAAGCCGAGAACTTGGTCTTTCTCAACCGCAACGAAAGTTGTTTCCCTCTGCAAATCCCTTTCCATTGCCTTTAGGCCGGCCTCGTTAAACCACTCCGGAAGACCTTTGGCTATCTGGAGGCAGTCAGTTCTCTCATCCGCTCTACTGAGGAGACGAATGTCCATGATGCAGACCCCCTCTGCCGTGAACGATACTTGAAAAAAGTGCCCCCGACATCACCTAAGCCTCTTCCTAAACACTAGGACGTTTGGCTCCTCCGTCTCGTCCCAGAGTAGGAGACCAAGCCTTTTAAGGCCGGGCAGGAGCGGTTTGACCCCGCTCGGGAGCATTACGTCAAAGCTCTCTCTTTCTCTCTCCTTTGCAACCCACGCCATCGCCGGAAGCATCGCCTTGAGCGTGGCTAAACCGACGTCGAGGGGCGTGAAAGTAGTTCCCTTCTTCGAGACGAGGAAGCGGAAGCCGTTGAAGTCGTAAAGCTCTGCGTTAAGCTTAATCCACTCTAGGGCCTCTTCGCTCCTTCTCACGAAGCGCCAGCCGACGGGAATCAGGCCAAGGGTCAGGTCCTCAAGGGCTGGCTCTACCAGCTTCGGCTCCTCCGGCTCGAAGCTCTCGGTTTTTGCCCCGAAGACGAAGAACCTGGCCTTGACGTGGAAACCAGTCCTTTCGGCCATTGCTATGCTCTCGCGGTTTAGGAAGTATGTTGCGAACTCGAGGGCCTCTATTTTCCCCTCCCTTGCGAGCCTCTCCCCGAGCTCGAGCATGAAGCTGTGGAGCTTTTTCCCGTAGCCCCTTCCCCTGTAGTCCGGATGGACCCTCAGCCCCTCGAGCCAGCTGACCTTCCCGGGCAGAAGCGTTATCTTAGCGGTTCCGATGACCCTTCCATCGACCTCAAGCACGTAAAAACCGCCATCGCTAAGCCATTCGTCGAAAACCCTTGCCAGGTAGTCTTCGCCGTCCCAGGTGAGCCTTGCTATCTCCTCGATGAAGGGTCTGTCCTCAGGTCTGGCTTCCCTTATGAGAGGTTCCATACCACCACCCGTTGCCTGATTGGAAAAACACTTTTAAGCACCTTTCGTTATTACGTTTGATGGTGTTAATGAATCGCCTCCTCGCGCTCGCCGTCGCGTTGCTCATCATTTCCGCCTCCCTCGGCTACGCATACCATCAGCAGGAAAGGGAGTTTGAGGCCACTCTGAATGGCATACTCGATGTTTCAAACATCGCGGTCTTCTGCCTGGAAGACATGAACACCATCGGGATAATGCTCGATGGCAACGTGAGCAATGATGTCCTTAGGGAAAGGCTGAGCCGGTACGCTTACTGCTCCTTGATGCTGGAAAAGGCAGCGTTCTCCTTCTATCTGCTGAATGAAGATGAGAGGTACTGGAGGCTCCATGTGGCGGCCAGTAATCTGGAGGTCTACCTCCACACGGCCATGAACAGTCCAAATCCCGATGAAGTGCTCTCGGACGACGTGAAACTCCTCGATGAAATCTCAAGAGAACTGGGTGCGATACTCGAAAACGGAGGGGTGGGTGAACTGTCCCCCGCCCGCGCGGAGAGGCTGTTCAACCTGACGCAGAGGCTATCAAGCTGAGGCGAGGTTTTGGAGGTATCCTCATGGAGCGCTGGGACTTCGACGGTTGGGCCAGGAGCTACGATGAAGATGTAGAAAGGGAGGACTGGATACACAAGGATTACTGGAAGGTCCTCAAACTCGTTGCTGAACGAGCTAGGGGGCTTGTTGTGGACATCGGCTGTGGCACCGGGAACGTTCTGCGCTTTCTCGACCCTGAGAAGTACATTGGCGTCGAGCCTTCCGTCGGAATGCGTGAGAAGTTCAGGGTGAAGCACGGCTTCGAGCCCCTCGACGGGCACTTCTTAAGGATTCCACTCACGGACGAAAGTGTGGACACCGTGATAACGACCCACGCCTTCCACCATGTTCCCGATGGGGAAAAGACGGACGCGATAAAGGAGATGCTCTGCGTTCTTAAGCCCGGCGGGAAGATCCTTATCGCCGACGTGATGTTCGAATCGGGGGAGGAAAAGAGGCGTATAAGTGCGGAGGACGGCCTAAAGGAGGAGATAGAGGACGAGTACTTCGCAACCTTAGAGCACCTGCGGGAAATCTGCGGAAAGCTAGGTCTCCGATACCGGTTCGGGAGGGTAAATAGATACGTCTGGATTGCAGAAATTGAACTGCTCACCCTTGACCGGAAAGGCTAAAGGATTGAGCACCCTAGCCTTAAACATGCCTGACGATGACCTCACCAGGGAAGTCCAGGAGCTCAGAAAAGCCCTTGAAGAACTCAGGGAGAGCTTCGCGGTGGTTTCTCAGATGGCACAGGCCTATCTGAGGCTCATCAACCTCTACGCCCAGTACGGTGGGCTCGGGGTAGAGGTGGCCGTGCCCGAGGTTACCGACCCTATAGCGCGCGAAATCGTCCGGATTCTCTTCGACCTGAAGAGGGTGAACGTCAGCCAGATAGCCCGGGAGCTGAAGGGGAGGCGCGGAAAGGCCTCGCGGAACACGGTTAGGGCAAAGCTGAGAGAACTGGTTGAGCTTGGCATCGTCGTCGAGGTTCCCGGCGAGAGGGGAAAGACCTACGTCCTCTCAAAGCGGGTGGTCAAAAGGTGGCTCGAACTAATCGGAATGCCGATTAGGCTTGACCAGCTTAATGATTACTGAGGTGGTTGATATGGTTGATGAAAAGGTAGGAACCCCAAAGAAGCTGGAGGAACTCCTAAACGAGCTCGTGGAGGACATGAAGAACGCGAAGACGCCGGAGGAGGTCGAGGTTCTCGGGGAGAAGGCCAAGATACTCCGGGGTCTCATCGAGGCCTACGAGGGAGACAAAGACCTCGACAAGATACCTCTGCTTATGGAGAAGGTCGGCGACATGGTGGAGGACATACTCGAACCGCTTAAGGAGCTCCTCAACGAGCTCTACAGCCCTGAGAGGGTTCAGGCGATGGGCAGGAGCGTGGCGGAGTTCTACAAGAACCTCACCGAGGCCGGAATGGATAAAGATGCCGCCCTTGAGCTGACGAAGGAGTACATGGACGCGATAAACCCCGGCAAGAAGTTGATGGAGATGCTCGGCGAAATGGTGGGCGGGGGGCGGCACCTCGGCCCCATCAACATCGTCCAGGACGAATCCGGGGATAAACGAAAGGGGGAGGGTGAGTGAGGTTCCTCTGCTCCGCCCTTCATCTTCTGTTTCTTCGCGTCCCGGGGATTCTGTTCAGGGCGGCAGGCATAGCTAGGGTGACCGGCAGGGCGAAGCGGCGGTTCCGGAGGGCGCTCGCTGATTACGATCTTCCCGACGATGTTGTCGAGGTGCTCGTGGAGCACTTTGACCCCTCCACGCCGCTCAGGGAGATGCTTTTCAGGTTTTCCAGGAGATAGTCACTTTCCCTTCTCACTTCCACATTGCTCTGGCGGAAGTTTTAACACCTAACTTGTCCCCGTAGAGCAGTATCAGGACGTCCATGTCCCCGTAGGTGGAAATCTCAATGTAAACCGCTTTCCCGTTTTTCTCGAAGAGGTCGTTGGCCACAAGGTGTCTCCTTTCATCGTGGGACGGAAGCTTGACGTAGTCCCCCTCGGCCCACCCCGTTTCAAGGAACGCTTTCTTTAGCTGGAGATAGACTTCCCAGCCGAGGTCATGGGGATAGAACAGCACCGCGGCCCTTGCACCTCCAGAAGAAACTTTTCCCTCCAGCTTGTATATGTATCCGTTGAACCTCAGTCCCTGCTCCGCCGTCCAGTTCCAGGGCTTCACGTCGTTCCTCAGTTTGCTGAAGGAGAGCAGTTCACCGGGACTGGCTCCACCCGTGCCAACCACGTGCCAGAAGAAGTCGCTGGTCGAGTACTTGGGCTTCTTGACGATGATCGCGAGGTAGTGGTTGTAGCGGTACTGGACGAAGGCCGTTAGGGTGTCTGAGTCCCGGGCGAAGGTTCTCGCGTAGGGTTCCCTTCCGTCGTCGGTTCTCTCCCAGCCCTCAGCCAGGAGCTTTTCGGTCAGCTCGTCGAGCGCGGTGAGGTAGGCCGTGGCGTTTGGATAAACGAGGAGCATGAACTCGACGTCGCCGGTTCTGCCTGTGTACCCGGCCGCTGCGGGAACTTCGGGGATATCCACGAAGTCGGTCGTGATGTTGAAGTCCTTTCTGAGGTCATCGAGGACCATCGATATTACCGTTTCCGGCCTCACGCCTCTCTCACTGACCGGCCGGAAGGTTCCCCTCGGCAGTCCGCTTCCTTCAACAGACAGGCCCTTCGTTGGGTCGCCCCACCCCCACAGTTCCCGGACGGTTTCCTTAATCTCGCTCTCGTCTCCGAAGAGAAGGGTCAGCCTTTCCATTCCTGCCACATCGGCCAGTTCAATGTAGACTCCAGAGCCGTTGGCCTCGAAGTAGTCGCTCGCCATGAGATGTCCAGCCGGATTCCGGGTGTATGTGTTGACGTACTCCCTCTCAACCCAGCCGTTGTCCAGGAAAGCCTTCTTGAGCTGGAGGTAAACATCCCTCCCTTCACGGGGACGGTAAACAAGGAAAACTGCACTCACGTTGGTTCCCTCAACGGTTCCCTCCAGGGCTTCCAAGTAGCCGGAGAACCTCAAACCCCTCTCATCGCTCCAGTTGTCCTCGATCACTTTGAGGGGCAGGAAGAGACCAAGAACTTTGCCGGGACTGGGTCCAACCGTGATGACGCTCCACACGAATTCTGAGAGGCGTGCCGTTCTCTCCTCCGCGCTCCCTCCAGCGATCCTCGCCACGAACAGGACGTAGAAGTAGCGCTCGTAGGTGTAGAACACCGTGTAGGTCTCGTTTCCCCTCTCCCAGAAGGCTCCCCCTCCGCCTCCCTGCTGGAAGCCGTTCTCCCTCAGGGTTTCCGCCACGTATTCCATGGCTTCCCTGGCCGCGGTTGAGTTGGGGTAAACAAAGAGGCCGAACTCGGTGTCGTTTGCTGTTCCGGTAAAGCTTGAGAGGCTCCCTGAGGGCAGGGGTATGTTCGCGGGACTTTCTGTGACGTTGTATCTCTTCGAAATCCTGGAGATCACGTCGAGAACTGCGTACTTTGGAGAATACAAGAACCAATCCGGCGGCTTTGGCCCAAACGTTCCCGTGAGGAACGTGGCTTTTGCTCCCTCCAGCGGGGACGTGTTCCCGGAGATACGTTCGTCCACGCCTTCGTGGGCCGTCTCAATCACCGGGCTTTCTGTTTTTTCCTCCCCGGGACTGTTGATGCACCCATTGGACATTGTGATTAGAACTATAAGGATAAGTGAAACAATAAGTTTGATGCGTCTCATGGGAACCCCGGATATTTTTGGATTTTGGATCATAAATACTTTTCCTCCGCAAGTTGTTCCTACGGTGCTAACCTAAATATCTAGCTCAAGCCCGGTGGTTTCCTTCACAATCTCCCGAAACACCTCGAAGTCAACGTGCTCCTCTCTAACAAGCCTCCTCGGGATTTCGTAGAAGGAATCGCCGGCCTTCCTGTGGAGTTCATGGAGAATCAAAGCTCCTTTCGTGTAGGAAAGCTCCCAAAGGCCGAGCCTCCCCCACTCCGAGGGCTTGAGCCTTTCCGCCTCGGGGAACTTCCTAACTATGGCCTCGTAATTCCTCCGCAGGTTCTCCATGAAGCGCCTGAAGGCGTCTTCCCCGTGAATTTCCCTAATCGCGAGGGCCGTCAGGTAGTTCGCAAAGGCCTCGTCGAAGAACCTGCTTAGATGGGCCTCCGGAGTCGCCCTCGGGTTCCAGAGGTGGGCTAACTCGTGGTAGAGGTTAACCGGCACCTCCGCCCTGAGAGAGCTCCCGGAAACTAGCATGTAACCTTTGCCGGCCTGCCCGCCATAGTTCTCGGGTGTCTCGATGACGGTGTAGGTGAAGATTCTCCGTCCAAGGAGCGAGGAGTAGAAGTCATAGGCCTTCTTGAGGAGCTCAATCGTTCTTTCAACTCCCTCTTCACTGAGGACAAAGAGCCTGAAGGGACTTTCCTCGATGACCTCGAAGGGGGCTATGGCAATGTCGAGCCTGTTGGTGCCATCGATCCTGAGTCCCTCCCCGCTCATTTTCCCGCCAAAGGCAACGACGAGGTCGTTAGGAACGCCCTCAATGGTTACCTTCGCGTCGAATTCCGAGCCCACGACGGACTTTACGAGGCTTTCAAAGCTTGGCTCAGCCGGAATCGGGTAGAAGAGAGAATCCGTCCTCAGCAGTGTGTAGTCCCGGCTTATGGAGTCCTTTAGGTAGGGGAGCACATCTTTATAGCTTCCAAGTTTGCCCGAATAGGAAAGCTTGATATTCTCGACAGGCCTATCCAGCCTCACGACGTTGGCCCTGAAGGCTTCAATGCCTTTGAACCCCTTAATTTCCTGGGAGAACTTGACCGGAGCTTTTTCCACCTTCAGCCCCCTGTTGAGAAGGAGTGTCCCGGCTTCTATTCCCAGGTTCTCGTTAACCTCCGCATAGAGGGTCCCAGCATCGAAGTCGAGGGTTAGCTTAAGGCTTAATTTCCTTATCACGCGACTCCCCCCGGAATCTCTCGTAGATCAGCTCGTCAATGTATCGCCCGTCGCTCCGGCGTGCAGGCGGAGTTGAAGAGGTACTTGACAGTGCTCCTGTCGTTGAACCACTCCCAGCTTTTCTTCAGATCCTCACGGAGGAGTACTGCGAGCGAAATCTTCTCGCCCTTGAGGATTACGGGCCTCATGCTGAATCAATTCCCCTAAATCGTTTCAACAACCATCACCGTCTTTCCTTCTTCCTCCTTGACCCCAAGTGTAACGCCCTCGCCCAAAACCTCGACCCAGCCGTTCTTCCAGAGCTCTTTCTTCCAGAGGGGCTTTCCATCAAAGTCGAGCTTCAAAACGGTGGCCTTTCCCCCAAGCTCTCCTCCGACGAGGATGCCGTCCTCTTCCTGCAGGATAGCGGTTGCAGTGCCTTCTCCAAGCGTTATCTCCCACGAGATTCCCTCTCCAACCAAAGCGACCCAGAAGTCCCTGCCCTTGTAGCCAGCAATTAGAGTTCTGCCGTCCAGCTTCGTCATGCTGAGGGCGATTCCTTCTGTGAGCTCTCTTTTGCCGGTTAGGTCGCCCTTGCCGTTAAAGTCAAATGCCGTAACCCTCCATCCCTCTTCATTTACGCTCCCGATAAGGGTAAGGCTGTCTTTTCTCCCGAGGAAACCGCCGAACACAGCGTTTTTCCACGGGCCGAGCGTCCTCGTCCAGATAGGATTCCCTTCTCTATCAACCTTCATCAGGAAGAAGCCCCGCCCATTCTCGTCTGAAACTTCACCGCCGAGCAGAAAGCCGTCCGAGAGGAAGAGGATTGAATAAACGCACTCGTTTCCAAGGATGCGGTACTTCCACTCCCAGAGAACTTCGAGGTCTTCATTAATCTTTGCGAGGTATGCTTTCCAGTTCCTGCCGCCCTCAGGAGTTGCGATTCCTTCAACCGCCCCTCCAATGAGGTAGCCATCGTTGAGCTTTGCTACGCAGTGCCCTTCCCAGTCGTTCTTGCCTGAGAGGAATTTCACTGCCGTTATTTCATCATCGCAGAGCTTTGCCAGCATTATTTTGTAGTTCTTTCCGTCATGGACGCTCCCTATAGCGAGGTCTTCGGCGATCGCCACCGGGACGGTTTCGATGCCAAAGGAGTGGGTTCTCATGACTTCATCCCTCTCAATATCGTACTCATCATCAGGTTTTTTATAGAGTAATGCGTCCGTGTAACCCAAGTTCTGGGACATCCCGCCCACCAAACCTACAACGCAAAAGAGTTTTAAATATTTACTTCTGCCCGTTAGGACTGCTCCGGGGCGTTACCCCTCTGGCTAAGTAAGGAGAGGAAAGAAAGAAATCTTCAGCCACTTGACATTCCCGTCTCCATCGGGGAGCTCACTATGGCCTCGTACTCGTCCTGTGGTAATATCTGCGGTTCATAGGTTATCCCGTACTGCCTTGAAAGCACGTTGGTAAAGGCCCTGAGGTGGTTTCTCGAACCCATCATGAGGTTCTCGAAGACGTACTTGATGTCTTCGTTGTCGGTCTTGGCCAGCCACTCCTGGAGATCCTTGATGTCGACTTCTTCTATGAGTGCGCCGACCTTGAGGGCGGCCTCCTCGCTTTGGAGCCCCTGTTCAATCAGCTGGTCGTAGAGGGCCTGAATTTCAGGGTTTGTGAACTTCCCAATGTCCTTGCCCTCAGCGGGGTCGGTGAGGTTGTACTTTTCTATGAGAGCCAGCACCATGTCCATGTGCATCTGCTCGCTCCGGGCTATGTTGTTGAATATTGGTATGCCCCACTTGTCATAGAGCGTGAGGTAAACGTCACGCGCAAGCTTCTCCTCCTCCCGCATGTAGAGGATAGCCTGTATTTCATCCAGAGTCAACTCCTCTGTTGGAAGTGAATAGATGTAATCCACATTGTATGCCATGTCAACAAAGCTGCCAGCTGTCACATTGCTGGGCGGTCCGCGCGGGCCGCCTCTGAGCCATACGTCTGCGTTGCGGCCGAGCTAACGGTTTCAGTAGTGGTGGTCGTCGCGGTGTCAGTGGTTATACATCCTGCACTGAAAACTCCAAGTAGCAAGACCCCCATGAGGAGGAGCCCAAATGCTTTCTTTCCCAACATTTTCATCACATTTTCCCATATGTAATTCTAATATTACATATGCTATGGAACTTTATAAGCCTTTCGGCTCACAGAACTGGGCAACAGGTTTATATCCTTCTGTGAAGAAATCCCTACATGGACAACAGCAACAACCGTTTGAAAGCTGCAATGCTCCTCATCATCGGAGCCAACATACTCAAGAAGTCGCCGGTTTATATACTCCTGTACTTTCTCGCCTTTGCTCTGCTCTCCAGAAGAGAGTGGAAGAGCCTGCCCGCGCTGCTGGGATGGGCGATGCTCGTGGGTTTTCTGGCGGAGTTCGTAGGCACGCGCATGTGCCTGCCTTTTAGCTGTTACGAGTACGTCAACCTTCAGCCTCAGATTCTGGAGATAGCGGTCTTTGTGCCTCTTGCGTGGGCAATCTTTGGAGCCATCTCATACCTCACGGCCAGCTTTCTGTTCGCGAGGAAGTACCACAGGCTTCTCTTCGCTTCGCTCCTGATGGTTGTCCTTGACCTCTCGATAGACCCCATCATGACCTCATGGAGTGGGTGGGTCTGGAAAACCTCAACCACAATAAACTGGTTTGGGATTCCATGGACAAACTACGCCGGCTGGTTCATAGTGTCCCTGGTGATATTCTACCTCTATGAGAGATTTTCGGATGCTTTCATATGTTCCCGCCTCAGGAAGTTTGGGCCACCTATCTACCTGCTGGAGATGCTGACTTTTGCAGTCTATGCTCCAGAGAGTGTTAAGGTGCCGACGATGGTGGCGTTCCTAATTTCCCTTGTTCTGGTAATTCCACTTAGCCTCAAGAGGCTGGGAGAATGAGAGTCGCTTTAGTCCCAATGCGCGTGAAGATCGGAGACTTTGAGGCCAACTGGAAGGAATTTCAACGGCGCTTTGATGAGGTGATGAAGCACGGGGCCGACTTCATAGTCTTTCCAGAGTACTGCCTGACCGGCTTTGAGGAGTGGGATTTCAGCGGGGCGGGGCTTTACGACGATATAGTATTCAGGGTTGGAAGGCTTGCAAAGGAAAACTCGTCTACGTTATCTTTGGCCTCCTTGAGCCTTACAAGAACTGCGTCTACAACTCTGCCCTGCTAATTGGCCGCGATAGGAGGGTTCTCCTCAAACACCGCAGGTTCCAGGAGCCGATGAAGTTCTGCACCGGCAACACCGTCAAAACAGCTCAAACGGAGTTCGGCAAAGTCGCGATAATCATCTGCGGCGATCTCTACAACAAGAGGATAGCAAAGTGGACTCGGAGAAAAAGACCTGACTACATCTTTGCGCCTATGGAGTATTCCCCAGAATCGGGAGAGATAACGCCTGAAGACGTTGAGGCCATGTCCAGGAGGTCAGGCTCCTTGGTATTAAAACCTTCATCGTGAACAGCTTCTCCCCGGGTGATGCGTGGGTTTTTGAGCGGGACGGGAAGCTTGCCGCCTCAGTTCCCGGAAGTGAGTTGCTGGTTTACGATGAAAACAGAGGAGACGAGAAGTAAAGGACAGGGCGTTCAGGGCTTGCTACCGCCCATTCCCCCGCCCATCTCCATCGGGCTGTTGATTATTTGTTCGTACTCGTCTTTGCTGAGAATCTGGGGCTCGTATGTGATGCCTCTGTTCTTCAGCTGGCTCACGAAGGCCCTGAGGTGATTCCTTGACCCCATCATGAGGTTCTCGTAGACGGTTATGATGTCTATCTTGTTTGTCATTGCGATTCTCTCTTGAAGATCCCTTATGTCGGTCTCCTCTATGAGAGCGCCGACCTTAAGGGCATCGATTTCGCTCTTCATGCCCATCTCGATGAGCTGGTCGTAGAGTGCCTGAAGCTCGGGATTCTGGAACTCTCCTATGCCGGCATTGGCGGTCGGGTCGGTGAGATTGTACTTCTTAAGAAGCATCCTTACAGACTCGACGTGGGTTGTCTCGCTCCTGGCGATATTGCTGAATATCTGGAGTCCCCACTTCTCATACAGTTTGGTGTAAACGTCATGGGCCAGCTTTTCCTCTTCGACCATGAAGAGCAGCCCCTCTTTCTCCGCATCGGTTAGAGGTTCGGAGGGAAGGGAATCTATGTACGACTGAAGATCCTGCATATTGACGTTTCCATTCGAGTCTGTGACGAGTGGAACAGTGTTGGTGAGCGTTGATGTTTCAACGGGTGTTGTAGAAGGCTCCGTGTTACTTATGCATCCGGCCGCGAGAACACTCAGGAACATTGCTCCAATCAGGAAAAATGCGTAGACTTTTTTCATACTACCACCTCATCAAAGGGCTGTCCGCCCGGAATCCAAAATGGTATTTATCTAGTGGTTCATAAATACGTTTTGGTTCTCTCACAGATGTAAAATAAAACTCTGCTCCGAAAGATTTATCTCACATCTTGCGAGTTGCTCATGGGATATCATGAATCCAAGGTTCGTGTCCGGCAGAGTTGCCTTCTCAAGGATGCCAACGGAAAGAGAGCTGGACGAGGTAGCGAAGAAATTCGATGCCATCGTTGTCCTCGTCGAAGAGTTTGAGCTCCCCTATTCGCTGGAGGAATGGAAAAAGCGCGGAGTTGAGGTTATTCACAGCCCGATTCCTGACTTCATGGCGCCGAGCATCGAACAGCTCTTTGAAATCCTCCGCTGGATTGAGGAAAACACTGCGGAAGGCAAACGCGTTCTTATCCATTGTATGGGTGGCTCCGGCAGGAGCGGGACGGTGGCAGTTGCGTGGCTGATGTACTCTCAAGGCCTATCCCTTCGTGAAGCCCTTTCAAGGGTGCGCTCACTTAAACCAAGCGCCGTTGAGACACCCGACCAGCTGAACGTTTTAAAGATGCTGGAAAAATTTTTGAAAAAATGACGGTTTTTATTGTGAAATTTGTAGCTATCGCTTCAAGAACGCCGTGACAAGGGAGCTCTACGTGAAGCCCGACCTCCGCGCCCTCTGGGAGCTCATTAGGGGAATGTGGCATTTACATCGGCGACACCCACAACGACGAGCTCTTGGTGGAGAACTACTGGAGGGAATACGGCAATTTCGACTTCTTGATGGTCGGCAGGGACGTGACTGACGTCAACGAGGCGGTAAGGAGTATTTTATCACTCTAAAGCCCTGTAGAACCTTTCGTAGGCTTTCTTTATCTCCTCCTCACTAAGCCTCTTTCTAAGCTTGCTCGGGTTCGGCTTCCCTTCTCGTAGAAACTGCAGGAACTCCTCTATCTCCCCCCTTGAGCGTTTAAGAACCTCCTCGACGAAGTCCGGCGAGTCGTTGAGAACGGCTTTCCCGTAGGTCTCTAAGAAAGCGTGGGAAGTGCCCCCAAACCTTCCCAGCCCTCTCTCTATTGAGAGCGCCAGATAGGAGAGTCCCAGAAAGTAGGGAACGCCTATGACGAAGCCCATGATCCTGTCGTGGGTTCTGGCCTCAAGGAACTCCACTTTTCCGCCAAGGGATTTTATTAACTCCCCAACGACCTTAGAATCCTCCTCCCTCCCCGGGACTGGAACCACTATGAACCTTCTGCCTCGTAGGGAAGCCGTCCCAGGCCCAAACATTGGGTGGACACTGGCGACCTTAACCTCCCTCGGAAAGTGCCTGTAAAGGCCAACAATGTCTGCTTTGAACGTCGCTATGTCGAAGATTACCTTTGTCCCTCCGAGTTCCTTTGAAAGTGTAGAGAGCTCCTTGAGCTGGTGTGGAAGTATGGAGAGGGATGAGGCTAGAACTATAATTTCTGCCCACGAGTAAAGCTCCCTCAGCGAGCTGAAGTCCATTCTCTCGTGCTGCGAGTACACCCTCACCTCGTGCTCCCCGCTGAGGCACTCCCTGAAGAGCCTTCCCATCTTCCCGTAGCCGACGATTCCGATGCGCATTCTACCTCCTCCCTTATTATCTTGAGTCCCTCTTCAAACCCCTTCCAAGTAAGGGATATCCTTATGAAGTTCCTATAGTCGCCAAAAGCAACTCCCGGAAAGACAGCTACTCCCCGGTTAAGAAGCCGCTCCGCAAAGGAGAGACCGTCCCCTGGGACGCGCAGGAAGACGTAAAAAGCCCCTTCTGGGGGATAAAACTCCAGACCATTGAGTATCCTGACCGCCCTTTTCACTCTCATCCTGTACTCGTTCCTAACCCTCTTCTTGATCCTGTCCCTGAGCTCGAGGGCCTTTATCCCAGCCCTCTGGACAAAGGGAGGCACGCAAGTGGCGGTCACCTCGATGAACTCTCTCAACTTCTTGGCGTCCTCCCGTTGGGCTATGGCGTAGCCGAGGCGGAAGCCCGTCATGGAATAGAGCTTTGAGAAGCCCTTCACAGTTATGGTGTTCTCGTAGAGCTCCCTAACTGGGGTGTGCTCCTTGAAGCTCAACTCAGCGTAGACTTCATCCGAAAGAACCTTGATGCCCCTTTCCTCAGCAGCTTCAAGAATTCCTTTAAGCTCTTCTCTAGAGGGAACCCTCCCCGTCGGGTTGTTCGGATAGTTCAGTATGAGCAGGTCGGCGTTTATCTCTTCAACCTGGGGGAGCCATCCGTCCTCAAGCCTGGTCTTTATCACCTCGACATCCTTTTTGAACTCATTGGCTATGAGCGTGTAAGCGTTCCAGTGAGGGGAAACGACTGCGATCCTCCTCGCCCTCGCTACCACTGCTGAGATGAATATCTTCGCACCCGGACCCACCATGACCTCCTCCGGAGAAACCCCCTCGAGGTTCGCTATGGCCTCCCTGAGCTCTCCTATCCCGGCCGTTGGGGTGTAACCGGTCTCTCCGGCTCGAAGCGCTCTCACAGTTTCAGCTATTATCTCTCCATCAACAGGGATGTCTGGTTGGCCGGCGTCTAGCCTTATTTTAGGGTCGAGTTCGTTTATCCTGTTGAAGAACTCATAGATGTTGAACATCCCTGCTCACCGCTATTATTGCTTCAAAAATTCTCCTGAACTTTTTGGCCCTTTCTAAAACCTCTCTCTCCCGCTCATTGTCTATAATGGGCAGGCCCGCCGCGGCCTTTAGCGTCCCTATCTCCCTAGCAACTTCGAGCCTCTTCTCGAGCAGTTTGATTATCTCCTCATCTATCCTGTCGATCTCGCCTCTGAGCTCCTTTATTTTAAGAACCCGATCTTGCATTTTCAAACCCCACCCAGGCCATTCTCCTGAGCAGATGATCCGCCAAGACTATGGCCATCGCCCCCTCAACGACGGGAAGGGCCTTGGGGACGATACACGAATCAAAGCGTCCTCTTAGCCTTATCCACTCCTCTCTCATCTCCCCAATGTTCACCGTTCTCTGGGGAAGGTATATCGACGGGGTGGGCTTTATGACAACCCTGGCCACTATTGGCATGCCCGTCGTCATTCCACCGAGAAAGCCCCCGTGGTTGTTCGTCTCAGTAACGACCTTACCGTTCCTTATGATGAAGGGGTCGTTGGCTTCACTTCCCCTGAGCTCCCCAAACCTGAGGCCCAAACCGAACTCCACCCCCTTGACCGCAGGTATCCTGAAGAAAGCCGAGGCCAGATCTGCTTCAATGTCCTCTTCATATGGACCGCCCAACCCTGCGGGAACGTTCCTTGCCACAGCTTCCACGATCCCTCCAACGCTGTCCCCGCTCTTCCTAGCGTCTTCCATAACCTCTCGCATCTCCCCGAAGGCCTCTTCGTCGGGGCAGTACGGGTTCTCCGATGAGAACACCTCCTCGACGCTCAACTCCCTAGCCTCAACGGGACCTATCCTCTTTATGTAAGCCCTGACCTCGATCCCAAACCTCTCCAGTATCTTTTTGGCGAAGTATCCAGCCACCACGATCCCGACCGTGAGCCTGCCCGACAGGTGCCCTCCCCCCCTGTAGTCGTTGTAGCCGAAGTATTTTATTCTGGCCGGATAGTCCCCGTGTCCCGGTCTTGGAGTGTCCTTTATCTCCTCGTAGTAGGATGACTCAACGTCCCGGTTCTCCACGACGACGGCTATTGGCGTCCCCGTGGTGTGTCCCCTGAAGACTCCCGAGAGTATAACGGGTCTGTCCTCCTCCTTCCTCTTCGTTGCGAACCTCCTTATTCCCTTCCTCCTTTCGAGCTCTGCCGTGAGCTCCCCTTCCCGAACCTCGATCCCGGGGGGCACTCCCCTGATGACAACCCCAATGGCTTTCCCATGGCTCTCACCGAAGAGGTTGTAGTTGAGCAACCTCATCCCACCAGCCTCCTAAGGTCGTTAAAGAAGCCGGGGTAGGATTTGGAAACGCTCCCCGTTTCAGGGATAACGCTTTCTCCCCTCGCCCCCAGCGCCGCCACGACCATGGCCATGGCTATCCTGTGGTCGTTGAAGGTCTCAAACTGCCCTCCCTTAGGCCTCCCCCCCTCTATCTCCAGCCCGTCCGGAAGCTCCCTTACCCGTATCCCCATCCTTGAGAGGTTGACGGCCATCGCCCTTACCCTGTCGCTCTCCTTGAACCTGAGCTGCCTCGCCCTCAGGACGCTCCTTCCCTCGGCGTAGGAAGCAACAACGGCCAGCACCGGAAAGAGGTCGGGAAAGTCCGAGCAGTCTATCTCCACCCCTCTAAGCTCTCCCTTCTCAGCCTCCACGTAGTTCCTTCCAACCTTCACCTCGGCCCCGAACTCCCTTAGGGCGTCTATTATGGCCCTGTCCGCCTGAACGTCTTTCGGATCTAAGTTCCGAATCTTCACCCTCCCGTAGAGGGCCCCTGCAGCTAAGAAGAAGGATGCCGATGAATAATCGCCCGGAACCGTGAAGGAAGTCCCCGTTATTCCGGGCTCGATGTAGAAGTCAAAGCCTTCACGCCTGAAGTCAGCTCCAAAAGCCTTCAGAGTTCTCGCCGTGACCTCTATGTAAGGCCTTGAAACGGATCTTTTAATCAGCACCTCCATCCCGACCTTGGCTCCGATTATCAGAAGCGCCGTGGCGAACTGGGAGGAGGTTGATGCATCAACCTCAACATCTCTCCTCCTTAAGTTCCTCCCAATTACCCTAAGAGGAAGCCTTTCGCCCTCAATCTCCGCTCCCGCCTTTCGAAGGGCCCTTACTAGCTCCCCAAACGGCCTCTCCCTAAGCCTCCTACCGCCGTTAACGGTGCTCTCTCCTCCCCCTATGGAGGCCACGGCCAAGGCTATCCTGGCCGTAGTTCCGGACTCGTGGGCATCTATGAATGCCCCCTTCGGCCACTCTGGGGGGATGATGCTCTCACCCTCGACGGATGCCCCGAATGCCCTGATGGCGTTCAGAGTGGCGAGTGTGTCGTCGGAAACCAGGGGTCTCTTAACCTTACTCCTCCCCTCTGCGAGGAGGGCTAGGAAGTACGCCCTGTGGGTGTAGCTCTTCGAGGGCGGTGCCTCCACCTCGCCGGTCACTTCACCAACTGGCCTTATTATCACTCCCACTCCAGATCACCTTAGCTTTCTTATTTCAACCTCCCCAAAGGGCTCCCAAGCCTCAGCCAGCCTCTCGGGCTCGTCGGTAATGGCGAAGACCGCCGGTCCCTTCCCACTGAGGCCCGGAACGGCGCCCATACTCATGGCCACTCTGAAGGGCTTCGTATCGTGGCCGAGGAACGTCCCGTATATCAGCCCGTTTATCACCGCCGCCTTCCTCCACTCCCCGGCCAGCGCAAGCCTGAATGCTTCCTCAACGTACGGCCTCAGCACGGAAAAGTCTAGCCCCCTCAGGCTCTCCGTCATAAGGCTCTCCCCGGGCATGAGCACAACGGTTTCACCTTCCACTTCCCTCCTCCCGAGTAGCTCGTTTTTCGTGTTGTCCGTTATGCAAATGCCGCCGAAGTAGGAGGCACAGGCGTCGTCGAAGGCCCCCGTGAGCGTAACGCCGGCCCGCTTCGCGGCCTCCACACCAAGCCTGACGACCTGTAAGGGCTCAAGGTCGAGCTTCAGTGCCTTGACGAGTGCCTCCGTGAGGGCGTTGGCCGCGGCGGAGCTACTTTTCAGGCCCTTTCCCACTGGTATTTCAGAGGTTATCTCAAACCTGATCCCGAAGTCCCCGCCTGTGAGTTCCCTGAGGAGGCCTACCACCGCCCGGACGAGCCTGTAGTCCTTAACCTCCTTTCCCCTCACTAGTATTTTCCCCTCTATCCCCCCTGAGGTTACCTTAACCCTCGCACTTGTCCACATATCAATCCCGATCGCCACCCCCTTTCCGGTTGCGAAGGCGTTAACCACCGTAACAGCCGCGCTTGCTGAGCCCTTCAAGCGCAACCCTCCTCATGAAATCAACGTCGGGACTTACTCCCGTCCAGAGGCGGAAGCTTTCAGCCCCCTGATAGACGAGCATCCAGAGGCCATCTACCGTAAGGCATCCCCTCGCCTCGGCCTCCCTGAGGAGGAGCGTCTTAGGTGGGGTATAAACAGCATCCATGACGACCGCTCCCTCTGGGAGAAGCTCCGGAGGGACAATGCTCCTCTCCTCGTTCATACCCACGGGCGTGGCGTTTATCAGGACGTCGGCATTTCTGATCTCAGCTTCAAGCCTCGACCTCTCCAGCCTTCCGACCTCGATTCCGAAGCGCTCGAGGGTTTTTGCCCTCTCAGGGGTTCTGTTGAGGACGACCACGCTTGCAACCTTTGAGAGCTCGTGGGCTATTGCCTTCCCCGCACCGCCAGCCCCTATGATTAGAACCCTCCTCCCCTTTAGCTTCGTGAACCTCTCAAGGGCTTTCCGGGTCCCAACTCCGTCGGTGTTGTGTCCTATGAGTTCTCCTCCCCTGTTGACGACCGTGTTAACGCTGTTAAGGGCTTCAGCCTCGCTCGAGAGGCCGTCGAGGTGCCCGACAACGGTCTCCTTGTGTGGCATCGTCACGTTGAGACCGCGGATCCCCAAAGCTCTGATCCCCTTTATGGCGCCTTCTAGGTCACTGACTTCAAAGGCAAGGTACACCGCGTTCATTCCGTAGAGCCGGAAGAGCGCGTTGTGCATCGCAGGGCTGAGGGAGTGACTCACCGGCCGCCCTATGAGCCCGTAGAGTACCGTTTCAGCGTCCATCCCCGACCACCTCAATGGCTCTCCTCAGTTCCTCGACGGTGAGCTGGCCCGGGGCGGCCTCCTCATCGAGGGACGCGTAGGTAAAGGGAGCCAGGAGCGCGCTTATGAGCCTTGAAAGCCTTCCCAAAGAACCCATGCAGAAGGCGACCACGTTCTCCCTGCCCTCGTAGAGCCTCGCAATCCGGAGGTTGTCCCCAAGGGATCTGGCCATCGTCACGATCTTCATAACGTCGGGTTCGAGGGCTTCCATGGCCTTTACCACCCCCAAAAGCTCCCAGAAGTCCGGCGTTTCCTCGAAGTTGTGGTACGACAGGACAACACCCACCCTCTTCTCCCTGGCCTCTTTCACGACTCTTTCGGCTATGCCCGAGTTCAGCCCCACGTCAACATACGCGGGGTAGAGCTCCAGCACTCTCTTGTACACCCTGAGCCTCTCCTCATCGCTTGCTTCCCTCCTGCCGCCCTCTTCATAACTTCTGAACGTGAATATCAGGTTGGGGGCAAAGGGTTCGAGCTCCTCAAGGCCGTCAAATGAGGAGAAGTGGTCCAGCCTGACCTCGTACAAATCGGCCTCTCCGGATTTTATCTTTTCAACGGCCTTCTGGGCGTTTTTTGCCAATACTACACCCACTATCATGCTGTCTCCTCCAGTGCTCTCTTAACGACCTCCTCTCCGACCTCCTCAACGTGAACCTTTCCTATGTCCTCCGGGACTACGAAGACAAGCCTTCCACGCCACGCCTTCTTGTCGAGCCTCATTTCCCTCACTATCTCCCCCGCCTCGAAGGGGTGTCTCGTGGGGAGGCCGAAGGCATTCAAGAGCTCCTCCACTTTGCCCGCGTCGAAGCCGTAGAGGTGCTCCCCAACCTTCGCCGCGACCATGAGGCCCATAGCCACGGCCAGACCGTGCTTTATTCTGTAGTCAGAGAGCTTCTCGATGGCGTGGGCAGTGGTGTGGCCGAGGTTCAGTATCCTTCTCTTCCCTGCCTCCATGAAGTCCTCCTCAACGACCTTGGCCTTGAAGAGGGCGCACTCCCTCACGAGCTCGGGGGTCATCCCGGGGAACTTCCTCACCATGCCGTATATTTTTCCCTTGAGCACGGCGTACTTGGCAACCTCCCCGAGGCCGTTGAGGACCTCCTCCCCAGGGAGTGTCGAGAGGGTTTCGTGGGCAATCAGCACGAAGTCCGGGAGGTAGAACGTTCCTATCATGTTTTTTCCGCGGAAGTTTACTCCGGTTTTTCCCCCGATCGCCGCGTCCACCTGTGCGAGGAGGGTCGTCGGCACGAGGCCGAGCATAGTGCCCCTCATGTATGTGGAGGCGATGAAGCCGGCCAGATCCGTCACAACGCCCCCGCCAAGGCCTACCAGCAGGGATCTCCTCGTAAAGCCCATGTCCACCAACATGTTCCAGACATTAACCGCCGTCTCAAGCCTCTTGTGCTCCTCTCCATCGGGGATAACTATTGCCTCCCCGCCAACGAGCTCCATCACTTTACCTAGCCACAGCCGTTCAAGGGTCGTGTTGGTCAGTATGACCACCCTGTGGGGTCTGAGCTTCTCGACTACTGAAGGGAGCTCCTCGAGGGAGCCGAATATCAGTCCCTCCATCCCAGCCCCTCCAGCTCCTCCAGAAGTTTTCTGAAGCCCTCGAAGTCGAGTTGTTGGGCAGAATCCGAGAGGGCCTTCTCCGGCTCGGGGTGAACCTCCACCATTATGCCGTCGGCGCCGACGGCGTAGGCTGCCTTGGCGAGCGGGATGACAAGGCTCCTCCTTCCGGCCGGATGGGAGGGATCGACTATCGCGGGAAGGTGGGAGAGTTCCTTGATGACCGGAACGACCGAGATGTCGAGCGTGAAGCGCGTGGCAGTTTCAAAGGTTCTTATGCCCCTCTCGCACAGGATGACGTTCTCGTTTCCGCCGCTCATTATGTACTCCGCGGAGTGGAGAAGCTCCTGAACCGTGTTACCCATCCCCCTCTTGAGGAGCACGGGGTTGTCTATTTTTCCAACGGCCTTCAGGAGCTCGAAGTTCTGGGCGTTCCTGGCACCAATCTGGACGATATCCGAGTATTTCGCCACGAGCTCAACCTGCGAGGTGTCCATGACCTCGGTAACAGTTACAAGGCCGTACTCATCGGCAGCTTTTCTCAGCCATTTAAGGGCCCTCTCACCGTATCCCTGGAAAGAATAGGGGCTTGTCCTCGGCTTGAAGGCGCCGCCGCGGATCACCTTGACCCCTACCTCGGCCAGGAACTCCGCGACCTTTGTTATCTGCTCTTCGCTTTCCACGGCACAGGGACCGGCTATGATAGTGAACCCATCTCCTATTCTAACATCACCTACTTTGATTACAGTCCTTGATTTGTACTCCTTTGAGAACTTGAATTCAGGGCTCAAGCCACCACCTCCTCAAGCCTTCTGACAACTTTCTCGGCAGTCAGACCGTACCTGTCGAGGAGCGAAAGGTAGTCCCTGCTTGAACGGCCGAACTGCGTCGTTCCTATTCTTATCACCCGCCTCGGCATCCTCTCGGAGAGCACCTCCGCCACGGCGCCTCCAAGACCCCCGTAGATGCTGTGCTCCTCAAGGGTGACAACAACGTCAACCGGAGAGGCCATCCTCAGGAGAGTTTCCTCGTCGAGAGGCTTGACCGTGTGGAAGTCGGCAACTGCCGCTCTCACGCCCTTATCCTCGAGGGTATCCGCGACCTTCAACGCCACCGAGACCATGACGCCGTTGGCTATCAGAAGGACGTCGTTTCCCTTTCTGAGGATACTGGCCTTCCCGATTTTTAGCTTAGGCCTTTCGTACACCCTTGGGGCGTAGTCCCGGCCGAGGCGCATGTAAACAGGCCCCTCAAGCTTCACGGCCTCCCTGAGGAGAACCTCAACAGAGGGTGCGTCCGCGGGTACGATAACTCTCATGTTGGGGAGCACTCTCATGAGGGCGACGTCCTCCAGACACTGGTGGGAGGAGCCGTCGAGGTAGTCAGAGAAGCCCGAGTGGGTCGAGACGAGCTTGACGTTCAGGTTGTCCCTCGCGACGGTATTCCTTATCTGCTCCCACGCCCTCATGAGGAACGAGGCGAAGGCCGAGGCCACGGGTATCTTCCCGGCTATTGCAAAGCCAGCCGCCGTCGACACCATGTCCTGCTCGCTTATCCCCACCTGAAAGAACCTGTTTGGGAAGGCCTTCTCAAAGTATGACGTCCTCGTTGAGCTCTTCACGTCGGCATCGAGGACTACCAGCTTCAGTTCTTCCCTTCCAATCTCCACGAGGGTCCGTCCAAAGGCTTCGCGGAAGCTCTCTATCACTTCTCCCACCTCGCTATTATGACCTTGGGCCTGCCCTTGATTCTCTCGGCGTAGTCCAGAGCCGTCTCTATCGCGCTCCTCTCGTTAGGAACTTCTATGACCGTCCAGCCGAAGGCGCGCCACTTGTCTGCCAGGGGTTCCTTCCTCAGCGTCTCCTCGGTTCCGCCGGTGAGCTGGAAGTAGTTCCTGTCAACGATCGCTATCACGTTGTCGAGGCCGTAGTGGGAAGCGGTCATGGCGGCTTCCCACACCTGACCCTCGTCGAGCTCGCCGTCGCCAAGGATGACGTAAACCTTTTCACCCTTTCCGTCCGCCCTCTTGGCCAGTGCTATGCCGTTTGCCACCGACAGACCCTGCCCGAGGGAGCCGCTGGAGACCTCAATGAAGGGCAACCCCCTCGCAACGTGGCTCGGCAGGCCGTCTATGTCGGCGAAGGTCAGTAGCTCTTCCCATGTTATGAAGCCCATCTCGTGGAGGGTTACGTAGAAAGCGGGTGCGGAGTGACCCTTGCTGAGTATCACCACGTCTTCCTCGCCCTTCCTTTCGAGTACTGCCGATAGTATATCCAGACAGGTCTCGGAGGAGCTTAGGTGGAAGTTGTTGACCCTCTCGAGCATGTTGCGGAGCCTGAAAACTGCTTCACTCATTTTCATCAACCTCCAGAAGATTAAGAACAAAGAACCCGTGCTCAGTAAGGCGGACCGGTTTGGGGTCGTCCCTGGTTCCGTAGTCTATGAGGCCGAGATCCTTTAGTATCTTGGCGTTCAGTTTGAGGGTTGATATCGGCTTCTTCTCCTTCCTGCTGAGCTCCTCAAGGAGGGCGTTGAGGGATCGGTGTCTTCCGTTAACGCTCCTTAGGATCAGCCGCTGGTTCTCGTTCAGTGCCCTGAGAACAAGTTTCCTAATCACCTCACCCCCGAAGGGGGTTACCAATATTGGCGGGGCATCACCTTCGGTTCTGCCATGACGATCACCGGGATTATGGGGAACGTTGCCCCTATTTAAACCCTTGGACAGGAAGGGCTGGCTATTGTACCAACTGGATAAACTCCGACCATCCATTTCCGTCAGTAGTCCCCCATATACGGGAACATCTTGTCACCATGACTCCCAACTGCCCAAAAACGTTATCTGAACAGGAACGGACTTCCGCCAGTGATGGAATGAGGTTGCCGTTATCGGCGCTGGAACCGCTGGAAGTGCAGTTGCCAAAGCCCTGAGCGAGGCCGGCCATGAGGTTATCGCACCCGGAGAAACGTTGAGAAGATCAAATGGCTTGGGGGGCATGGCGTAAAGCTCACGCGGAACAACGTGAAGGCGGCGGAATGGGCCGATGTTGTTTTCTCGCGGTCAAGCCGAACAAAGTTGGGCAGTGCTGGACGAGATGGGGAAAAGCTCGACGGAAAGCTGCTGATATTGCTGGCCGCTGGCATAGGGCTCGAATACATAGAGAGAAAAGTTCCGAAGGCTAAAGTGGTCAGGGCGATGCCCAACATAGCCGTTCTCGTCAAGGAGTCTTTTACGGCATACGCCATCGACCTAAAGGGTGACGACCTGAAAACCGTTGAGAACATATTTCCTGCCTTTGGAGAGTGCATAAAGGTTGGGGAGGAGCACATGGACGCCATAATGGGACTCGATGGTTTCGGACAGGCCTACGTGACGGTGTTCCTTGAGGCGATGGTCTACGGCCGCTTAAGGGTTGGTCTGCCGAGGGAAATTGCCTGGCTCGCCGTCCTCCAGACCCTCCTCGAGACGACGAAGCTCCTCATGGAGACGGACAGACATCCGGCCGAGGTGAAGGGAGGGGATGATAACCCCGCTGGGACTACGATAGACGGCGTCTTTGAGCTCGAGGAAGAAGGGTGAGGATGGCGGTGGTGAAGGCCATAGACGCGGCGACCAGAAAGTCGAGGATACTCTCGAAAAGGCCTAAAATCCGTTGAGGCTCATGACTTCTTCTGGCCTTTTCCTCTCGTACTTCGGCTTCGGGTCTGCCGGATATCCAACGGGCAGGATGACCTGAAGCTTGTAGTCTCTGGGGGCGTTCAAAAGCTCCTCGACAGGCTTCGGGTTGGGCGGTGTGTAGGTTACCGTCCCGAGGCCCAGCTCTTCAAGTGCTAAAAGAAGATATCCGACCGCTATCCACGTTGATTGGAGCCAGTAGGGGGCCTTTGTGTGGCCGAAGACAAGGATCAGGTAAGGGGCTTCGCTCAGGAAGGGCTTCTCTGGCCTGAATCCCTTGGCGTTCAGCCAGGCCATCAGGTCGCCCTTTGTCTTTGAGTAGAACTTCTTCTCTTCTTCCTCGCAGAGCTCCCGTATCTTCCCTTTCAGCCACTCATCGTCTATTACAACAAAGCGCCATGGTTGGGCGTTCATTCCGGATGGAGCTTCCTTTGCAGCCTCGAGGGCTTTCATGATTGCATCAAGTGATGGTTTATCCGGTAGGAACTGCCTCACAGTCTTTCTCCGCTTTGCGAGCTCAAAAACCCTCATGCCACCACCGTAGGGGTTAGGAGAACAGAGATAAAAACCTTGGCCTCAAACGTAGAAAACCATTCCATCATACGCGACCAGAACTTTGTTGCCCCATCTTTGCGGACGTACTCCGTGAGTTCGAGGAAGGGCAGGTTTTTGTGAGATATGTGGCTGAGAACGGTTCTCTCGGTAAGCTCAAGCCTAATTTCAGCGCCCTCATCAACGTTGTTGTGATAGGGATCATCGAAACCCGGGGGATAAGTGGCGTCAACGATGGCCAGCCTCAGTGGGGCCTTTTTCTCCAGAACTTTCCACGTCTCCTCTGGAAGTCCCTTTGTGTCGTAGAGTATTGCAACACTCTTTCCGTCCTCCTCGATTAAATAACCGAGAGTTTCAACCTGGTGATTGAGCTTTAGGGCAGTGATCTTGAGCGTGTCGATTTTCAGAGTATCGCCGGGCTTTATGAAATTCGGCTGCAGGTTTTTGGGGTCGTTGAGTATCAGCGCATCCGCGTGTTTGCCACTGTAGAGGGCTTCCTCTGGGCGAAGCCAAAGTTCCTCGCCTCGTTGCATGAGGAACAGGTGCAAAGGTGAGCCGGAATTCCCTCGCTCCCGCCGGTGCCGATAAAGTAAACTATCATCCTGCCACCTATTTTACGGTCGTAAAATAGTCCCCTTATAAGGATTGCCACCAACTCTAATCCATGAAGTTCATCGCCGACATGATGCTTGGTCGTTTGGCCCGCTGGTTGAGGCTCTACGGCTACGATACACTCTATGGAATCGAGGATGACAATGAAATACTCAGGATTGCCCTAGAGGAAGGGCGAATAATACTCACAAGAGATTCCGGTTTGGCCAGAGTGGCGAAAAGGCTCGGTGCAGAAGTGATTCTTATCCACTCAAGCTCACTTGAGGAGCAGGTTAAGGAACTCAAGGAGCATGGACTGGAGTTCAAAGATCTCTTCCCCACCAACGCGAGATGTCCGAAGTGCAACGGGCTGATAAGGCCGATTCGAAAGGGGGAAATCAGAGACAAAGTTCCATCGAGCGTTTACGCAAATTACGACGAGTTCTATATCTGCGAGAGCTGTGGTCAGATATACTGGCCGGGGAGGCAGTGGAGGGAGATGCTAAAAATCGACGAAAGGCTGAGGAGGATTTAAAAACTTCTGCCCCAACTCGGTTTGGTGAGCCAATGGAGTGGGAAGAGTGGGAGCCTTTCTACCTACGCATAGTCCGTGAGATGGGTTATTCCATTGAGAAAGACCGCGAAGCCGCCCAAATACTGAGAGCGCTTCTGTTGGAGGGAGATGACTACATCCTGAGGGAGGAACTTAAGGCGGTCGTCGGCAGAAGAGTCTATATCTTCGGCGCCGGTCCCAGCCTTGAGGAGGTCTTAAATGAGTTCGACTTCTCCGATGGGACGCTCATAGCCGCCGACGGTGCCACTTCCGCACTGCTTGAGTTCGGCTTGGTTCCAGACATTGTTGTTACTGACCTCGATGGAAGGATTCCTGACTTGAAAATAGCCAACGATAGGGGGGCATTTATGGTAATCCACGCCCACGGAGACAACATCGAGAAGATGGGCATTTACGTACCCATTTTCGAGCGAATCCTCGGAACGTGCCAGACCGAACCCTTGGACATCGTCTACAACTTCGGCGGCTTCACCGACGGCGACAGGGCGGCTTTTCTGGCTGAGGCACTGGGGGCCGAGGAGGTAGTCCTGGTCGGCTTTGATTTCGGTGAAACGGTCGGCAGATGGAGCAAACCGGGTCTGAAGGAGCACTCGCCGGTTTGGGAGAGCAAGCGAAAGAAGTTCGCCTTTGCGAAGGAGCTGCTGGACTGGTTGGCGAAAAATGGAAAAGCGAAGATTATCCAATTCTCTGTCTCAGGTGAGGGAGGATAACTTTTTTATATTGCTTTACCACTACTAACATAGGTGGTTCTATGGCGGATGTTGAAACGGCCAAACTGCTCATAAAGATTGGGGGAATAATCTCGCTTATAGTAGGGGTTCTCGGGGGATTGGTGCTTCTGATAACCATCATTGGCATAATCCTTGCAATTCCGGCGTTCATACTCGCATGGTGGATCTACAAGCGCTCCAATGAGGTTGTGGAGCTCGTTGATATAGGGGAATACAAAGAGGCTAAAAACAAGCTCATTATACCAATGGTGCTCTCGCTCCTCTTCTTCAGTACGGTAAGTGGTATCCTAATGCTTGTGGGCCTTATACTGCTCCCCTCAGAACCGTCCACCCATTCAAAACTCGAAAAATCCTAATGTTAAAAAAGGAGGGACTCAAACGAGATCCCTCAGCTTCTTCACTTTTCCTGCCTTTATCTCCAGGTAACCGAGCTTCTTCAGAAGGCGAAGGATTTCTTCCAGAGCCTTCGGCGAATAGTTTATCACGAGGGTTCCCTTCTCGGTGGGTATGGCCATTGGTGAAACCCTCACGAAGCCCTTCACCAGATCCTCCTCGGTAACCTTCTCGTTTCCGAGGGCCTTGAGGATTTCCCCTGCGAGGATAGCCCTGCCGATGAGCCCGAAGTAGACCTTTAGGAGGTAGTCCTCGGGGAAGTACCTGGCGGCGAGCTTTCCAAGGGTGTTTATCTTGCGTATGTCGAGCTCGAGGATCTCGAACTCGTACTCCATGGTTAGATCAGTGAAGGCGAACTGCTTGGCGATTTTTTCGGTGCTCTCCGGGTTGTGAACGAGGTTGAAGGGGAACTTAAACTCAAACCTGAGCTTTGTGATATCAACGCCCTCTTTGAGCTTTATTATTCCATCGCTGTACTCTATCGCCTCGTTTCTTGTGAGCTGGTCGAGGATTTCAACGACCCACGGACCCTCCTGGATGAGCGTCTCGAATTTTTCGCCAACCTTTATGTGCTCCAAGATGTGGTTCAGACTCTCCTTGAATGACAGAAAACCCTCTTTGAGCGCCTCCTTGTCGGCTCCTTCCATGACGTCTATCTGAGCACCTATCTCTTCAAGTGTCCCCTCAAGAAGATAACCCACGAAGCTCTCGTAGCTTAGCCTCTCATGAAGTTCAAACTTGATACCTTCTCTCTTGAGGTCTTCAAGTAGCGATCTTTTGACTGCTTCGTTCTTCGTGACGAATCTCATTCTATCACCGAACGGGAAACGATTAAAAGCCTTATAGGTTTTTGGTTTCTGGAGGTGAGGATATGAGCGAGAAGCAGTATCTCCTCGACAAGACTCTTGAAACGTGGAAGGGCAAAAGAGTGGCCTTAGCCGTAAGCAGCGAGCACTCCTTCACAGGAATAATCGAAGACTTTGACGAGGAGGTTATCCTCCTGAGGGACGTTGTGGACATAGCTGGAAACAAGGCCAAGGCTCTGATAGTTAAAATCGATGACCTTAACTGGATAATGCTCCTGTGAGGTGATGATATGAAGGCCGTAGCATTCGTTGGCTATAAAAAGAGCGGGAAAACGGCGACCCTTGAAGCAGTCGCGAGAGTTCTGAAAGAGCGCGGTTACAGAGTTGCGATAGCCAAGAGCATGCATGGGGACTTCGACAGAGAGAACAGCGACACTTGGCGCTTCTCAAAGATTGCCGACGCTGTCATCGTGAAGGCCCACGACACTGATGCGCTCCTCTTCAGGGCCAAGGACATAAATGCCCTCTTTTCGATGGTCAACGCCGATTTTCTTCTGCTGGAGGGCTTTAAATCGGTGCAACACTTGCCCAGGGTCATCTGCGCGAGAGATGCCAAGGACGTCCTCGAGCTCAACAACGGTCTAGCGATAGCGGTGAGTGGGATCATAGCCGAAAGTGGGATTGACGAGGTTGAGGGATTGCCGGTTATAAACGCCCTCACCGAGCCCGAGAGGCTCGCCGACCTCGTGGAAAAGCGCGCCTTCATGCTGCCCAACATAGACTGTCACATGTGTGGCTTCAAGTGCGCTGAGATGGCGAAGATGATTGTCAAAGGCGAGAAAACGCTCAATGACTGTGTGGTTCTCAGCTCAAAGCCAAAGGTCACTGTTAAGATAGACGGCCAGGTTCTTCCGATGAAGGACTGGGTACAGGAGCTCGTCGAGAAGACGATTAAGGGCATGCTCTCGGCAATGAAGGGTTACAGGGGTGGGAGGAAGATAGAAATAATCATAAGGGATGATTGAGTCTTTCGAAGTCCCTAAATCCAACACTTTCAACCTTTTCCCTCAACATTCTCCCTTTTTTGACCCTCTTTGCCATTGGTCCGTAATGCTACTCACGATTTCAACAGGAACTTCCCGAACTTTCTCTCCTTCAAGCACAAAAGCTCTGTAGTTTCCATTATCATCAACTATCAGCCACACCACTGGCCAGAGCCTCATACCCGGCAGATCATGCCCACTCGGCCTCGGTGGGCACTTCAAGTGGGAGTGGAAGATGCCAACGACTTCAAGTCCCCTTTTTTCTGCCTCGTCTATAGCTTGCACCATCTCAAGGGGTTCCATCTCAAACGCCGTTGGGGAGCCGATGCGGTTAGTTATGAAGCGAATATCCTTGACGATAGCGCTTTCACAGTTTTTTCTGCCAAAAAGGAAACCACATATCTCGATCCCTGATTTCTTCGCCGCCTTGATAATCCGGTTTAAATCCTCTTGTCGAATCGTCAACTTCATGTTCGAGAATATGCCCGTTAAGCTTATAAATTTTGGACCAGTGACAGGATTTTGCGGTGGTAAAATGAAATGGGCCCTCACTCTGCACGGCGGGGAAAACCATGGTGAAACTATAATCTTCCACGCCGAAACAGCTGACGAGGCCAGAAGGGTCGCGGTCAGGGAAATGAAGCGGAAGGACGCGAGGGTTTTTGAGCTCGAGAAGCTTGAGTGAATTCTGCGTGGTTTTCTTTCCTCTTACTCTTCCTCCACGATGATGCCCACATTTGGGTCTCTTGTAAGTAATGGGCATCAATGCTCACTTTCGGCTGTGGTTTTCCATTCATTGACGTGCTCAATTGTGCAGTAATGTTTTTAAAAAGGTCGAAATTTTCTATCACTCACGGTGATATATTGGGGGTGACTTCATGCTGGCAAGAATAGTCTACTATCGCGAAAACACTCTTCCAGAGGAGCTCGTCGTTGCAGTTAACAGCATCGAAAAGGCCGAGAAGATTGCAAGGGAGAAGATGGGAGAGTTTAAGGCCGTAGACTTCGAAGTCGAGATGATAGCTTAGTCTCTCCCCTCCGATTTCTATCACATTAACGTTGATTGGCAGCTCTTTAGGCTTGTTAGCTACCTTTTGGCCGCCTCTTCGGGCGGGCGCGCTATAAGGGCGACGTCGCCTTCGTAATGCTCGCCCCTCGCTATGCCGTAACCTATGGTCCTCCTCACCTCATTCCTGTATTTGGAGACCAGCTTTTGGGTATGCTCAACAGCACGCGGTATATCATGCAACTACTTCCTTAGAATTTTCTAACCCGAACAGAATGAGCACCAGTCCAGTTAGAGTCGCGGCAAAGTAGACTTTGATGCTGACGAAGTGCATCGGAATTGCGAGTATCAAAATTAGTCCAGCTGTTCTCAGTATCATCTGTTCGGTCATCTTGGCAAGCACGTCGAGGGTCTTGTGGAGGTAATAGAGCGAGAGCGCCTGCAGGAACAGGAAGACCACGTGAACGCCGTTGTAAACGAGCGGGCTCGTTTCAATCGGGGTTATCCCAAGCACTTTCGCCCAGCCAGATATGCCGAGGAATATCTTTGCCACGTAGAGCGGCACCGAGAGGAGGAAGGCGACTATCGAAAGCCTAACTGCGCGGCCTAGCTCTTTTCTGCCGAGCTTGTCGAGCGCTCCCCTAAGAAGGAGCAGGCCCACTATAGTGAGGGGGTAGAGGTACATCATGAGAACCAGAGTTAGCCCATAGGCTCCCTGGAGCTTTCTTATTACTTCCATAGCATCCCCAGAAAAGATGGTTTCAAAAGGTTAAAAGGTTAGAGGCTGGGGCATCGGCCCCTTGCCCCGTGTGAACTATTGTTCACTGGCTCACGCACCGCGTGAGTGCTTGAACTGCTCCTGGATTTTCTTGTAGTACTCCATGGTCTCCTTGCTCACGCTCGGGCCTATCTTCTCCAGTGCCTCCTCGAAGTCGGCCATTGTAACCTTGACCTTCTGCTTTATCTCGTCGGCCTTCATTCCAGGCTTGATGACTCCCTCCTGGAGGGCCTTCCTCATGGCGAGCATGGCAGCCTCCCTGACCACTGCCGCTATGTCAGCTCCGGTGTAACCCTCCGTTCTCCTGGCGAGCTCTTCGAGGCTGATGTCCTCAGCGAGTGGTACGTTTCTGGTGTGCACCTTGAATATCTCTAGTCTGGCCTTTTCGTCTGGCGCTGGTACGAGTATCAGCCTGTCGAACCTTCCTGGCCTGAGTAGGGCTGGATCTATGATGTCTGGCCTGTTGGTTGCAGCAATGACAACCACACCGCTGTTCTCGGCTATGCCGTCCATCTCGGTGAGCAGCTGGTTGATGAGCCTGTCAGTGACCCTGTTCACGTCAGTGCCGCGGCGTGGGGCTATGGCGTCTATCTCGTCGATGAATATCACCGTCGGGGCTGCCTGCCTGGCCTTGCGGAATATCTCGCGGATGTTCTTCTCACTTTCACCGACCCACTTGCTGAGCACCTCTGGACCTCTGATGGCGATGAAGTTGGCTTCGCTCTCCGTGGCCACTGCCTTGGCTAATAGCGTCTTACCGGTTCCCGGCGGACCGTAGAGGAGTATTCCCTTCGGTGGGGTTATGCCCAGTCCGAGGAAGGCCTCCGGGTACTTGAGCGGCCACTCGACGGCCTCTTTGAGCTCCTGCTTAACATCTTCAAGGCCACCGATGTCGTCCCAGCGGACGTTCGGGACTTCGAGGAGCACCTCCCTGAGCGCTGACGGCTCGACCATCTTGAGGGCCTCGTAGAAGTCCCTCTTGGTGACCTTGAGCTCCTCTAGGACCTCCTTCGGTATGTGCTCGGCCTCGAAGTCTATCTTGCCCTCCTTGATAAGCCTCCTCAGAGCGGCCATCGCTGCCTCTCTTGCCAGCGCTGCCAGATCAGCTCCAACGAAGCCGTGGGTCTTCTCGGCCAGCTCCTCCAGCAGGTCGTCGATGAGCTTGACCTTGACCTCATCGTAGAGCCTCTCATCGAGCTCCCTGAGTATCTCCTTGACTTCCTCCTCGGTCTTGGCCCTTTCCACCTTCTCGATGGCCCTGTCGATGACATCCCTGAAGCGCTCGTCGCCACGAAGGTTCTCGAGTATCTTCTTGACCTTGCTAACCCTGAACTCTGGCTCGATTGGCATCCCTCTGGTGTGTATCTGGAGTATCTCTTTCCTGCCCTGCTTGTCGGGAACTCCGACCTCAAGCTCACGGTCGAACCTTCCTGGCCTTCTGAGGGCAGGATCTATCGCATCGGGCCTGTTGGTGGCGGCAATGACTATGACCTTTCCGCGGCTCTTGAGGCCATCCATCAAGGTTAGGAGCTGGCTGACGACTCTCTTCTCGACTTCGCCGTGGGTCTCTTCCCTCTTGGGAGCAATTGCATCAATCTCGTCTATGAAGATTATCGCTGGAGCGTTCTCCTCTGCCTCCTTGAATACCTCTCTGAGCCTCTCTTCGCTCTCGCCGTAGTACTTGCTCATTATCTCCGGTCCGTTGATGGCTATGAAGTGCGCGTTCGCCTCGTTGGCGACGGCCTTAGCGAGGAGCGTCTTTCCAGTTCCAGGCGGACCGTAAAGGAGCACACCCTTCGGCGGCTCGATGCCGAGCTTCTCGAATATCTCCGGGTGCTTGAGCGGGAGCTCTATCATCTCCCTGACCTTCTGGATGACGTCCTTGAGGCCACCTATGTCCTCGTAGGTGACGCCGAGTGCTGCCATCTTGCTGACCTCCTTGACGGGCTTCTCGCTGACGGTGAAGTCGGTGAACTCGGTTATCTGGACTATACCGGCTGGAGTAGTCGCGGTGACGACGAAGGTGAGCTCCTGACCGAGTATACCTACCTTGATGTAGTCTCCCCTAACGACTGGCCTGCCGACAAGCCTGCTGTGGAGCCACTCAACGAAGTCGTGTCCAAAGCGTATCGGCTCGGTCGGGGCAACTATGGCCTTCTTGGCTTCCTTGACCTCTGCCTTTCTGACCGTAACCTCGTCGCCAAGTCCAACTCCAGCGTTCTTCCTGATGGTTCCATCCATTCTGATGATGGAAAGTCCCTCGTCCTCTGGGTAAGCTGGCCAAACGACCGCGGCGGTGTTCTTGGTTCCGATGATCTCGATGATATCACCCGGCTGGACGCCAATCTCGCGCATGGCTTTCCTGTCTATCCTAACTATCCCTCTTCCAACGTCGCGCTGGTATGCAGACGCGACCTTCAGCTTAACTTCCCTCTTTTCGGTCATTATTTACCACCTCCAAACTTTTCATGACCGATGATCTTGATTAGACTGATTTTAGCCAAATTCTGGCCAAAGATTAACAAAAAAACGAAAGCGTCACTCAATCTTAACCTCGAAGCCATCTCCTTCCTTCTTGGTCGGGTGCTTCTTCGGAATCCTGATTTCAAGGACGCCGTTGTTGTACTTGGCCTTGGTCTTCTCTGGTATGACTTCCTCCGGGAGCCTGATGATCCTCCTGTAGCCGCTGTAGTAGCGCTCGATCTTTATGGCTCCCTCGCGCTCAAGCTCCTTCTCGCGCCTGACCTGGGCCTCGATGTAAACCGCATCTTCGGTGACCCTGACCTTGATGTCCTCCTTTCTGACTCCTGGAAGCTCAGCGGTGATGACGAACTCGTCACCCCTGTCGAAGATATCAACGAAGGGCTCCCTCCAGACCTCGCTTGTAAACTCTTCGTACGCTGGCCCCTCGCGGTGGCCCCAGAGCCTTGGCCCGCGCATGAAGTCCCTGAATATCGCGTCAATCTCCTCCTGGATCTCTCTCATTATGTCGAATGGGTCCCAGTAAGGGCGGTCCCTCCTCCAGACCACCGGCACCACCCCCCATCTTTTGGTTACCAGTAGTAACTAAAAAAGAGGAGTTTATAAAGTTTTGTGTCTTTTAGTGTGCACCGGTGACTAAAACCTGCTTCACTCTTTGGTTTTCTTTTCCTTGAACCTCACAATGGGCGCGTTCCAGACGAGCTTGGTGGGGATGGTGACGGTCTCTCCGTCGTCCCCGATTAGAACAATGTTCGTGGCGTTTATCTCCTTAACGACACCCTTGTAGCCCTTTAGGTTCACATAGTCACCTATCTCGAAGGGCCTCACTGCCGATATCCAAGCACCTGCGGCTATGTTGTTCAGCATGTCATGCAACCCAAAGGCCATGAGGATGCCGATGAAGGCCGTCACGCTTATCGTCAGGCCCTCAATTTGGTAGCCCAAGTAACTTAAAGCTGTGAAGATCGAGAACATGACTCCTACAACGACGACAAAGTCCTCAAGGAAGTCGAGGATGAGGTCGTGGATGTTAAACCTGTTCATGGATTTCCTTATGCCAATTCCTATGATCTTTGAGATTAGAGAGCCAATCACGATTATGAGGATTGCATAAATCAGCTTTTCGAGTTCCATGGGATTTCACTACTTTAGGTTGTCCCTGCGCCTTTTAAGGTTAGAGCTCCAGAACAGAGTTGGGCTCGAGGGCCTCCGCCTCGTAACCCAGACCCCTCAGTATACGGGCGAACTCTCCGGCGAAACCATAAACTGTGAAAATTCTCTCGGGCTTTACTCTCTCTACTATTTTCATCAGCTCCCAGAAATCCGCATGATTGCTCAGCTTCAGCCTCCCAAAGCCCGAAACAGTAAGCTCCCACGGTGAAAGAGAGTTCTCAACCCTCGGCGAGCGATAGGAGCGAAGCACAATATCGCCATCTCTTTCGATGTTGCGAAACTCGATCCCGAACTTCGCGTAAATCCGAGCAACCTTCAGCATCTCCCTAGAGACTTTCACAGTATAGCCATGAACGTCGAGTATCTTCATGACTTCCTGGGCTTTTCCCATCTGGTTGACGTAGAGGGTCGGCCTCTTCCCCCTGTCTAAGGCCTCCTCCACGAAGGCCACCAGCTTTTTCTCGGCCTCTCGCGGGGATGGGAACGTGAACGAGGGGATCCCGAAGGTAGCTTCGATTATGAGAACATCGGCTCTCGGAAAGTGGCTCTTTTCGGCAGTTCTCAGCTTGAACCACTTGGTGTCGCCGGTATAGAAAACCGTTCCCGTGTCCAGCCAGAGCTTTATCCCGGCGGAGCCGAGCATATGACCCGCTGGATAGAGCCTGGCTTTGTACTCGCCGAGGTAGAAGGTCTCTCTAAACTCGGTCTCGCGGTAGAAGCCGCCCTTCCTGAGGTGGCTGAGGAACTTTGTCGCTTTGGTGGCGAAGATAACCTCGCCGCTAACAAAATGGTCGGCATGGGCGTGGCTCTGGAATGCTATCTTGGCGGAGCTGTCAAGACCGAGGTTGCGTATCAGCATTATACTGAACTGCGGTGACGGTTCAGAAATCTTTTACGGTGCATTCTCAGCGCATGGCTGGACAATATATCCAACATCAAGTTTGACCTTTCGTTATGTAAAAGCTTTTTATAGTCGCTCGCCCAAATATGGGCAGGTGATAGGCATGACTTTCGATAAGGAGAAACTCAAAGCCATTAAGCAGGCTGAGGAGGAATGGGCGGAGAAAGTTGTCAAGCCTCTCATAGCGAAGAGGCCGGAAAGAAAGGAAAAGTTCATGACGGATGATGGCTTTGAGATAAAGCGCGTTTACACCCCCGCCGATCTCGGAGAGGACTGGGACTACCTTGAGAAGCTTGGCTTCCCTGGGCAGTATCCGTTCACGAGGGGCGTTTACGGAACCATGTACCGCGGCCGTTTCTGGACGATGAGGCAGTACGCAGGTTTTGGAACGGCGGAGGAGAGCAACAAGCGCTACAAGTATCTCCTCAGCCAGGGACAGACGGGTTTGAGCGTCGCCTTTGATCTGCCCACTCAGATAGGATATGACTCCGACCACCCGATGAGCGAGGGTGAGGTCGGAAAGGTCGGTGTTGCCATCGATTCTCTCTGGGATATGCGCATACTCTTCGATGGAATCCCGCTCGATAAGGTCTCAACCTCGATGACCATCAACTCGACCGCTGCCAACCTTCTCGCCATGTACATCCTCGTTGCCGAGGAGCAGGGCGTTAAGCCTGAACAGCTCCGCGGAACCGTTCAGAACGACATCCTCAAGGAGTATATCGCTCGTGGTACCTATATCTTCCCGCCGCAGCCGAGCATGAGGCTCACCACCGATATCATCATGTACTGCGCTGAGCACGTGCCGAAGTGGAACCCGATTTCGATAAGCGGCTACCACATAAGGGAGGCTGGAGCGAACGCCGTCCAGGAGGTCGCCTTCACCCTCGCCGACGGTATTGAGTATGTTAAGGCCGTCATTGAGCGTGGAATGGACGTTGATAAGTTCGCCGGAAGGCTGAGCTTCTTCTTCAACGCCCACAACAACTTCCTCGAGGAGATAGCCAAATTCAGAGCTGCCAGAAGGCTCTGGGCCTACATAATGAAGGAGTGGTTCAACGCCAAGAACCCGAAGTCGATGCTCCTGCGCTTCCATACCCAGACGGCAGGTTCAACCTTAACCGCCCAGCAGCCCGAGAACAACATTGTTAGGGTTGCGATTCAAGCCCTGGCAGCGGTTCTTGGTGGAACTCAGTCCCTGCACACCAACTCCTACGATGAGGCTCTGAGCCTTCCGACGGAGAAGAGCGTTAGGATAGCCCTCAGAACCCAGCAGATTATCGCCTACGAGAGCGGCGTTGTTGATACGATAGACCCGCTCGGCGGAGCCTACTACATCGAATGGCTCACTGACCACATCTACGAGGAGGCCCTCAAGTACATCGAGAAGATTCAGAAGATGGGCGGCATGATGAGGGCCATCGAGAGGGGCTACATCCAGAAGGAGATAGCAGAGAGCGCCTACAAGTTCCAGAAGGAGGTCGAGGAGAAAAAGCGCATCATCGTCGGCGTCAACGAGTTCATCGTCGACGAGCCGCTTGATGTCGAGATACTCAAGGTCGACCCGAGCATCAGGGAGAAGCAAATCGAGAGGCTCAAGAAGCTCAGGAGTGAGAGGGATAACAAGAAGGTAGAGGAGGCCCTCGATAAGCTCAGGAACGCCGCCGAGAAGGAGGACGAGAACCTCATGCCCTACATCATCGAGGCCCACAGGCACCTCGCGACGCTTGGAGAGGTCACTGACGTCCTCCGTGAGGTCTGGGGCGAGTACAGAGCGCCGCTGATATTCTGAATTTTCGTCTTTCCTTTTTCTCATCCTTCCCTTTAGAAAACCTTAAAACCCCACGAAAAAGCTTAAAAAAGGATAGGTCAAGCAACGTTAGACATCACGATAACCTCGGGAGGGATTGTGAATGGCGAGAAACAAGCCGCTTGCAAAGAAGCTCAGACTTGCCAAGGCTGCGAAGCAGAACAGGCGTGTTCCGGTCTGGGTCATCGTTAAGACCAACAGGAAGGTCATGACACACCCGAAGAGAAGGATGTGGAGAAGGACCAAGCTTAAGGAGTGAGGTGATATAGATGCCGATTAAGCCGGGAGACGAGGTTATATTCACCGTTCCGATTAGGAAGGTTAAGAAGAGGGTTCCACGCTGGAAGAGGGCCCCTAGAGCCGCTCGCTTCGTCCGCGAGTGGATAGCGAGGCACGCCAAGGCCGAGGAGGTCATCATCGACCCGGCCGTCAACGAGAAGCTCTGGGAGAGGGGAACTGAGAAGCCGCCCAACAAGCTCCGCGTTAAGGTCAAGGTCGAGGAGCAGGACGGCAAGAGGGTTGCTTACGTCAACCTTGCTGACTGAATTCCTTTCCTTTTAATTCCCACGAGGTGACGAGATGCACATCGAAAAGCTCGATTTTGAGAATTCGCCGTACCTCGGTGTTTACGGTACCGCTACGGATAGGGTAGCCCTTATCAGAGAGGGCCTCGGAGAGAAGAAGCTCGAGGTTCTCCGCGAGGTTCTCAAGGTTCCGCTCATCGAGACGAGCATAATGAAATCCAGGATAGTTGGCGTATTCGCCGCCGGCAATTCCAACGCGATAGTCGTACCCTGGTACATCTGGGACGCCGAGCTCGAGCACATCCAGAACGAACTCAATGAACTCGACATCGATATGAGGATAGAGCCCTTCCAGAGCACGCTTACAGCCTTCGGCAACCTGATCCTTGCCAACGATAAAGCAGCACTCATAAGCGTCAAGTTCACCCGCGAGGAGGCAAAGAAGCTCGAGGACATACTCGGCGTTGAGGTCGAGAGGGGAATGATAGGCGACTATCACGCGGTTGGCAGTGTGGGTGTTGTCACCAACAGGGGCGGCCTCGTTCACCCAGAGGCCACCGATGAGGAGCTTGAGTGGCTCCGCGACCTTTTCAAGGTTGATATATACGTCGGAACCGCCAATATGGGCGTTCCCTTCGTCGGCTCGTGCATGCTGGCGAACTCTCACGGTGTCGTTGTCGGACACCTCACCACTGGACCCGAGATTGTGAAGATTGAAGAGGCGTTAGGATTCCTTGACTGAGGAGGTGTGAGGAATGGAGGTTAAGGTCTTCCGCGTTAAGGGCGTCTTTGAGAGGCTCGGAAAGAAGCAGCCGTTCACCAAGGAATACAGGGCTCTCAAGCAGGAGCACGTCAAGGAGCTCGTTTACTCTGAGATAGGTAGCAAGCACAGGGTTCCGAGAACCAAGATATGGATCGAGAGCATCGAAGAGATAAAGCCGGAAGAGGCTGAAGACCCCATCGTCAGGAAGCTCAGCCTCGAGCTCTGATTTCTTTTCTACTTCTCCCTCCAGCCGAGAACCCTTGACTGGTAGTGCCTTTTTGGAAATATCTCCAGGGGGTCGATCCCCTTCTCGCGGAGCATATGTCTCAGCTCCACCTCGTAGTCCGCCTTCTGAAGTTCTTCGCTCTCCCTGATTTCAACGACAAACAGCCCCTCCGTAAGCTCTCTTATCGTCTTGTAGCCGAGACCGAGGAGCGGTCTTATGTATGCGACGCCAAACCTGTCCTCCAGCGAGCGGGCCTTTGGGAGGTCGAGGAACGGAACTCTATCGTCTCTCCTTGTACCGTCGCTCACTCTCTCGACTTCAGGCATGGAGGCTATAGCTTCCAGAGCTTTTTCGTGGATGAATTGGATGGCATTGTTGGGATGATCATCCTTAATTGCCATCTCCGCCGCTTTCTCAAGCACTCCCCTCGGCAGATAAAGAACCTCATGCTCGAAGCCGAGGGTTTGGGCGGCTTCCCTTGCGTATCTCCAGTTGTCGAGCAGGCCGAAACTCACCGTTACAAGTCTCACCTCGTAGCCGAGTCTCGTTAGAATCCATGCAGCTAAGCTAGAATCCTTCCCGCCGGAGTAGAGGTGGTAGACTTTCATTGTTTCACCTCATGCTTCCCACTATGAGGGGAGATTTAAAGGTCTTGGGGTTTAATTAGGGACGTACAAACTTTGATGAATCTCTACCGAGCAACTTTGCGAAGGCGAAGTTTGCTAGGCAACCTTTAAAAGCCAAACTTTTATAAAGCCTTCAGCCTACGGCGAGAGGCCTTAGAGGTGAGAGAGATGGAGAAACGCTTACCCGGAAAAGTGAGGCGAGCCATTCGCGCTAAATATTACGACATCGAGCCAAGAGCCTGGATAGGCAAGAGAGGGCTCGATGAGAGCGTTATAAGTGAGATTAACACCCAGCTCGAGAAGGACGGCATACTCAAGGTAGAGATCAGGAAGGGTGCTCTCATCAGCACGGGCATGGAAAGAAGGGAGCTGGCAGAGAAGGTGGCCGAGCTCACCGACAGCGAACTCATCGAAGTCAGGGGCAAAAGGTTTATATTGTTCAAGCCGAGAGAGGGGTGGGAAAAGTATTTAAGGAAGCTCCAGAGAAAGGAGCTTTCGAAGGAAAGGCGGGAAGAGAAGCCCGTTAAGAAAGTCAAGCTCGACATCGCTCAATTCAGGAGGAAATTCAAGAAGGGGAGGGATTGAAGGATGGCTACGGTTTATGACGTTCCCGGTGATTTGCTCGTCGAGAGGGTTGCCCAGAAGCTCAAGGAGATAGAGGCCATAAAGCCGCCCGAGTGGGCCCCGTTCGTCAAGACTGGCAGGCACAAGGAGCGCCTTCCGGAGCAGGAGGACTGGTGGTACTACAGGGTTGCCAGCATCTTCAGGAAGATCTACATTGACGGGCCGGTCGGAATTGAGAGGCTCAGGACCTGGTACGGTGGAAGGAAGAACCGCGGCCACGCCCCGGAGCACTTCTACAAGGCCGGTGGAAGCATTATCAGGAAGGCCCTCCAGCAGCTTGAGGCTGCCGGCTTTGTCCAGAAGGTCCCCGGCGAAGGAAGAATCGTCACCCCGCAGGGACAGAGCTTCCTCGACAAGATTGCCACCGAGCTCAAGAAGGAGCTTGAGGAGCAGATTCCGGAGCTCAAGAAGTACTGAGCTCGCCTCTTCTACTTTCCTTCCAATCGAGAACCTTTTTAACCTTGCTGTACAGTTTGAACTGGAGGTGAGGAAAAATGGCCGAGGACATAGAGGAGATCAGAAAGAAGAAGCTCCTCGAGCTGCAGAAGAGATACCTCGAGCAGCAGAAGGCCCAGGAAGAAGCCATAAGGCAGGAGATGGAGCTTGAGGCCCAGCTCAATGCCATAATGAGGCACATACTTACCCCTGAGGCGAGGGAGAGACTCGGGCGCGTTAAGCTTGTCAGGCCCGAGCTGGCCCGCCAAGTGGAGCTCGTCCTCGTTCAGCTGTATCAGGCTGGACAGATACGCGAGCCGATAGACGATGCTAAGCTGAAGAAGATTCTTGCCCAAATCGACGCGAGGACTAGACGGGACTTCAGGATTAAGTGGTGAGTCCGGAAGGTGACTCCATGGACGCCAAGGAGATAGTTAAAATACTCGACGAAAAGGGAGAGGTTAGTCTCGAGACCTGGAAGGCTGTCTCCGTTAAGAAGAACAAAGATGGAACGGTCGATATTCTGTACAAGAACCTTCACGTCGGAACCGACGATGATCCCGTCTTCCTCTGGATTTACGCCAACATAGTTGAGGAGGACTGGGAAGTTAGGGTTCTTGAGAGGATCACATTTAAACGTGAAGACCTCGCCTGGATTCTTAGGTATGTGGCGAAGAAAAAGGGCGAAGGTTTATAAGGGCTTTATAAAATAGCCGGCCGGTTGGGGGTGTTGGAGTGAGCAAGCGTAGGGTCTGCCCGGTATGTGGCTCAACGGAGTTCATCTACGACCCGGGTAGGGGAGAGGTAGTCTGTAAGGTTTGCGGTTATGTTATAGAGGAGAACGTCATAGATATGGGTCCAGAATGGCGCGCTTTTGACGCTTCTCAAAGAGAGAAGAGGGCCCGCGTTGGTGCCCCCGAGAGCATTCTCCTTCACGATAAGGGTCTCTCAACTGATATAGGCATCGACAGGAACCTTTCTGGATTGATGCGCGAGAAGATGTACCGTCTGAGGAAGTGGCAGTCCCGTCTGAGGGTTAGCGATGCCGCCGAGCGTAACTTGGCATTCGCCCTGAGCGAGCTTGACAGGATAGCGAGCCAGCTCAAGCTTCCGAGACACGTTGAAGAAGAGGCTGCTCGTCTCTACCGTGAGGCCGTCAGGAAGGGTCTCATAAGGGGCCGCTCCATTGAGAGCGTCATAGCGGCATGTGTTTACGCTGCGTGCAGGCTCCTCAAGGTTCCGAGGACGCTCGACGAGATAGCGGACATATCGCGCGTCGACAAGAAGGAGATAGGCAGGAGCTTCCGCTTCATCGCGAGGAACCTCAACCTTACGCCAAAGAAGCTCTTCGTAAAGCCAACGGACTACGTCAACAAGTTTGCCGACGAGCTCGGCCTGAGCGAGAAGGTCCGGAGAAGGGCCATTGCGATTCTCGAGGAGGCCTACGATAAGGGCCTCACGAGCGGGAAGAGTCCGGCCGGCCTTGTTGCGGCGGCCCTGTATATAGCGGGCCTGCTTGAGGACGAGAAGAGGACGCAGCGTGAGGTTGCAGAGGTTGCGCGCGTCACAGAGGTAACGGTAAGGAACAGATACAAAGAGCTGGTGGAGAAGCTGAACCTCAAGATTCCGGTTTGAAGGAAAGAGAGACTACCTCCGCCCAAACCAGCTCTCGAGCGTCGACTGCTTTCCTGCCTTTACGGCTTTCTTCAGCCTTTCAAGGCCATTCTTCACTCTCTCCTCGCTGAAGTCGTGCTCATCACAGAGGAACTTTATAATGCCCTCTTCATCGGGCTCACGCCATTTGAGTTCGTAGTCATCTGTGACCGGCGGGTTGAGGAAGAACTCCTTTATCGCGTAGAGGTCAACCTCACTCTCCTTCTGATACTTTTTGAGCGGGTCTTTGGTGCGCTTGACTATCGTTAGAGCCTTCTTCGGGCCGATTCCCTTAATTCCGCCTGGGTTGTAGTCTGTACCGACCAAAATCGCCATCTCAATGAGCTTCTCCCTGTCGATGCTGAGCTCTTTGAGAACCTCCTTCAGAACTATCAGCTCGGGCTTGACTTCGACGTAAACGTTCTTCCCCGGGAGCTTTCTCCTTCCCGTTATCGTGAGGTTCCTCACGAGCTTGGGCGCGCCGAAGAGCAGGGAATCGTAGTCCTGGCTCGCGGAGGCGTAGACCTTCTTCTTCGCAGCCATGTATGCAGCTTGAGCCTCGCCCTCGCTTGGAGCCTGAATAACGGGGATGCCCATCAGCTCGAGGAGCGTTTTGGCGTCGTTTATGAGCCCCTCGTTGACGCGGGTTGCGCGCATCGCGTACTTCTTGGCCTCCTCAAGGTCGCCTCTCTCCAGGGCCTCGTACCACTTTTCCTCAGCTTCCTCCCTCGCCTCGCGCCTCTTTTCGAGCTCTCTCTTCTTGAAGTCCGGCGGTTTGCCGTCGAAGATATAGGCTGGCTTTATGCCTGTTTCCATGAGGTTTATTGTGCGGTAGAAGAGTCCGCTTAGATGGGAGGTTATCCTCCCCTGGGAATCCATCAGAGGGGTTCCGTCCCTCTGGCGGATAGTAGAGAGGAACTGGTAGATGGCGTTGAAGGCATCTATTGCAACCCTCCTCCCGTAAAGGTTCTCCAGTTCAATTTCCTTCCTCGGGATGAGCTCTCCAATCTGTACCCCCATCAGTCCTCACCCACCTTGAGGTAGAGGTATCCTAACACAAAAAGCAGAATCGCTATTGACAGCAATTTAAACGCGTCCATGTTTTCAAAATCTGAAGCCACTATGAGCTTCTGGATGAGCGCCACTATGCCAACTTCGAGGATGTGGGTCAGGCTCACACGGTGTTGCCTTAAATATATTATGAGTATGCGGTACGTTTCTATCAGGATGATTGTAACGAGGACATTGGCTATAAGGAGCTTTGGTTCAGTTACACCGTATGTTAGCTTGAAGTTCAGGTAGATGGAGTACACTGTAAGATATAGTATGAAAAACAGAAATGCCATTACCACAAAGTCAAAGCTTATCTCAAGGGTTTTCCTAAACAGCCTGTGTACCTGTGTATATTGGGCTGTTTTTTCGTTCTCAATCTTCGTCATCTTCATCAGCCTACCGTAGGCTCATCACCGTTCAGGTGAGGGGAAGGATCATCATCACTCAGAAGTCTATGTGGCAGATTTTAAATGCTTTATTCTAAAAAGGTTGGAAACCTAGGGTTTCTTTGACGGATGACGATTCAGTTATCGTCAAAACGAGAAGAGAAAAGTTATAACTCATTTTACAGACGTGAAATTGTAAATATCATCAGGGGTGATGAAGATGAGTTTAGAGGCACTTTTTAGGCCAAAAAGCATCGCCGTCATCGGAGCTTCAGAGAAGCCAGGTAAGATAGGCTACGCAGTTATGAAAAACCTCGTCGAATACGGCTATGAGGGCAAGATCTACCCTGTTAATGTCAAGGGTGTCGAGATTGAGATCAACGGCAGGAAGTTCAAGTCATACAAGAGCATCCTTGATGTTCCCGATGACGTCGATATGGCTGTTGTAGTTGTCCCGGCCAAGTTCGTCCCGCAGGTCGTCGAGGAGTGTGGCAAGAAGGGTGTTAAAGTTCTCCCCATCATAAGCTCTGGCTTCGGTGAGCTTGGCGAGGAGGGCAAGAAGATTGAGAGACAGCTCGTGGAGACCGCCAACAAGTACGGCATGAGAATCCTTGGCCCGAACATCTTCGGCGTTGTCTACACTCCAGCCAAGATGAACGCCACTTTCGGCCCAACCGATGTCATGCCGGGTAACCTTGCCCTCATCAGCCAGAGCGGTGCCCTTGGAATTGCCCTCATGGGCTGGACCATCCTCGAGAAGGTCGGCCTTTCAGCCGTCGTCAGTGTTGGAAACAAGAGCGACATCGACGACGCCGACCTGCTTGAGTTCTTCAAGACCGACGACAACACCAAGGCCATCCTTATCTACATGGAGGGTGTCAAGGACGGAAGGCGCTTTATGGAGGTTGCCAAGGAAGTCAGCATGGAGAAGCCGATTATCATTATCAAGGCCGGAAGGAGTGAGCGTGGAGCCAAGGCCGCAGCTTCCCACACTGGTTCGCTCGCCGGTGCTGACAAGATATACGAGGCCGCCTTCAAGCAGAGCGGCGTTCTGAGGGCCTTAACCATCGGCGAGGCCTTTGACTGGGCGAGAACGCTGAGCAACCTGCCAGAGCCAGAGGGCGAGAACCTCGTCATACTCACCAACGGCGGTGGAATTGGAGTTATGGCCACCGACGCCGCTGAGGAAGAGGGTCTGCACCTCTACGATAACCTGGAAGACCTGAAAGTCTTCGCCAACCACATGCCGCCCTTCGGAAGCTACAAGAACCCGGTTGACCTCACAGGTATGGCCGGCGCGGAGGCCTACGAGGGCGCCATAAGGGACGCCCTGGCGAACCCGAACATGCACAGCATCGCTGTGCTCTACTGCCAGACGGCCGTGCTTGACCCGAGGGATCTCGCCAAGATAGTCATCCGCGAGTACAACGAGAGCGGCAGGAAGAAGCCACTCGTCGTTGCCATCGTCGGTGGCATAGAGGCCAAGGAAGCCATCGACATGCTCAACGAGGAGGGCATTCCAGCCTATCCGGAGCCGGAGAGGGCGATAAAGGCTCTTGCTGCCCTCTACCGCTGGAGCCGCTGGAAGAAGAGGCAAGGAGAGTGAACTCCTTCAGCATCCTTTTCTTAATTCTTCCCTCGCTGCAATTGCGCTCCTGTTTTGAGACATGCTTTAATACCTCCACGCCCAACTTTCTTGAGGGATGTCCATGCTCATCGCCCTAATCTCAGACATCCACTCCAACTGGGAGGCCCTTCAGGCTGTGTGGGATTACATCAAAGACGCCGACGTAATCCTCTGCATGGGAGATCTTGTCGGTTATGGCGCTTCCCCCAACGAAGTTGTTGACTTCATCAGGCGGGAGATGGAAAAGAGGAAGCTCCTCTGCGTCCGTGGAAACCATGATAATGCTATCGCTTTCGGCGCCGAGTGGGGCTTCAACCCCTACGCGAGACAGGCCGTCAGGTGGCACCAGCACGTTATGACCGTTGAGAACCTTGAGTTTCTAAGAAAATTGCCTGTAAGGCAGATTTTCACCGACGAGGTCGGTAGAAGCTACCTCCTAATTCACGGCTCGCCGAGGGCACCGCTGGATGAGTACCTATTCCCTTGGCTCCCCGATAGCGAGTTTAGGGCCGTTCTGAGCTACGTTAAGCAAGATGACCTGCTCGTCGGCCACACCCACGTGCCGATGCTGAAGGTCATCGAAGGGCGGAGAGTAATAAACTCTGGTGGTGTTGGGCAGCCGCGCGACGGTGACTGGCGGGCAAGCTACGCGCTAATAGACACAGAAAAAGAGCCTCCAGAAAACGTTGAATTCCACCGCGTTGAATACGACGTTCAGGAAGCGGCGAGAAAGATACTGAAGGCCGGTCTTCCTAGGTTTCTGGCGGAAAGGCTCTACGATGGATATTAAAAGGAAGAGGAATCACTCCCCGGGTTCTTCCTGGGGCTCGGTCTTCTTTATGGGGCCTATCCTCCTGAGCTTGGACTTGACGGCGAGCTTGCCCGAGTCTATAATGATAACCTCTCCAATGCTCTTAACGGCGCTTATCGGGATAAGCAGAAGACCCTCGTGATCGGTAACGAATTCGCTCGTGTCGAGATCCTCATCGGGCTCGGCCACGATAACGAGAATATCGCCGGTTTCCTCATCGAAGCTGAGGTCGTAAACCCAGCCGAGCCTTATTCCGGTGTCGGTTATCAGCTCGACATCCCTAAGCTTGGAAGCCATTATCTTGACCATTTTCGCCACCTCTCGGTTTAATCGTGTAAGATCTTGGGCACCAACGTATAAAACTTTTTCCAAAATGGTAAAGAAAATTAGAAGGTGTAGTAGTCCGGCCCCCTGCTAGTCTTCTCGGCTTTGGACTTTCTGTTCTCTTCGAAGTTCTTGTAGTACTCTATCATGTATGGCGTTATGCTCGGCCTGACCTTCTTGAGGGCCTCCTCAAAGTCCTTCTTTGAAACTCTCAGCTGCTCGAGGAACTCCTCACTCTCTTCCTCGATGAGCTCCGTCGGGAGCTTTGATATAGCCCTGCGCATCGCTATCAGTGCCGCTTCCCTCACGAGGGCCTCCAGGTCGGCACCGCTGTAGCCTTCCGTCTTCTTCGCGAGTTCCCGGAGGTTGACATCCTTAGCAAGTGGAACGCGTCTCGTGTGCACTTTGAGTATTTCCAGTCTGGCCTTTTCGTCTGGCGCTGGTACGAGTATCAGCCTGTCGAACCTTCCTGGCCTGAGTAGGGCAGGGTCTATGATGTCTGGCCTGTTGGTCGCAGCAATGACAACCACACCGCTGTTCTTTTCTATTCCGTCCATCTCAGTCAGGAGCTGGTTGATGAGCCTGTCAGTGACGCGGTTCATATCACTGCCCCTTGCCGGTGCTATGGCGTCTATCTCGTCGATGAATATCACCGTCGGGGCTGCCTGCCTGGCCTTGCGGAATATCTCCCTTATGCGCTTCTCGCTCTCGCCAACCCACTTGGAGAGAACCTCTGGCCCGCGTATGCCTATGAAGTTGGCTTCGCTCTCCGTGGCCACTGCCTTGGCTAATAGTGTCTTACCGGTTCCCGGCGGACCGTAGAGGAGAACTCCCCTCGGCGGGTCTATACCAAGTCTCTGGAAGGCCTTTGGGTACTTAAGCGGCCACTCGACAGCCTCCCTGAGCTCCTGCTTGACCTCATCAAGACCTCCAATGTCCTCCCAGTGGACGTTTGGCATCTCGATGAGGACTTCCCTCAGTGCCGAGGGATCGACCATCTTCAGAGCCTCGTAGAAGTCCGCCTTCTTAACGCGGAGCTCCTGGAGAACTTCAGGAGGGATCCTCTCCTGCTCAGGGCTTATCTTGCCCTCGTTGATGAGCCTCCTGAGGACGACCATCGCGGCTTCCCTTGCGAGGGCAGCTAAGTCGGCACCGACGAAGCCGTGCGTCTTCTCAGCTATTTCCTCAAGCATTCTGTCTATGAGCCTCGTCCTGACCTCTGGATAGATTTCGCTCTCGCTCTTCAGCACCTCCTTGATTTCTTCCTCGCTCTTTGCCTCCTCAACCCTCTTGATGAGTCTCTTTAGCCGCTCCTCGTCGAAGGTCTCCTTCCTCAGGAGCTCCCTTAGAACCTTGAGGACAGTAACTTTGTCGTAGTCCGGCTCGAGGGGCATTCCTCTGGTGTGTATCTGGAGTATTTCTTTCCTGCCCTTCTTGTCGGGCACACCGACCTCTATCTCCCTGTCAAAGCGTCCCGGTCTTCTGAGGGCGGGATCGAGAGCATCAGGCCTGTTGGTGGCCGCTATAACTATGACCTTGCCCCTGCTTTTGAGGCCATCCATCAAAGTCAGCAGCTGGCTGACGACACGCTTCTCAACCTCCCCGACGACTTCTTCACGCTTGGGGGCTATTGCATCTATCTCGTCTATGAATATGATTGATGGCGCGTTTTCCTCGGCATCCTTGAATATCTCCCTCAAGCGCTCTTCACTCTCACCGTAGAACTTACTCATTATCTCCGGCCCGTTGATAGCTATGAAATGGGCGTTTGCCTCATTGGCGACGGCCTTAGCAAGGAGCGTTTTTCCAGTACCCGGCGGACCGTAGAGTAGAACACCCTTTGGCGGCTCAATTCCAAGGCGCTCGAAGAGTTCGGGATGCTTGAGCGGAAGCTCCACCATCTCACGTATCTTCTGAATCGCGTCGCTCAGACCGCCGATGTCCTCGTATGTGACCTCTGGAATCGTCTCCTCGCGCACTTCGACCGCCTGCGGGAGAACCTCGACCTCGGTGTTGTAGGTTATCTGGACTATGCCCTTCGGATTCGTGCTGACGACAACGAACTTGAGCTCACCGAAGCCGAGGGGCATGGCCTCGAAAAGGCCCCTTAGGAGCTCGTCGAAAGGCGAGCCGCCATAGTAGCTGGCCTCACTCCTACCGCTTGCAACTATAAGGTCTCCCTTAACGACGGGCCTTCCGAGGAGGTTCTGCTTGACCATGTCTCCAGGTATCTGGATGAACACACCTTTTTGCGCTGGTGCGAGGACGACCTTTTTTGCCTCCTTTACCTCCGCCCTTGCGACCGTGACGTAGTCACCTATGCTAACCCCTGCGTTTCTCCTTATGTAGCCATCCATCCTTATGATGTCGAGGTTCCTGTCGTCCGGGTGGGGATTCGCCACTATTGCAGCAGTCGAGCGCTCTCCTATCAGCTCAACTATGTCGCCTGGCTCAACCCCAAGCTGGCGCTGGTACTTTCTGTCGAACCTCACTATCCCCCTTCCCACGTCCCTCTTGAGCGCCTCGGCAACGCGAAGCTTTATCTTTTCATACCTCTCCTCATCCTTACCGAAAATCATCTTGACCTCCTCCTCTGTTTTTCTATAGCCTCTTCCAATGTCAGATTACCAATGGCGACCTCGCGGGCGAGCTTCGAGGAGATCGTGATGTTCCCGCTCAGCTCACGGCTCCTCCTCTTTATGTCTTCTATCTCCCTCTTGGTTGGCTCCTTTACTTCAATGAGTTCTCCTATCGGCACTTCCCTGCCCTCGCGCAGGCCGATGTTTATGGCAGCGACTATGTCCTGCACCTGCGAGACGTCTATGCCCCCAACCTTTGGAGTAGTCCGCGACTCGTTCACGACGATGACGGGATAATCGTAGCCGAGCAGGTCAGCGAGAGCTTTGAGCATGAGTATCCTCTGCCGCTTCGCCCCGTGTCCAATTTTGATTTTAGCGGACGGGTATTTCTCAAGCAGTTCAAGGATTATCTCCACGTCGCGCGGGTTCTTGAGGTGGTGAACCTCTATCACGCGGTTATCAGCAATGACGCTCAGGCCGGGTCTCTCGCCCGGGTCTATGGCAATGTAAACTCTCTTAAACCTCTCCCTTCCCTCAAGCTTCGCGAGGAGCTCGTCTATGAAGCTTTCGTTCCTCACAATTATCTTGACAGGAAAGTCTATTTTACCATAATCCCTCTCACTCGTCAGGACAACCTCCACATCGAACGGGATCTTATCCCCCACGCGGATGCTGTGGAAGGCTATCCTGTATTCCTTCAGCACCTTTGTTGCCAGATAGTAAACACGGGCATCGCTCGTTACGATGGCTACCCTCATAGTTATTAGTAAATCTTCCCAATTAAAAACCTTTCTAACCGTTCCAATCCACAATTTTGGCCACGAAAGGCTCCAAATCCGCAGAAAAAAGTTTATAAGCCATTATCGGCAAGTAGGGATGGGGATTGGGATGCAGCCTCCAAAGAAAAAGAAGAAGGTCGAGGAGTTTGAGGAAGAGGAGTTCCTCGAGGAAGAGGAGTGGGAGCTCGAGGAGGACGAGTGGGAGGAAGAGGACTGGGAAGAATGGGGAGATGAAGAGTGGGACGAGGAAGATGAATGGTGAGTTAAACGTTTCCTTTTACGCAACTCATTTATACGCCTGATCTTATCTTTTCTCGGTGATAGAATGGCGTTCCTGAAGGTGGTTCCGCTCGAAGAAGCTCTCAAGGTTATAGACTCATTTCCGCTGAAGCCGGAGATCGAGGAAGTTTCCCTTGAAAAAGCTCTCGGCAGGGTTCTCGCTGAGGACGTAGTCTCTCCAATAGATGTCCCACCATTTGACAGGGCAACCGTCGATGGCTACGCCGTTAGGGCTGAGGACACGTTCATGGCGAGCGAGAGCGAACCGGTGAGGCTGAAGGTTATTGGCGAGATAAACGCTGGTGACACGCCAACGATAGAACTCAAGCCCGGTGAGAGCGTCTACATATCCACAGGCGCACCGTTGCCGAAGGGCGCAGATGCAGTGATACAGTTCGAGGATGTGGACAGGGAAGGCGATGAGGTGGTTATCTACAAGCCGGCCTATCCAAGCTTGGGTGTCATGAAGCGTGGAGCGGACATTCCGAAGGGTAGGTCTCTCCTTGAGAAAGGTACGAGGCTAGGCTTCAAGGAGACGGCACTACTTTCGGCGGTCGGCTTCTCGAAGGTCAGAGTCTTCAGAAAGCCAAAGGTTGCTGTGATAAGCACCGGCAACGAGGTCATTCTTCCAGGAACGGAGCTTAAATACGGTCAGATATACGACATCAACGGAAGGGCCATCGCTGACGCTGTAAGGGAGCTTGGCGGCGAGGCCATCTTCCTGGGAATAGCAAGGGATGACCGTGAAAGCCTGAGGGAACTGATACTAAGGGGTGTCGAGTGCTGTGATATTGTTCTCCTGAGCGGTGGTGCGAGCGGGGGAATAAGGGATCTCACCAGCTCGATAATCGAGGAGCTCGGCGAGGTGAAAATCCACGGCATAGCCATACAGCCCGGCAAACCGACAATAATAGGCCTCATTAACGGAAAGCCCATCTTTGGCCTTCCTGGCTATCCCACGAGCTGTTTAACGAACTTCACCCTTCTCGTCGCCCCGCTCCTCAGGAAGCTCCTTGGCAGGGAGAATGAGGTCAGGAAGGTCAAGAAGAGGCTTGCCCACAAGGTCTTTTCGGTCAAGGGCAGGAGGCAGTTCCTTCCCGTCAGAATCGAGGGCGAAAAAGCGGTTCCGATACTCAAGGGCAGCGGAGCTGTTACGAGCTTCATCGATGCTGATGGCTTCATAGAGGTGCCGGAGAACGTGGAGATACTCGAGGCGGGAGAGGAGGTTGAAGTAACCTTCTTCGGTTGACTCTTTTTGCCGAAATGTCAAGGCGATTATCAAATTATTTTTAAACTCCAGCACCGTTCATCTCCCAGGTGAAATGCAATGCTGGACATAAAGCTCATCCGTGAAAACCCTGATCTAGTTAAGGGCGATCTCATAAAGCGCGGGGAAATTGAGAAGATAAAATGGATCGACGAAATCCTCGAACTCGACAAAAAGTGGCGCGAGAACCTACGGAAGATCAACCAGCTCAGGAAGGAGCGCAACCAGCTCGCTGTGCAGATAGGAAAGCGCAAGAAGGCTGGTGAGCCGATAGACGATCTCCTTGCAAAGAGCAACGAGATTGTGAAGCAGATTGAGACCCTTGAGAAGGAAGTTGAGGAGCTGAGGGCAAAGATCGACTACTATCTCTGGCGCCTGCCGAACATCACCCACGAGAGCGTTCCGATCGGCAAAGATGACAGCGAGAATGTGCCGATAAGGTTCTGGGGCAAAGCGAAGGTCTGGGAGGGGTTCCTTGAGACGTTTAAGGAGCAGAGCCTTGGGAAGATGGACTATGAGGTTATTGACTGGAGGCCAAGGCTCCACGTCGACATGCTCGAGATTCTTCGCGGAGCTGACATCGAGAGGGCCGCAAAGGTTAGCGGTTCAAGGTTTTACTACCTCCTCAACGAACTGGTCATCCTCGATCTCGCCCTCATAAGGTTTGCCCTGGATAAACTCATCGAGAAGGGTTTTATTCCCGTCATACCGCCCTACATGGTGCGCCGCTACGTTGAGGAGGGTGTCACCAGCTTTGGTGACTTTGAAGACGTTATCTACAAGGTCGAGGGGGAGGATCTCTACCTTATTCCAACGGCCGAGCACCCGCTCGCTGGGATGCACGCCAACGAGATACTTGAAGGAAAGGACCTCCCGCTCCTCTACGTTGGTATTAGCCCCTGTTTCAGGAAGGAAGCTGGAACCGCTGGAAAGGACACCAAAGGTATCTTTAGAGTCCACCAGTTCCACAAGGTCGAGCAGTTCGTCTATTCGAGACCAGAGGAGAGCTGGGAGTGGCACGAAAAATTAATACAGAACGCCGAGGAGATCTTCCAGGAGCTTGAAATCCCCTACCGCGTCGTCAACATCTGTACCGGAGACCTCGGCTACGTTGCGGCCAAAAAGTACGACATAGAGGCATGGATGGCTGGACAGGGCAAGTTCAGGGAGGTCGTTTCGGCGAGCAACTGTACGGAGTGGCAGGCGAGAAGGCTCAACATCCGCTACCGCGACAAGACTCACGAGAAGCCCAAGTTCGTCCACACGCTCAACTCAACGGCGATAGCAACCTCGAGGGCTATCGTTGCTATCCTCGAAAACCACCAGACTGAGGAGGGCGTCGTCAAGCTTCCAAAGGTCCTCTGGAAGTACACCGGATTCAAGGAGATTCTCCCGGCGCATATGAAGGAGAAGTGCTGCTAGGGGCTTGAGTGATTTCTTTTAAATCCCCCCGGCCTCCCTTACCTTTCTCCTGACGTTCGGGTCGCGGTCCGCTATGAGCTTCAGCGCTTCCTCGAAGGTCATCCAATCGGGCACCTCTTCGTTGAGGTAAGTGCCTGTCCTTCCTATCGCGTCCCTTCTCGTCAGAACGTGAATGCGCTCGGTTACGATGTCGATGCTAACTCCGAGGATTTTTGCTACTTCGCTCTCCCTTCCGACGACCTCGCGCTCGATGTGACCTCTCTCGGTTGGGACTATAAGAATGAGCTTCTTGTTTACTCCAGGAACCCTCTGCTTGGTCTTCACATCCCAGATGTCTATCGCACCACCCCACTTATAGAACTCCAGCTCCCTCTCTGTCGGTTCTATGAGGGGGAATGTTACCGTAGTTTCTTCATCTATCTCGATGACGCCCTTAATGAGATGCCACGGCGTTGCCATAACGATCTTTCTCCTGCTTACTATGCCCTCAAGGGCGAGCTCTATTAAATAGCTCGGCACCTTGTAGGGAATGAAGATGTCAATGTCGCTGTCTCGTCTAACATCTCCCCTAGCCACGCTACCGTAGAGCTGCGGGTCGAACTGCTCCAGACGTTCCATTATTTTCAGAGCTTTCTCCCGCTTCTCCCAAAGGTAGCGCCAGCGCTTTGGTGGATAAACCACTTCCCTTTCGTCCCAAATCTTAACTACTTTTTCCCTCGGCATCGAACTAGGCTCGACCGGAACGTTTAAAGGCCTACCGATAGCGTTTTATATAGTCGAAACCACTTTGGGGTGGTGAAAGAAATGCCAGTGCTTGGATTCAACATAACCAAGGTCGAGATGGAGAAGAAGGCCATTGGCGTTCCCGGTGGCCAGATTGAGGTCAGGCTCTCGCCGAAGATTAAGGAAATGCGCCTCGGTGAGATACGCACTCCGACCGGAAAGATGAACGGTATTGAGGTTCTCTTCAGGTATGAGATTGACTACAACCCCAAGGTCGCTCAGGGTGTAATCGAGGGAATTATTCTGTATGTTCCGCCTCAGAAGGACAAGATGGACGAGATACTCAACCTGTGGGAAGATGAAAAGAAGATGGATCCAGTAACCTTTGCTGAGATTGTGAACTTCATAACCAAGGAAGTCTCCCCTATGATAATGCTCCTCGCGAAGGAAATGCGCCTGCCCTACCACATACCGCTTCCAAGGGTAGAGGTCAAGTCCTGACCTTTCTTTTCTTAATGATATATTCCTTCTGCCTCGTAGAGCATGTTTGCGACCTCTTTGAGCTCATCCTTTCTAAGGAGTACTTTTTCGGCCAGCTCGAGGGCTTTCGGATAGTTCTTCTTATTGGTGTAGTACTCGATGGTATCGATGTCCTCCAGGAGATCTTCATCTCCCTTTGACGCTGCGAACTGTTTGAGGATAGCCAAGCGGACATTAGCCCTGAACTTCATATCACTTCTGGTTTCAAGGGCGCTCTTGTATGTTTCCATGGCCTCCTTGATTTTGCCAATTCCTATCAGAGCTTCAGCCATCTCCACAAGCTTTTCGGCAGCCATGTCATCGTTGCCGTTGGCGCGATGAGAGCTTACTATCTGATAGAGCATCCTGACGGTGTTTATTCCTATCAGCTTGGCCCTGTTGAAGTTCCTAGCCAGCAAATATGCGTACTGTGCCTTGACGAGACAGCTAGTGGTTCTATCAAGGTCACCGTTGGAATAGGCCAGCTTGCTGGCTTTCTCAAAGTTCTTGGCTGCTGTGTCCATCATCTCAATGAAGTGTATATCGTAGCCAAATATCGACCTGATGAAGCTGGCGAGGCGGTAGAAAGCCTCTGCAGCACCCTTTAAGTCTCCTTTTTCAAGCTTCTCCTCTGCTACCTGCCCATAGAGGGTTATCAGTATCTCCGCGATCCTCTTGTAGGACTCAATGCTGTCGATTATCTTGTAGTACCTGTAGGCGGATTCGTAGGCTCGGATAGCCATGGTGATATCGTCATTGTCCCGGTACGAGTTGCCGAGATCCTCATATATCGCTGCGAACTCTTCGGCGTATTTCATCAGGTTTCTTTCATCGTTTAGCGTCAGAAAGACCTCGAGAACATTGGAGCAGTAATCATCGAGGGTGTCTAGATTAACTCCTGGTCGGGTTATCTCCTTTTCGATAAGGTCAATGTAGAGATAGGCGCTCTTCAAAAGGAATGGGCGGGACTTCTCAATCAATTTAGTTCTCTCAAGCAGAATATATCCCAGGTATTTGTAAAGTCTCGCGGCGTCCCCCTTTTTCCCCTCCTCTTCGTAGCCCTTTGCAGCACGAAGAACAAATTTAAGTCCCTCTTTAATCTTTCCCTCGTTGATTCTCTTGAAAGCTAGCTGTTCCAGTTCTTCTGGCCCTTCTAGTCCCATGTTGGCTGCCAAATTTCTCACCCCACATGATTCAAGTCAGGGTCCCATTGGCTAAATTTAAGAGTCTCAATATTTAAGCGTTGTCTATGCCCATACTATTCTGTACCCTGCTGCCTTTCTCAGTCTGTTCATCACAGCAAAGCCCAAACCTCTCTCTTCGATTCCTTCGGCAATTATGATGTCAACTCTCCTCTTGTCGAGCTCCCTTAAAGCTTTGAACAAATTCCTGGCAACCTCCTCCTCGCTCGTTCCAAGATGGAAGAACTCATCTGCATCGTATTGTTCTGTGGCCATAACTCCAACCCGCAGTCCTTTTTTCCGGTACTCATTAACGAGCTCTTCTATCTTTTTCCTGACGTTCTCTCGGGGTCCTTCAACGACAATAACCTGCGCATTCGGCGAGTAGTGCTTGTACTTCATTCCCGGAGAGCGGGCAACATCGACGAGCTTACCTCTGACCGCAGGGTGTATCTCCACTTCTCCAATGACCTTTTCGATCTCCTCGAGCGGCAAACCACCGGGCCTCAGGAGGGTTGGTTTCTCACCACTGAGGTCGACGACGGTGGATTCCACGCCTATTTTTGTCTCGCCTCCGTCGATTATGCACTCGATTTTTCCGTAGAAATCATCTATGACGTGCTCGGCTAGGGTTGGACTTGGCTTTCCGCTTATATTGGCTGATGGGGCCGCTATTGGCGTGCTGGCCCTTATGAGTGCGAGGGCTATCGGATGGGCGGGCATTCTAACCGCCACGGTGTCTAGGCCGCCGGTAGTGACCGTTGGTACCTCCTCCTTTTTGGGGAGAACCACTGTTAGGGGGCCTGGCCAGAACTTTTCGGCCAGGAGTCTTGCCTCGTCAGGTATTTCTCTTGCGAGCTTTTTGAGGTCATCGAAGTCTGCAATGTGGACTATCAACGGGTTGTCCGCTGGCCTTCCCTTGGCCTCGAATATTCTCCTTGCGGCTTCCTCGTTTAGCGCATCCGCACCGAGACCGTAAACAGTCTCCGTTGGGAAGGCGACGAGCTTGCCCTCGAGTATGAACTTCGCGGCAATCTTTATCTTCCTACCATCCATACCGTCTCGCATATTGATTACTACCGTCATCTTCTCACCCAACGTTCACCGAGAAAAGGCCGTTAAAAACGTTGCCCAATGACATCGAGGTAAACCTTTTCAACCTCCCTTGCCACGGCCCCCCAGGAGTAGAGGCTGGCTATCCTTCTTCCGGTCTTTCCGATCTTTATGTTGGCCTTTGGTTCGAGTATTGACTCAACGGCCTTTACCAGATCCTCGAAGCTTTTGAACGTCAGCCCGTTTTTACCTTCCCTTATTAGCTCGGGAATAGCGCTTACCCTTCTCCCAACAGTCGGAACACCAAGGCTGTTGGCTTCAAGGATTACAAGGCCGAAGCCTTCCCTCTTTGAGGGCAGTACAAGAAGGAGGCTTTCTGAGAGAATTCTATCCACATCGCGGCGGTAACCCAAAAACCTGACGTTCTCCGGCGCTTCCGTCTCGAGTTTCCATCTGAGGGGGCCATCGCCCACTACGAGAAACTCCCTGTCAGGAAAAACCCGGGCTAGCTCGATAAACGTTTCCGGGCTCTTGTAATCTCTCAAGGCTCCAATAAACGTGATGTAGCGCCTTTGCCCCTGTTTCTCCGAGAGAGACTTGACGCCGTTGGGGATAACCTTAACCTTGCCCGCTCCCAGGGAGATCGCCTTCTTTGCGAGCCAGTGGCTGACGGTTATTATAGCGTTTGCCGTCGCAAGCGTTCTTTTGACGTAAAATCTTCCAAGGGTAAGCTTCGCGGTGTGTTCTAAATCGCTTCCGTGGGCTGTAACAACAAGAGGCAGATCAATTCTCTCCCTGGCCAGAACGCCGGCGTAGCTCGTTGTTCCCACAAAGTGAGCGTGCACCAAATCAAAACTGAACTCGCGATGGAGTCGGACTATCTCCTTTGCCCCAAGAAGGGCAAAGCTCGTCCCCCTGATGCCGTAGACCGGTGGAACCTTAACCTGATGGACGAATTCTTTCTCGTTATCTCTCGGTTTAATTGGGCCGTAGGTAAGGACATGCACCTCGTGGCGCTTTCTAAGTTCCCTCACGAGGTTATCGAGGTGGTTTGCAACGCCACCACCGTGGGGAGGGTAGTGTCCTACCATTAGAATCCTCATTTTGACCGGGAAAAATGGAGAAGAGACGTTAAAAAGCCTTATGGTCTTCCCCTGTCCCGGCCTGCAGGTATTCCTGGAATCGGCCTCTTCACCGTCAGCTGGGCTATCCCGTTCTTTATCTGTGGAATCAGGTCATTGAGGAGTGCTGAGTAGTCCCCTCTATCCAAGGCTTTCCCTGCCTGAACCAGTAAAGCCTCGAGGTTGCTAACGTCGTAGCCCTTTTTCTTGAGGACTTCCACCATTACCCGCAGCCGGAACAGCTCCCTGGCCATCTGAAGCTTGGCAGAGCCCTGATAGATGGTGTTCATCTCCCTGTATGCGCGGGAGATAACGAAGTCTGCGTTGAAGTTGGCCCTAATTGCCAGTTCGTAGGCCCTGACGTAATCCCCCTCATTGTATGCCTCCCACGCGAGGATCATCAGCTTCTTGGCATCGTCGAGCTTTTTCCTAGCATCTGGGATTTCAAGACCATCCAAGAGCGTCTCGGCGCGATGAGTCTTGTTCTGTACATCAACTAGAACTTGGTATGTCCTTGTAGTGAAAGGCATTAACATGCTCTCGGAGGAGAAATAATTTGTCCCGAAGCGCTTCTTAAGCCAGAGGTCGATTGTTTCCTCGTTAATAGGAAAAAGGGGGGTTCTGCTGAACGAATTAGCGTAGGTGGCCATGTATCTGACCTCTGTAATCCTGTTGAACTCGTTCAGGACATTCAGCGTGGTCTGGATTTTTCCTTCATCTGTGAGGACTAGAATTGGGATGCCTGCAAACTCATTTGGGAGTGATTCCCTCATGCTCTGTATGGCAAGAACGTCGCGCCCGTTGACGATGACCACGGAAGTTATTTGGCTAAACGCCTCAGGAAACTCCTCCTTGAGCATCTTTATAACTGCTAGGTCTGTCTCGTACCTCGTCTCTCCGTACCAGCGCTCATAGGGTATCCCAAACTCCCCGAAGTCCTGAGTGTATTCCTCTGGTACGGCGACGGATCCGCCGATGATTATTACCTTGTCTGGGTTTATCGTCAGTATCTCTGCACTCGCAGCCGGGTCATAGGTTCCCCATGGGCTAACAACTACCTGGGCACCCAGGATTTTTGCCACATTCTCCGCTATTGCCCTATCAGCCTCGTTGTCGCTCACAAGGATTACGAGCTTTATATTTGCCCCTGCGACATGTACCGTCATGGTGGGGCTTATGATGAATAGGATTCCAATGAGCAATGCGAGGCCTTTTCGTAGTATCACGGCTTTTCACCTGGTTTTGGTTTCGAAAGAGCCATATTTAAGCGTTTTTCACGAAACCGTTTGCCCGTGTTTGTGAGAGGACGGATGAGAAAGTTAAAAAAGCTCCCCCATGTCCTAGAAGATTAAAGGACGTTTAACAACGTTTATCCGCGTTTAAATGCCTCATTAAAGGCTCTTTGGGCGTACTCTCTGAGGGTCATTCCTTCGCTCTTGGCGAGCTTCTTGAGGAGCTTCTGAGCACCGCTGCCATACTGAGCGGCCTTTTTGTCCCTCTCAGCTATCCACTTCGGAAGACCAAGCTCCACGGCAACTTCCCTGAGGATCGCTTTTCTGATGCCCTTCCTTATCTTGGCCTCGGGGGGCGTGTTGAAGGCTGTTGAAATCACTGCCAGATCAAGGAAGGGAACCCTTCCTTCCACGGAATTCAGCATCGCTATCTTATCGTCCCTGACAAGGTTTTTCTCACCTATTTCAAGCAGATCGCTCTCCATGAGTTCTGGCCTCTCGAGGTATTTTGCGTAACCGCCGAAGAGCTCGTCGGCTCCCTGACCGCTCAGAAGAAGCTTGCAGCCATCTTCACGGGCGAGTTTGGTAGCGAAGTAGAGAGGAATACCTATTGCTAGGTTCATTGGGTTCGATTCCTCTATGGCGAAGGCAACTTTTGGAACGGCCTCCTTGACGTCGTCCAGATCAAAAACATACTCCCTAAGTGGAAGACCAAGCTCTTCGCTGACCTTCCTAGCCCATTCGAGATCCTGACTTCCCTCAGCTCCGGCGGTGTAGAGGACGACATCCGAGTACCTCGATGCAGTCAGAGCTATTAGCGAGCTGTCCAGACCGCCGGAGAAGAGAATCCCCGTCCTCTTTTCGACTCTAACCCGTACGGCATGGGTGAGCGTCCTTATTAGCGAGAGTTTTGCTCTTTCCTCAGAAAAAACCATCCTTTTTAGTTCAAGTATACTGAAGAGCTTTCTCCTTTGAACCCCTTCACGCGACAGGAGGATCAGCTCTCCCGGCTGAACTGGAATGGCCCGCTCACCAATCGCCCAGAGCACCTTTTTCTCCGAGGCGAAGAAGCCGTTCGGTGAATAGTAGAGAGGCCTCACACCAACGGGGTCGCGGAAGAGGTATATTCTCCTGCCATCACTGAAGGCAACTGCGTAGTCCCCTTCTAGCATGCTCATGGCCTTTTTAACAGCTGTCTCAACATTAAGGCCCTTCTCCAAGAGATATTCGAGAAGCCTTAGGATCACTTCGCTGTCAACGTCGCTCTCGAAGGAGACCCCCCTGTCCTTGAGGTAGTTCCGAATATGGTTGTGATTGTATATCTCACCGTTATGGACAAGCGCCAGATCGTTGTAGAAGGGCTGGGTGTAACCGAAGGAACCGGTCATGGCCAGCCTGCACTGAAGGAGGCCGATTCTTCCGTCGGGAATTTCATCAAGCTTCGAAAAGTCCTCTGATTTGAGCACTCCTTCGTTAGTCCACACACCAAAGGAGTCCTCTCCTCTGTGCTTTCCAGCAAGAATCATCATTGTAAAGTGTTCCTTGAGGTTGGTTCCGATTCCTCCCGCTACAAGACACATGCTCTCACCCAACGGACTTTAAGATACAACGCCAAAAGGCTTCTCTCTTATTCCTTGAAAGAGTTTTTAAAATGTTAGCTGCTGACTGAAAGGATGCTCACAAAATCGAAAGGCCGGTGAACTATGTTAGGTCTCCGCAGGTGCAGTAATGCTCGTAGGCCAGTGTTTCAAGCTCATCGAAGCCTTCGCGCGTTTTGGCTGAGATGTAAACAACCCTCGTCGGCGGAGCTAGCTCCGGAAGAGTTGAGCACATCTTGTAGGCCAAAAGTCCCTGCATCGACGGGTCGAGCTTAAGTCTGGCCTTCAGATACTCAACGTCATCGAGGTATTTCCTGTACTCATCTATGTTCTCGACGATATCGATTTTGCTGAGAACTGGAACCGTTGTCGTGCCGAGGCGCAAATCTATCATGAGACCGAAGAACCTCACGAAGCAGAAGTCGTGGGGCTTTCTTAGAATGTCTGGGCTGAAGAGGTAAACTGTGAGGGGCTCAGGAAGGCTCTCCATAAGCCTGACCCCGAATTCGTGGAAGAGGAAGGTTTCCATCTGGCCAGGAGTGTCAAGGAGGACGTAGTCGTTCTCTGTATCAAGCCTGATAATCCGATCGATGTAGCTCCCAACTTTTGGGAGAAGCCTGTCGTAGCTCTCAACTATGGCCCCGTTGGGCCCGTAGCCCTCTTCCATTATCTCCCATGCAGTCACTTCGTCCCTAACGTCTAAATCAGGTTTGTAGGGAAGACGCATAACTCCAGTATCAAGGTTCACGTAGGCGACGTTGTGTCCGTTTTCCTTCAGATACCTCCCAAATTCCCCGGTTAAGGTCGTTTTTCCGCTTCCGGCAGTGCCCACGAAGGCCAGTATCACTTCCTCATCACCTGCGCCTTGAGACCGGATATCCTTGCCACCTTTTCTGCGAGCCTCATGTATGCTTTGGCACCTCTGGAGTCGGGCTTATACTCAACGACGGGGACCCCTTCGAGAGTTGCTTCTCTAACGGCTGGATCCTCCGGAATAACAGCTAGGAGAGGTATCTCCATAACTTCCTCTGCAACGTCGGGAGGAATATCGTTATCGCTCCTTCCATAGCGGTTGAGAACGAATCCGAGAATTGCCAAGCCAGCTTTCTTGAGAACCATCCCTACCTTCATGGTGTCGGTCACACACGATATCTCTGGGTTCGTAACGAGAAGAACTTCCTCACCGCTTAACATGGCGTTCATCGCGTCCATCTGAAGTCCAGCAGGAGAGTCTATTATGACGTAGTCGAACTTGTTCTTCAGCTCCCTTATCGTCTCCGGAAGCTTTCTGGGATCGGCCCTTATGACGTGCTCCCAGTCTATCGACGCGGGAATGAGGTGGACGTTTTCGTATGCCGTTGCGTAGATGGCCTCACTTATAGTCGCTTTTCCGGCGAGAACGTCGTGAATGGTCGTGTACGCGTCGTCTATTCCCATAACGAGGCTCAGATTCGCCATTGTCAGGTCAGCATCGATGGCACAAACGTGATAGCCCATCTTTCCGAGGGCTATAGAGAGATTAGCCGTTGTTGTGGTCTTTCCCGTGCCTCCCTTGCCGGAAGCAATGGATATCATTCTGCCCATCGTCCCACCTATCCTATTTTCGACTAAACCTTTATGAACCTTTAGTCAGAGCATCGGTTAGGGAAGTCTTATAAACGGATGAGAGTTTCCGGGACTTCTGAGGTGAGAGAAATGAGAGTGTTCGTTGCTGATACGAGTGTTATAGTAGATGGCCGCCTTACGCAGTTCCTATCAACGCTTGAAGACAAAGTTAAGGTTGTTATCCCTGAGGCAGTCATTGCTGAGATAGAGCATCAGGCCAACGAGGGAAAGGCTATCGGTCATGTGGGACTTGAGGAGCTCAAAAAGCTCCGTGAGATGTCCGACAGGGGGAAGATACTCCTCGAGTTCTACGGCGAGCGGCCCGAGCTCTGGCAGATAAGTAGAGCGAAGGCTGGAGAAATAGACCACATGGTTAGGGAGGTTGCCCAGACGCTGAGTGCCACGCTCATAACTGGTGACCAGGTGCAGAGAGACATAGCCATCGCCAAGGGTATCGATGTGATTTACCTGACGGCCAAGAAAGAAGTCAGGCACCGCTTGGAGGACTTCTTTGACGAGACGACGATGAGTGTTCACCTGAAAGCTGGCTTAAGGCCCATGGCAAAGAAGGGAAGACCTGGAGAGTGGAAGCTTGTTCCCGTTCGTGACGAGATTCTGACCGATGAAGAGCTCGAAGAGATTGCCGATGACATAGTCGAGCGCGCGAGACGTGACCCAGAATCCTTTATAGAACTCGACGAGCCTGGAGCGACCGTCGTCCAGCTCAGGAACTACCGTATAGTCATAGCCAAGCCGCCCTTTGCAGACAGGATTGAGATAACTGCCGTTAGACCAGTCACGAAACTAAGTATAGAAGACTACGATCTGAGCGAGAAGCTCCTGGAGAGGCTCGTGGATAAGGCGGAGGGAATACTCATCGCAGGTGCACCTGGAGAAGGAAAGACGACCTTCGCACAGGCTTTGGCCGAGTGGTACGCTTCCATGGGCAAGATAGTGAAAACGATGGAGAAGCCGAGGGACCTGCAGGTGAGCGACGAGATAACCCAGTACACGGCTTTGGCCGGTAGGATGGAAAAGACGGGGGACATACTCCTCCTCGTCAGGCCGGACTACACGATATTCGACGAAATGAGAAAGACCAGTGACTTCAAAATATACGCTGATCTGAGACTTGCAGGCGTCGGAATGGTTGGTGTCGTGCATGCTACCAAGCCCATCGATGCGATCCAGAGGTTCATCGGAAGGGTCGAGCTGGGAATGATACCCCAGATAGTCGACACTGTGATTTTCATCAAGGCAGGAAGGATCGCCAAGGTTCTAACGCTGGAGTATCTCGTTAAGGTGCCAAGCGGCATGAAAGAAGAGGACTTGGCCAGGCCTGTCATCGAGATTCGCGACTTTGAGACAGGCGAGCTTGAGTACGAGATATACACCTACGGTGAGGAGATAAGCGTTGTTCCAGTAAAGAAGGAGGAGAAATCACCGGCGCTGAGGCTTGCAGAGAAGAGGCTCAAGCAGGAGATAAAGAAGTTCCTGCCCGATGTTTACGCTGAGGTTGAGATAGTCAGCCCGCACAAGGCGGTTATTTATGCCGACGAGTTCGACATTCCTGCAATCATAGGCAAGAAGGGCAAGCGTATCACCGAGCTTGAGAAGCGCATAGGAATAAGCATCGACGTCAAGAGCTTCGCCGAGAGGGAAGCGACAAAGCCGAAGGAGAGGATACATGTCGAGGTCGAGGAGAAAAAGAAAACGATAGTGCTCCGTGTTTCGCCGGACTATGCCAAGAAGCCGCTCAAGTTCTACGGAGGCGAGCAGTACGTCTTTACTGCAACGCCAAGCAAGAAGGGTCTCGTCAAAGTAAGCAAGAGCACACCGATAGGGAAGGAGCTGAAAAGGCTCCTCGATGCAGGCATTCCGATATGGGCCTCGGCCTGATTTCGAAAACTTTTTATGGTTTGTTTTCTTCTTTTATATGGTGGTAATTAGTGGATGCGGCTGATGTTTTGGCAATCATTGATGCAGTGTTGTATTACCGGTTTGGGCTTTCTGCTCCTGTTTGTGGGCAGTTGGATCATCAGCTCTGTGGTCATTGTTCTTGGCCTCGTCATGTGGAAGATGAGGTCTGAATTCACATGTCAAAAGTATTCGCCGCGAGGTGGAAGCACTGAGAAGAAGATTGGGAGATGGCTGAAATGCGGCTCATGAGGGATCTTTCCGTACTCTTTGCGATGCTGACATCGCTTACGTTGATACTCTGGGTTCAGCCAGAGGAAAGGGGCAACGCAACCTTTCTCTTCGCTACTGCTCTTATTGTTTTGGTCTTTCTGTTGCTTGTGCTTACGATGAAGGTTGAGCGCTTGGAATCAAAGGTTGCCAAGCTTGAATCCAGCCTGAAAAAGTTTGAAGAGCGGGGATTTGAAGGTGATAGTTTGGAAAGATAAATCTTTTGAGCTTCTGGCAATCGGGGGTTCTTTGCTTATCTCTTTGCATTCCTAGTCGGCCCAAGGGCCCTGATAATTAGAAGTGCTCTCTGAACCCTTGCTTTCGTCTATCTGGTGGTTGATGTCTTAAAGAAACTGCATGATGGCTCAGCTGCGAGGGTACTCATCATCCTGCCACATGGAGCGTGACTTCAGCTAGCGAAATTGTCGTCATCGCCAGCTTTGGTTCTCGGAAGCTTTTTTAACCCTTTTCCGAAGGCCCAACCATGTTAGTGCTGGCCTCTGCAAGTCCAAGGAGAAGGGAAATACTTGGCAGGTTCATTAAGGACTTCAAGGTAGTTCCGAGCAACGCGAGCGAGGAGTGCTTCTTGACCGAACCGAGAGCTTACGCCCTCGAGCTCGCTCGAAGGAAAGCAAGGGAAGTTTACAACCGCGTCGGCGGGACTGTCATCGGTGCCGACACCGTCGTCTCAATCGATGGCCATATTCTTGGCAAACCCAAGAGCGAGGAAGAGGCCTACAGGATGCTGAAGCTCCTCAGCGGCAGGGTTCACCGCGTCACGACTGGCTACTGCATAATCCACGAGGGAGAAGAGGTCTCGGGTGCCGTCGTCACGGAGGTCAAGTTTAGGGAGCTGAGCGACGAGCTGATATGGGCGTACATAAGAACGGGCGAGCCCATGGACAAAGCTGGTGCCTACGGCATACAGGGGAAGGGAGGCCTATTCGTGGAGTGGATTAACGGCGATTATTACAACGTCGTCGGCTTTCCTCTGGAGATAGTCTGGAAACTCAGGGAACTTGGGTTCGGGGTAATGTAGAAACAACTAAACGCCTTCTTTTAGATTGCATCTCGTTCACATCCCTGTTTTTCTTGAATTTTCTGTTAATCGTTTCAGAATTTAAAAAAGAACTCCGTTTGACCCATTGGAAGTCTTTAATAACAGTTTGTGATAGTGTTACTTTGAGTTATAAAATTTCAAGTTAATTGTAACGAAAAATTTTAGAGATATGGGAATTGACGTGTAAGGTGCCCTCAATTCTGTCGATTCCTGCCCTGATATGTCTATTATCGGATTGGACTGGTTTTTTGCTGTTGGAGATGATAAAAAGGCTGCTCCGGGCTTTGGAACTCTCCAGCGCTGTTAATGGGTTCTCTGGAAAAAACGTCGAGAGGGTCTTGTCCCTTGTGTTCAGTTTGCATATCCATTAAAAAGCGGACAGCACATTGTCGTTTAAACTCCCCTCCGCAGAAAGACTTAAATATTTCCAGCTTTCTTAATTCTTTCTGAGGCAAAAGGGGGTAAAAGCCGCCCTGTTGCAATAAGACTCTAAGAGAATTGAAACTCTTGTTGCGGATTATGGCGGTTGATAGTATCATGACGTTGCAATAAGACTCTAAGAGAATTGAAACACCCTCAACCGCGAGAAGGGCCTGTACTACATTGAGAGTTGCAATAAGACTCTAAGAGAATTGAAACTGTCACGCAGGTGCATCCTCGCCCTAGCCTCCATCAAGTTGCAATAAGACTCTAAGAGAATTGAAACCAATATAGACCGAGAGCAACAAATCCTCACGGGTCAGTTGCAATAAGACTCTAAGAGAATTGAAACTATCATAAGTTGGATCCTGAGCTGAGGGAGAAATACAGTTGCAATAAGACTCTAAGAGAATTGAAACCATGCTCGCGAGGCTGTTGTTCATGTCTCACCCCTCCGTTGCAATAAGACTCTAAGAGAATTGAAACCAGCGTGGCTCCAGGCTTCGCGAATAACGTTCTCGATGGTTGCAATAAGACTCTAAGAGAATTGAAACGCCATCGCGTTAGCCTGCTCATCTTCCGTCCACTGCGTTGCAATAAGACTCTAAGAGAATTGAAACTAGACAACTGGGACGATGTGAGCACTTTGGAGAAAGGTTGCAATAAGACTCTAAGAGAATTGAAACTGCATGCTCAAGGGTGTAGAACACAACATCAAAGTTGGTTGCAATAAGACTCTAAGAGAATTGAAACAGTTGCAGTATGCAAGTGCTCCATATCCGCCGTTGAGTTGCAATAAGACTCTAAGAGAATTGAAACGCATCAAATTACCTCACTCTTGACCTTGACGTTTATAAGGTTGCAATAAGACTCTAAGAGAATTGAAACCGAAAGAGATTGAGAAGAGCGAAAAGAAGAGCAAGAAGTTGCAATAAGACTCTAAGAGAATTGAAACGGGGCCGCTTGCCGAGCTTCTTGAACTGCTGTACCTCCGTTGCAATAAGACTCTAAGAGAATTGAAACATTTACTAACCTCAAGTTACTAAAACCGACAAAAAAGTTGCAATAAGACTCTAAGAGAATTGAAACAGTCTCCCTTAAAGTAGTATGCCCTTTTGTCATGTCTAGTTGCAATAAGACTCTAAGAGAATTGAAACCGGTTTCTGAAGTAGTAATAAGCGGCTCTGCGCTCCTGTTGCAATAAGACTCTAAGAGAATTGAAACTGGCTCATCACCTCACGGGGCTTCGTCCTCCTCTTCGAGTTGCAATAAGACTCTAAGAGAATTGAAACCTTCATAGCTCCTCCTCCTTTCGTGGTGGATATCCGTGTTGCAATAAGACTCTAAGAGAATTGAAACTGATGAATTCGCCGATTGGAATTCTCGGGAAAGCTACAGTTGCAATAAGACTCTAAGAGAATTGAAACCAAAGCTGCGGTCTCCAACCTAACGAAAGACGGCGAAGTTGCAATAAGACTCTAAGAGAATTGAAACGGAGATTTCGAAGTGAGAAGAATTAAAGCAGAATTGAGTTGCAATAAGACTCTAAGAGAATTGAAACAACATTTGGCCAACTTCTCCGGTTCTGAACCACATCTTGTTGCAATAAGACTCTAAGAGAATTGAAACCTTATAAGCCCGTATATCGTCAAAAGGGGCGGCGATGTTGCAATAAGACTCTAAGAGAATTGAAACTACAGAAGATCGAGCAGCGCGAGGCCCAGGAGAGGCGGTTGCAATAAGACTCTAAGAGAATTGAAACAAGAACACCATGACGAAGACCATTGCAACTCCGTACATGTTGCAATAAGACTCTAAGAGAATTGAAACTACCTCATGCCCTCACCCCCCACGCGGTGAGGCTCGCCGTTGCAATAAGACTCTAAGAGAATTGAAACCTAGCCGCGCTGGGGGTGCTGCCATGAGGAAGTTCTACGTTGCAATAAGACTCTAAGAGAATTGAAACAGCTGAGTACCACTGTCATGGAGCATCGCGGAGTCGTGATGTTGCAATAAGACTCTAAGAGAATTGAAACGCGTTTGTAGTGATAACTGCATAAACATACGCGTCGAAGTTGCAATAAGACTCTAAGAGAATTGAAACAGAGGCACTTCACGACAGCATAATCAGCCACGGCCAGTTGCAATAAGACTCTAAGAGAATTGAAACGCAAAAAAAGGTAAGGAGGGATGTGGAGATGGCGGTTGTTGCAATAAGACTCTAAGAGAATTGAAACCCGACAAGTTGAAAGCCTTGTTACCACCGCTGTTGATGGTTGCAATAAGACTCTAAGAGAATTGAAACGCGAGGGCTGAGCGTCGTGGGGAGATTGTAGAAGCGGGTTGCAATAAGACTCTAAGAGAATTGAAACCTTAATGACTTCGTGAAAGAGCACTTTGGCATCTCAATGTTGCAATAAGACTCTAAGAGAATTGAAACACAATACTCAAGAGAATTACAGCTGGATAATCAGCTCGTTGCAATAAGACTCTAAGAGAATTGAAACAGAAGTTCAACGAGGTCTTCAAGGAGCAGTACAGCGGGGTTGCAATAAGACTCTAAGAGAATTGAAACAAGAGCTGGAAAAACTCTATGAGGTCGAGAACCTTAGCGTTGCAATAAGACTCTAAGAGAATTGAAACCCGACGATGCCGATAATCATGTTCAGGTCACCCTTCAGTTGCAATAAGACTCTAAGAGAATTGAAACTTTTTGTGGATAAAAGTTAAAGCGGTGGCTAGTCCCCGTTGCAATAAGACTCTAAGAGAATTGAAACCTTTGTGAGTTTGTCTTTGTTGAGGCCGAGGAATGAGTTGCAATAAGACTCTAAGAGAATTGAAACTGACTCGGCAATGAAGTCCCTCAAAAACTCCTCGAGTTGCAATAAGACTCTAAGAGAATTGAAACACCGTCCGGCTGAGGAGGTAACGCTGGAGAACTACAAAGTTGCAATAAGACTCTAAGAGAATTGAAACTGAGGAGAAGATGAGAGGAAGCAGGGAGACGTTCATAAGTTGCAATAAGACTCTAAGAGAATTGAAACGTATTTTCGTCGTATTCTACCAAGGTGGGGTCAGTTGGTTGCAATAAGACTCTAAGAGAATTGAAACGACCCGCATGCGCTGGACTTCCTTGACGGCTACCAGTGTTGCAATAAGACTCTAAGAGAATTGAAACTTTTAAATCGACTGGTTGAGCTTCTCAAAAAATATTAGTTGCAATAAGACTCTAAGAGAATTGAAACACAGCACCCTCGACGTTTCTACGACAGTCGTTCAGGAGGTTGCAATAAGACTCTAAGAGAATTGAAACATCATGTGGGTGGCTGGGTCATCGAGCTAACAGAGGGTTGCAATAAGACTCTAAGAGAATTGAAACCAAATTCCAACCGCCGAAGCTAGTGCCCCATTTCCTAGTTGCAATAAGATTCTAAGAGAATCGAAATTACAAAAGCTCTCCAAAAAATAAATCCTCCTTCGTCCCCCCAGCCTTCCTGAAGACCTTCTCGCTCCAGCTTACGTTTCCAACGCTTCTCGGCCAGTGGGCATCGCTGGCAAAGGTGAGCTTTATACCTCTTTTTATGCACGCCCTGATGAAGTCCAGTTCGGGGACTTTATAACGTGAGCTTATCTCGAAGGCCTTTCCATTCGCTTCGGCCAGCTCTAGTATCTCCCTCAGGCCCTCCTCGCTTGGATAGCCTGTGTAGGGGAAGCTCGCCCCGAAGTGGCCGATTACGTCAACGTTCTCGTCTTGGAGGGCGAGCTTAACGAGCTCGACGTGTTCCTCCGGCGTCTCCACCCACAGGTGAACGCTTGCTATCACGTAATCAAGCTTCTTGGCTATGTCCGTGGTTATATCGACTCCCCCGTGCATTATATTGGCCTCCACTCCGGCTAAAACGACGAGCTCGGCACTTTCGCTCCACTGGCGTATCTCTCTGACGTATCGGTTGAGGCTCTTTGGGGTGAGGTAATGGATGTGATCGCTTATTCCGAGGAGTCTCAGCCCTTTTTGTTCAGCTGCGGCTATGTTTTCGGGAACGCTCCCGGTTCCGTCCGAGTATGTGGTGTGGGTGTGGAGATCTATCATGATCATGACTCCTCGCTGGGCATTAAAAAGACTTCTGGACAAAATATCCAATGTAAAGTCCAACCTTTAGTTTTGACAATCTTTAAATACTATCCGGAACAAAATCCTTCCGGTGGTTGAAATGGTCGAGCGCTCAAAGGTTAGGGTCGTTATCGCCAAGCCCGGTCTTGATGGCCATGATAGAGGCGCCAAGGTCGTTGCGAGGGCGCTGAGAGATGCAGGGTATGAAGTCATTTACACGGGTATAAGACAGACTCCGGAACAGATAGTTGAGACAGTCATACAGGAAGATGCCGCCGTACTGGGAATAAGCATTCTCTCAGGTGCACATATGGTTCTAATACCTAAGATCCTCAAGCTCCTTGAGGAAAGGGGTCTTAAGCTGAACGAGGATATCGTTGTTTTTGCCGGTGGAATAATCCCGCCCGACGATGCCGAGGAACTCAAAAAGATGGGTGTTGCGGAAGTGTTTGGACCGGGGACGCCGCTTCAGAAGACTATTGATTTCATTGATAGGGCCGTAGAGAACCTCAAGCGCTTTAGGGAAGGCTTAACTTTATAATTTCTTTCTTGGATAATTTGTCCGAGTGATGACGATGATAGACGACCTGATCGAACGCATGCTCCAGGGAGATAAGCGTGCCACGGCCAGGCTGATAACCCTGGTAGAGAACGACGAGGATAAAGCTAGAGAAGTAATCAAAAAGATCTACCCCCACACGGGCAATGCCTATATCGTCGGTATCACTGGCCCCCCTGGAGCTGGAAAATCAACTCTTCTCGACAAGCTGATCAGGGTTGCGAGGGAGGAAGGCAAAGTTGTCGGCGTCATAGCCATCGATCCGACCTCGCCTTTCACCGGCGGCGCTCTGCTCGGCGACAGGATAAGGATGCAAAGGCACTCGACTGATCCCGGCGTTTTTATCAGAAGCATGGCCACACGCGGCTCCCTTGGTGGACTGGCCAAGGCCACAAGTGACGCGATAAAGGTGCTTGATGCTTACGGTTGTGACGTTATTTTCGTTGAGACGGTTGGCGTGGGCCAAATAGAGATTGACATCGTCAAAACTGCAGACACAGTCGTCCTTGTTACAGTTCCAGGACTGGGCGACGACATACAGGCTATTAAGGCCGGCCTTATGGAGATAGCGGACATTTTCGTCATAAATAAGGCCGACAAAGAAGGGGCAGATGCCACTTACTTCGAACTTAATATGATGCTCGACCTCGAGAAGGAGCGCTGGGAGAAGCGCGGCTGGAGGCCGCCGATAGTCGAGACTGTGGCGACGACAATGAGAGGCATAAGAGACCTCTGGAAGGCAATACAAGATCACCATGAGTTCCTTGAAAGGAGTGGCGAAATAGAGCGCAAGAGGAAGTTCCGTGCAGAAGAAGAGGTTAAGACTATAATCTCCGGTAGAATCGCGAAGATGATAAGTGAGCGGCTCGACGAGGAAGAGGTTTCGGGCCTGATAGATAGAATTGTGAAGCGGGAGATAGACCCGTACTCTGCCGCGGATTTGGTTCTTGAAAAAACTCTGGGGGTGAGGGTATGATAAAGAAAATTGACCACGTCGGTATTGCAGTGAAGAACCTTGAAGAGGCCATAAAGATCTGGGAAGGTCTCGGCCTCAAGGTCGAGGAGATTGAAGAAGTGCCGGATCAGAAGGTTAGAACTGCGATAATCCATGTCGGCGAGAGCAGAATCGAGCTTCTGGAGCCAACGGCCGAGGACTCCCCAATAGCCAAGTTCATTGCCAAGCGTGGTGAAGGCATACACCACATAGCACTTGGAGTTGATAACATAGAGGAACACCTTACAAAGCTGAAGGAAACGGGTTACAGACTGATCGACGAACAGCCTAGAATCGGTGCAGGTGGTGCAAAAATCGCATTCATACATCCAAAGGCTGTAACGGGCGTTTTGCTCGAACTCTGTGAGAGAAATGGAGAGTGATCTGGTACAGGATTCAGAAATCCCCAATTTCTTGTTATTTTTCCAGGAGTTGGTTGAACCAAATGACTTGTTGTGAAATCCTTTACTTAACTCACAGTAACATTTATATAGGGCATACCGAACTTGCGTTGGTCATACCCTAATCCTGATGTATCAAGTGATCTGTGTGAAGTGATGGTTATGTTACTAAAGGGAAGGCCCCTACGAAGGGGGTCAAGAATAATGGACTATCGGCGGCTTAATGATATACTCATGAAAGACGTGGATCGTAAGAAAATACTTATAACTCGAAGACCTCCCTTTGAAATCCAGGCACACAATGTCCATCCGATATGGCTTGCCAAGGTGTCTCATCCAAGTGCGGTTCATCCTTCTAGGCTTCATGTGATCGAACAGGCGGTCTGGGAGCATCTTCAGCAGGAGGAGGCAGACGTTGTTCTCGATGCTGTTGAGTATCTCATAATTGAGAATGGTGTTGAACCAACCCTCCGCTTTGTTAGCAAGCTGCGTGATATAGCTCTTCTCATGAATTCGGACTTCTATGTGACAGTTGGTGATGGGCTGGACGACAGAGTTTTCAACATTCTCAAGAGGATCATCGAGTAGGTAAAGTTATATAACCTTCTTCGTCGTTCTCCAGTTTAGGTGTAGGGCATGCCGTACATCGAGAAGATTGAAATGAAAGGTTTCAAATCCTACGGTAATCGAAAAGTCGTTGTTCCACTTTCTAAAGGATTTACAGCAATAGTGGGTGCCAACGGTTCTGGAAAGAGCAACATCGGTGACGCCGTTCTCTTCGTTCTTGGTGGTCTATCCGCAAAAGCCATGCGTGCAACGAGGATAAGCGACCTCATATTCGCTGGTACAAAGACTGAACCTCCCGCTAAATACGCAGAGGTTGCGATGTACTTCAACAACGAGGACAGGGGCTTCCCGATAGATGAGGATGAAGTCGTTATCAAGCGCCGCGTCTATCCCGATGGTAGGAGCACTTACTGGCTCAACGGCAAGAGGACGAGCAGAAGCGACATCCTTGACGTGCTAAGTGCGGCCATGATCTCTCCAGAGGGCTACAATTTAGTCCTTCAGGGAGACATCACCAAGTTCATCAAGATGAGCCCTACTGAGAGAAGGATGATCATCGATGAGATATCAGGCATAGCGGAATACGATGCTAAGAAGGAGAAGGCTTTGAAGGAGCTTAAACAGGCGGAGGAGAACCTCGCGCGCGTTGACCTGCTCATAAGAGAGGTAAAGGCCCAGCTCGACAAACTTGAAAAGGAGAGAAACGACGCCTTGAGGTACCTCGACCTGAAGGAGCGTGTTGAGAAGGCTAAGGTTACGCTCCTTCTTGGAGAAATTAGGAAGCTCGAGAATCTTATCGAAGAAAGCACCGTCCGTGACAGGGGCATAGAGGCCGAGATAGCGGTTATAGAGGAGCGCCTCAAGGAGATAGCCAAGGAGATAGTAGCGAGGGAGAGGGAGCTTAACGCTGTCGAGAGGGAGCTGGAGGAGAAGAGCGAGGATGGTATCCTGGAGGTCACCAGAAAGATAAGCGAGGTTCAGTCGAAGATAGAGATGGCCAGGAAGAACATTGAGCTCGCTCAGAAGGAGATAGAAGACAGCCAGCGCCGCCTTGCTAAGGCTAAGGAGGAACTCAGGAAGGTTTCGGAGGAGATAGAGAAGAACAAAAGCGCGATCCAGCGCTGGAGCAAGAGAAGGGAGAAGCTCAAGGCTGAGATAAAGGAGAAGGAAGTCGTCAAGAACGAGCTTGTCATCAAGCTGGGAGAGATAGACAGGGACTTTGCGATAGCTAAGCAGGACTTCGACAGAGTCGTCGACGAGCTGGAAGAGGCCAAGAAGGAACTCTACATGAAAGAGAGCGACGTGAGGAAGTTTGAGGAGGAGATAGAGCGCCTCAAGGCCAAGATGGCCCAGGACAATGCAAAGAGGGTCGCTCTCAAATCCAAGATCGAGGAAGCGAAGAACTCCCTGGAAAGCAAGCGCTCAGAACTTGGTGAAATAGATGGTAAAATGACAAAGGCCGAGGCTCGCCTGAGGAAAGCTGAGAAGGAACTGGAGGAGAAGACGAAGAAGCTGAACAAGGTTTCGAGTGAACTCGTTAAGGTCAGGGAGGAGCTGATAAAGGCTGAAGCCCAGAGGGAAGTGAGGGGCAATAGGGCGATAGAGTTCCTGAAATCCCAGAACATCCCCGGCCTCTACGGGTCTCTGGGTGAGCTGATAAGTGTTGGGGACGAAAACTACGCGCTGGCCGTGGAGGTCGCCCTCGGCGGCAACTACGACAACGTTGTTGTTGAAGATGATAAGGTTGCTGAGAAGGCGATAAAGCTTCTCAAGGAGAAAAAGCTCGGAAGATTAACATTCCTCCCGCTCAACAAGATAAAGCCGCGCTCCATGAAGGAGAGGCCCTCGCTGGGTATCCCTGCGATGGACGTCGTCCAGTACGATCCGCGCTTCAAGAACGCCGTTGCCTATGCCCTCGGGGACACACTCATAGTGAACGACATGGACGAGGCGAGGGCAGTTGGTATCGGAAAGGTCAGGATGGTGACCCTTGGGGGCGAACTCCTTGAGAGGAGCGGAGCGATTACAGGTGGTCACTACAGACCGAGGGGCAAGCTCTCAATCAACACCGACGAGCTGAGGAGAAAGGTCGAAGCCCTCGAGAGGGAAAAGGAAACCCTCGAGTCTGCAATCAACGCTCTCAAGCTTGAGATTAAGGGTCTCCAGAACGAGATCTTTGAGCTGAGAATGAGGAGGAGCGACCTGAGCAAGGACCTTCAGGTCATCCAGCGCGAGATGGACAGGCTTTTAGCGGAGGACAGGGCTCTGAAAGAGGAGATTGAGGGGAGCGAGAAGCTCATCAAGGCTCTCGAAAAGAAGATCCACGATACAAAGGGTGAGATGGCAAAGCTCCGCGGAAGGATAGAGAGGCTCGAGAAGAAGAAGGAGAAGCTCAAAAAGGCCCTGGAGAACCCGGAGGCCAGAGAGCTCAACCAGAAGATAAGAGAGGTCGAGCACGAGATAAGCGCCCTCAGAGAAGAGCTCAGCAAGGTCGAGAGCAAGCTGGAGAACCTCGAGATAAGGATAAACGAAGAGCTCCTCCCGAGGAAAGCTGACCTGGAGGAGGAGATTGAGGGCTTAATCAACAGGATAAACGCCCTTAAGAGCAACATAGTCGAAAATGAGAAGGCCATCGAGGAGTTTGAGAAGGATCTCGAGGAGCTCAAGAAAGCAGAGGAGAACGTTAAGGACGAGCTCAAGGAGCTCCGCGAGAGAAGGGAGACGCTCAGGAACGAGATAGTTGAGCTCCGCGCCGAGAAGGAAGAGCTCACGAACAAGATCCAGAACCTCAGGATAGAGGCCAACACGCTGAAGATACGCCTCGCTCAGTACGAGGCTACCCTCAAGGAGAAGCAGGCGGAGCTCAAGCACCACGACGCCAAGCTCATCAAGTCTATCAAGGAGATACCGCTGGAGCTCGAGGCACTGAAGGAAGAAATAGAGCGCATGGAGGAGGAAATACGCTCCCTCGAGCCGGTTAACATGAAGGCCATCGAGGACTTTGAGGTCGTCGAGAGGCGTTATCTTGAGCTGAAGAGCAAGCGCGAGCAGGTCGTCGCCGAGAAGGAGAGCATAGAGGAGTTCATCGAGGAGATAGAAGGCCAGAAGAGGAACGTCTTCATGCAGACCCTCAACGAGATCGCCAAGAACTTCTCCGAGCTCTTCGCCAAGCTCTCACCGGGTGGAAGCGCGAGGCTCATCCTCGAGAATCCCGATGATCCATTCGCTGGTGGACTGGAGATAGAAGCCAAGCCAGCCGGCAAGGACGTCAAGAGGATTGAGGCCATGAGCGGTGGCGAGAAGGCTTTGACGGCTCTGGCTTTCGTCTTTGCAATCCAGCGCTACAAGCCAGCGCCCTTCTACCTCTTCGATGAGATAGACGCCCACCTTGACGATGCAAACGTTAAGCGCGTTGCTGACTTGATAAAAGAGGCCTCGGAGAACAGCCAGTTCATTGTCATAACTCTCAGAGACGTTATGATGGCCAACGCAGAGAAGATAATAGGTGTGAGCATGAGGAATGGCGTCAGCAGGGTCGTCGCGCTCAGCCTTGAGAAGGCCATGAAGATACTCGAGGAGGCAAGGAAGAAGAGCGAGGCCGAGCACGCCGAGATGTTTGGCCATCTAAGCGGGTGAGAACCATGGAGTCCCGAAGGGAAGAGGAAATCACTCCCGTCGATATACTCCTTCAGCTCGTCCAGATGGGAAAGGTGGATCCGTGGAACATCGATATAGTCGACCTTACAGAAAAGTACATAGAAAGGCTCAGGGAGATGAAGGAGCTCGACCTCCGCGTTTCAGCGAGGGCTATCTTAGCTGCTTCAATCTTGGTCAGGATGAAGAGCGAAGCTTTGCTGTACGCGGACGAGGAAGATGAGGAAGAAAAGCACGAGGAGCACATCCGCGTCGAGGTCGAGCCTCTGGCACCTCCGCTCAGGAGGGTGGAGCGCTACTACACCTTTGATGACCTGCTGGATGCCCTTATGGATGCCCTTGAGGAAGCCGAGAAGAGGAAGCCGCGGAAAAAGAAGAAGGTCGAGATAGAAGAGGAGATATTCGTCGTCGATGACTTCAGAGTTGACATTGAGAAGCACGTCAACAGGCTCCACGAGATAGTCAGGAAGCTCTACAGCGAGACCAGGGAGCCGATAAGGTTCTGGGACCTGGTCTTTGACCCCACTCCGAAAATAGTTGCCAGAACCTTCCTCTACCTTCTCTTTCTCTCCAACATGGGCAAGGTCGAGCTGATTCAAGAGGAACCCTTCGGGGAGATATACATAGTGCCCGTCGGGGAAAATGCTTAGCATTCTCTCTCCTTTCTCTTCGCTGGCCTTAAGGTTATTGCCAAAAGCGGCCCTTCGCTGCCTATGTAAAGGCTCCTCTTCTCTCGGTTGATGTAGAAGCAGTACTCACCCTCTGGAATCAGCTCGACGAACTTCCTAGGAACGGTCTCCCTAGCGAGTCTGCCATCGAGAAAGACACACTCGTAAGGACGTTCTATCTTTTCGACACGGTGCCTTATTTCCTCCAGAGGGAGCCTTTCGCACTCGAGCCTAACACAGACGAGGCTCTTTCGCCCGTCAGTGAATATCACGACCTTATCGTTCACGTCTATCCTTTTCGAGCGCTCCAAAAACTCCCAAAGTGCAGAATAAACCCTTTCGAGCTTTCTTCTTTTAGCGAGTCTTTTGACGAGTCTCTCCTTGGCGTGTCTCGTGAGTAGCATGACCTCAGTTCGTCCGAGAATTTATAAACTTCGTCGAGGAGATAGGAGTATGTATCTCCGCAGGGACTTAATCCAGCCGCGCGTTTACCAGGAGGTCATCTACGCGAGGTGCAAGGAGAGTAACTGCCTTGTTGTTCTGCCAACCGGATTAGGAAAGACGCTCATCGCGATGCTTATCGCCGACTACAGGCTTCAAAAATACGGCGGTAAAGTTTTAATGCTCGCCCCTACAAAGCCTTTGGCTTTACAGCACGCGGAGAGCTTCAAAAAGCTCTTTGACATTCCTCCGGAGAAAATAAACGTCCTGACAGGGGAGCTCTCACCTAAAACAAGGCAGGAAATCTGGGAGAAAAGCGTGATAATAACTGCCACGCCTCAAACGATAGAGAATGACATTTTAACAGGCAGGATCTCCCTTGAGGACGTTGTACTTCTCGTCTTCGACGAGGCCCACAGGGCGGTGGGCAACTACTCCTACGTCTTCATAGCAAGGGAGTACCTCAAGACTGCTAAACATCCGCTTGTTCTTGGCCTTACGGCCTCCCCTGGAAGCGACGAGGTGAGGATAAGGGAAATAATCAATAACCTCGGAATAGAGCGCATCGAGATAAGAACCGAGAGCTCGCCGGATGTGAAGCCCTACGTCCATAGGATAGCCTTTGAGTGGGTCAAGGTCGACCTTCCAGGCGTCTACAAGGAGGTCCGCTCCCTCCTGAGGGAGATGCTCAAGGAGAGCCTCAAGCCCCTCGCCCAGTTTAAGCTCGTGAGTTCATACTCGCCGGAAATCTCAAAGAAGGAAGTTCTCCAGGCGGGCTCAAAAATCAATCAGGAGGTCGCGAGGGGCAACTACGAGATTGGAAGGCTGAGGATGTACCAGGCTAAAGCAGTCAAGCTCCAGCACGCGATTGAGCTCCTGGAGACGCAGGGACTGACCGCCCTCCGTGCTTATCTCAAAAAGCTTCGCGAGGACAAACGGACGAAGTCAAGCAGAGAGCTGATGGAAGATCCTCGTATGAGAAAAGTGATATATCTCTTAGTCCAGGCGAAGGAGCTTGGAATAGACCACCCCAAGATGGAGAAGCTCAAGGAGCTCGTTAAGGCCCAGCTGGAGAAAAAGCCGAACTCCAAGATAATCGTCTTTACCAACTACCGCGACACAGGAAAGAAGATAGTCGAGGAGCTTCGAGCGATGGGTGTCAGCGCGGAGCGCTTCATTGGTCAGGCCAGCAGGAGCAACGACCGGGGCATGAGTCAGAAACAGCAGAAAGAGACGTTAGAGCGCTTTTCTAGGGGTGAGTTCAGCGTTCTGGTCGCCACAAGCGTCGGTGAGGAAGGTCTCGATGTCCCCGAAGTCGACCTGGTAATCTTCTACGAGCCCGTGCCTTCCGCCATCAGAAGCATCCAGAGACGTGGACGGACTGGAAGGCACAGGCCGGGTAGGGTCGTTATCCTCATGGCGAAGGGAACGCGCGACGAGGCCTACTACTGGAGCTCCAGACGGAAGGAAAGGGGAATGTTTGAGGCGATTAGGAAGATAGCCCGTGAGCTTGAGGCCGAGATGAAGGAGAGGGAGGATATGAAGAGGGGTAAGATCACTTCCCTCGATGCTTTTCTAAAGCCCAAGAAGAAGCCGGCTGAAGAAAAAGCCGAAGGAATTGAAGAGGCTGAGAAGCCCTCTGAGGGGAAAGTGGAAAAATACGAAAAGGCCGAGCCCTCGAAAGAGGAGCTCTACGAGAAGCTCCCGATAAAGCCCGTCTTTGTCAGAAGGCCAAAGGGCATAGTCGTTTACGTTGACAGCAGGGAGCTAAGAAGCGGCGTGCCAAAGCATCTCAGGGAGCTCGGGGCCGAGGTCGAGGTAAAGACGCTTGACGTTGCTGACTATGTGGTGAGCGAAGAGGTCGGAATAGAGCGCAAGAGCGCCAACGACTTCATACAGTCCATAATCGATGGAAGGCTCTTTGACCAGGTGGAGAGGTTGAAGAAGGCCTATGAGAAGCCCGTGATAATTATCGAGGGGCAACTCTACGGTATAAGGAACGTTCACCCCAACGCGATTAGGGGTGCCATAGCGGCTGTCACTTTGGACTGGGGCGTGCCGATACTCTTCTCCTCTGGGCCGGAAGAGACTGCCCAGTTCATCTACCTGATGGCCAAGCGCGAGCAGGAGGAGAGGAAGAAGGAGGTAAGACTGAGGAGCGAGAAGAAGGCCCTAACTCTTGCCGAAAGGCAGCGGTTGATAGTCGAGGGACTGCCCAACGTCTCGGCCACTCTGGCAAAGAGGCTCCTCAAGCACTTCGGCAACGTCGAGAGGGTTTTCACCGCCACGGAGGAGGAGCTTCAGGAAGTTGAAGGCATCGGCCCGAAGAAGGCGAGGGAGATAAGGAAGGTGATAACGGCACCTTATGTGGAAGAGGAGTGAGGCTTGGAAAGCACTGAGTCCATTCCATTCACTCTTACGGTAATCTTGGGGATGTCTCCCATGCTCCGGAGCTTTCCGTCGGTCAGAAAGGCCAGTACGAGGTAGTTGATCCGCCGGTTCTCTGGAAGCTTAACTTTTACATAATTGGGTGAGGTTACTGCAATCTTCCCGCTTCCGCTGTAATACACTCGCTTCCATTCGATCGGGACTTCCACGGTTATGGTCTCTACGTTGTTTGCTCCTTCTGCATCGTAGATGCTGAGGAAAATCACGGCCCATCTCTTTGTTATGAGGCCCACTCCGTCTATTCTCTGACTCTCATCTTCCGTAAATGGTTCGAAGGTAAAGTCTCCCCCATTGGTGCCATTCCTCAGGCCATATTTCCCGTATCCTAGTGTGTTGTTTTTGAAAACGTATGATATTCCAAAAAGTTCCGCGTTTGGTTTTTTGGCCTGATAGAGCTCTTTCAAAATTTCTAGGGGATAGTTTGGACTCTTCTGCTCTATGTATGCTCTCTCAAGGGCTTCGGCAACTTCCGTTTCATTTGAGATTGTCCTGCCCAGCGGGATAGTGTATCCTTCGAGGATTTTGTAGTCTACTATCGGGCATACTCTCATTTCCGGCAGTTGATTGGCTGAATCCTCACTTGAATATGAGAAGAGTGCTCCAAGTACGAAGCCTATCATAATCCCGATCATCAGGGCAGTAAGTATTTTTCTCTGCACACTGGTAACCACTGAATTTACGCTTGTGTGGTATAAAAGAATATCGACTTTGAATGTATACTGGTGATGTGCCCCCGGGGAGCGAAGGGAGGTCACAGCTCGCCGAGGCGCTCTCCTCCCCGCGGTTTCCCGGGGGCGTTTAGAGTTTCTCCTTTCCAAACTTAAGCTTTACCTCGTGACGATGGCGTTAACCCCCGCGGCGGCAAGGGTCAGCAGCTCGAAGACCTTGTAGGCTTCCTCCACGGTTTTTGCCTCGAACTCGACAGTCTTTCCGTCCAGTCTCTTGATGAACGGGAGAAGTTCAGCGGTATCTGCCATGTCGCTTCTCAGGAAGCGGACCCTAACGTTCACTGGCTCCTCCGTTTTCAGCGGCTTTGCCTCACCGTTCTTGAGCCTCTCAACGGCCCTGGCAATCCCCTCCTGGAGCTCCCCTCTGAGCCTCACCATGCTTGGACTTTTGGCTGCATAGCGTGAGGGCGATTCCTTGAATGCCACTCCCTCAACCCACGGGGTGAACCTCTTAACGTCCTCCTCGATGAGCCTCCTATCACCGCCGACGAGGATTACCGGAACATTCCAGCTTCCCAGGAGGTAGGCGTTCAGGAGGAACTCGCTGACCTCGACGCCGTTTATCTCGAGCCTGTCTATCGAAGCCCCGCTGTAGGTGTGGTCGAAGGTTGCGTAGCTCGTTCCGGCTTTGGCGTGGTAGCCGAGGAAGAGCGCTGCATCGCTTCCCTTGGCGAAGGCCACCATGCTCAGGGGCCTTGGAAAGCCCCTAACGAGCTCTACGTACTCAGGCATTTCCTCCGGGATGACGTTCACCATCGGGCCGTGGCTGTCGGCAACTACGACCTCATCGAAGCCGTTCCGGTGGAGGGCCTCTGCGGTTACCTTAACTATCTCGGTCGCTATCCTTCTGGCCTCGTTGTAGAGGGCCCCTTTAACGAAGAGGTGCTCCCTGCTGACGATGTAGGGGAGCCCCTCAAGATCGACGGAAATAAAAGCGCGCATGGGCATCACCAAGATAAAAATCGAAACGATAAAAGAAAAGTCTTGCGGTGGCTTTTCATAACCTCTGGGAATATTCCTGATAGGATTCGATAATCCACGCTCATGAAAAAGGTTATATAGACCTTCTTTCATAAAATAAAGCGGTGATGGGTATGCAAATTGTTGAACTTGACATAAGATTGCCCTATGAGGGCAGGGGAAAAATTTTAGGCCGGTTGTATGAAAAGGTTAGGGGCAAGATTCGCGACATACACTTCTTCCCGCCCGATGTGGAGGGTATAAGTGAAATTAGAATGGAGATAGTCGAGGACGACGCTCCCAAGCTTCTCTCGGAGCTCAGAAAGATAATTAAGAAAGGAACCGTCACTTTTAAGGTCCTCTCCGAGGCTTGACTTTATCCTTTGATTCCTCTTATTATGCTCTCCAGCCTCTTCTTGGCCTCTTCCAGCGAGCCGGCTTTCTCTATTGCAGTTCCCGTAACGATTATATCTGCCCCCGCCTTTACCGCAGTTCTGGCCTGCTCCCCGCTCTTTATTCCCCCGCCAACTATTAGCGGGACGTCTATAACCTTCTTGACGACGGCTATCATCTCCGGCGGAACTGGCTCGGGGGCACCGCTTCCTGCCTCGAGGTAAACGAGGCGCATCCCTAAGTACTGGCCGGCCAAAGCGTAAGCCGCAGCCAGTTTTGGCTTGTGCCTTGGGATAGGCTTTGCATCGCCGACCCATCCGACGGTTTCTCCAGGCTCGATTATGAGGTAGGCCATTGGAATCGGCTCTATTCCGTAGCGTTTCACCTGGAAGGCCCCAAGGGCCTGAGCACCGGTTATGAAGAAGGGATTCCTCGAGTTAAGCAAGCTCATGAAGAATATCGCATCGGCATACTTGCTTATTCCACCATGAGAGCCCGGAAAGAGTATAACCGGAAGGTTTGAGCTCTCCTTTATCGCCTTCACGACGTTGTCAAGGACTTCTCCTTCGGCTCCGGTCGAGCCACCAACCATTATTGCATCAACGCCGGCCTCTTCACTCATTCGGGCTATCTCTCCAGCCTCCCATACTTTGTCCGCAAAATCGTCTGGGTCGAGAAGAACGAAGTGAAGCTTTTCTTTTTCGAGCTTTTCGTGGATGTAAGCTTCTACCTTCCCAATTTTGACCTCCATTTTCTCTCACCGAATTCTATAATCTCTTCCCTGCTTTTAACCCTTTTCCACTTGAGGCCGAGCCTTTCGAGGATTTCGATGAGCACACTGTCTGGTTCTTTTTCAAAGCGGTACAAGTTGGTGCTCACCCTGACATCTCCGGCGCCGAAGCCCTCAACGGGCTCACCGTACTTCGCGATCTCCAGTGATAATTTCTCCTCAAGTCTCTTCTCGCTCGGTATCAGATAGGCCTTCAGAAGCTCTGCTTCTCTCAGCAGGTAATCGATGTGCCAGTGGAACTTCTTCTCCCTCCTGAAATGTCTCTCCACCCGCTTTTCGAGGGAGTTCATGGCAGAGCCAACGTAAACGTAGTAACCTCTCTTCAGGAAGAACTCCCGCCTTTTGGTAGCTATCCTTTTATCCTCCCCGAGTTTGATGACTAGAAAATACGAACCCTTCATGGACCTGGATTCCACTCAGGGTTTATAAACCCTTGACTCATAGTTCCCTCAGGTGTGATGCATGGATGAGAAAAAGAAGAAGCGCCCTATAGATGAGTTCGCCTGGCAGGAGTACGATAAAGGAGAGTTTGAAGAACGCTTTCCAGCTTTGGCGAGGGAGCTTGAGGAGGAGGGCGTTCCGATAGACGCTTACAGAACGGATGAGGCCAAAGCCATAGCTGAGGAAGATGAGCTCAGGGACTTCTCCGGCTACAACCCAACTGTCATAGACTTCCTGAGGAGATGTGAGACAGACGACGAGGCGCTCGAGATCATCAACTGGATGGAGGAGCGCGGTGAGATAACCCACGAGATGGCCAAGGAGCTCAGGATAACCCTTGTCCAGAAGGGCGTGAGGGCATTCGGTCCGAAGAAGGAGTGGGGTTGGTACGAGCGACACGGGGGGAGGTAAGGCCTATTCCTGCTCCTGCTGTGTCCTCTCAAGGCCTTATTATAACTTTTAAGGGATTGGTTGAATTCCATGATGGAACTTCTCAAAAGATGTCCCGGACACTTGGAAATACAAGATGAGAAGAATAAGACAAGAAACAAAAATTCTCAACCTCAGATGTTGCCGATTCGCTGGAGTACCATTCCCTCGATCCTTATCGGCTCTGCCCTTCTGGCGAAGACTATCGCCTGGTCGAGTCTGGCCTCGCTCTCGGCGTATATAGTGAATAGTGGGTCGCCTTCCTTGACCTTCTCGCCAACCTTGACGTAGAGCTCTATTCCGGCGCCCTTGTCCTCCGGCGCTCCGGCAGCCCTTGCGATTCCGGTTATCGCCTTGTTGTCTATTGCGGTGATGTAGCCGCTCGTCGGTGCGGTGAAGGTGTAGGTCTTGTCGCCTATCGGTATTTCCTCCGGCTTGATGTCCGGGTTTCCGCCCTGCTCCTCTATGATTTCACGCATCTTCTGGTAGGCCTTTCCGCTCTCGAGTATCTCACGCGCCATCTTCTTACCCATTCCTGATGGAGCAACACCGCCCATCTCGAGGAGGATTCCAGCCAGGCCTGTCGCCTTCTCTATGAGGCTTCCCGGGCCGGTTCCGCTCATCAGTGCTTGAAGCGCCTCTCTGGCCTCGAGGGCGGGGCCAACGGTGTGGCCTATCGGCTGGCCACCGTAGGTTATCGCGACCTCAACGTACTGGCCGAGCCTCTTTCCGAGCTCTATGAAGTCTCTTGCCAGTGCACGGGCTTCGTCAACGGTCTCTACCTTGACACCCTTTCCGGTCGGGATGTCTATAAGGACGTACTGGCTACCCATAGCGTATTTCTTTGACATTATGCTCGCCAGCATGAGGCCGACCGGATCGATGCTCAGCGCGCGCTCGGCTTTAATGGTAATATCATCTGCCGGAGCGAGGTTGAGCGCGCCTCCCCAGACCATACAAGCACCTATCTTTTCGACTATTCTCTTTATCTCGTCTAGACTGAAGCTGACCTCTGCAAAGACCTCGACAACATCGGCCGTTCCTGCGGCGCTGGTGATAGCCCTCGAAGATGTCTTTGGTATGGTAAGGCCTGCCGCCGCAACTATCGGGACAACTAGGATGTTGGTCTTGTTTCCTGGGACACCGCCAATGCTGTGGACGTCCATGATGGGCTTTCTGTCTATGTCGAGCATGTCGCCGGTCTCTGCCATGGCTATGGTCAGGGCTGCTATCTCGTCCATGTCGAGGCCATTTATCTCAAGGGCAGTGACGAAGGAGCTTATCTCGATGTCGCGCAGCTTCCTATCAACGATGTCCTTGACTATAGTCTCAATCTCGACCTTCCTGAGCTTTTCGCCGTTCATCTTCTTCTTTATATAGCGGACGCTCTCAGGGGCTCCGCTGGGTAGCACTGTGACGACCTCTCCCTCGGAAAAGTTGTGGAGTTGGAGTACATCTTTGCTGATTCCGATTTCACCTTCTTTCACGAGGTTGCTTATGGTGACGCTGCCGTATACAGTCTTCTTCCCTGCCTCAAGCTTAACAAGGTCATCCGGGTGGAGCTTTGCTTTCTTCGCCTCTTTCTCATTGATAAACACCGAATACCTCCCGCTGTACATGTCCAGTATCCTAACCTTCGCCTTCATTTTCATCCCTCCATTCACTCACGAGTTCCCAATATTGCGCAAAAGAGTACTTAAATGTTTTCAACTGAAAGACTGTTAAAATGCACCCAACCGTCCATAGGGCTAGGCAGACAAATGTAAAAGAAGGTCAGCCGCTGAGTCCTTGACCGTATTCGACGGTGGGCTGGAACTCTCCATGAAGCTCTCTAGTGCTCAGAAGCACCCTAATTATGTCTGGCACCACAGCTTTAACTGAAGGGGGCAGAAGACCCTCTCCTTTGAGATAGTAGTTCACGACCTCACTCAGTGGGGCGCTTACTAGTTTGCCATTGAAGACATGGACGGCCTTATCATCGACCTCGACTATCCTATCTGGATAGCCGAGCCTGACTTTCATAGCGCCCCACCTCCACTTTAGGATTAGTAGAGAGGGGCTTTTAAAATTTAACGCCACAGAAATGTTTAATAACAAAAGGATTAGAAAAGCTCAGAGGTTCCTGACTTCTTCGTCTATGGATTCTTCGAGGGTCTTCTCCCATTCCTCGATGTCAAAATCGACCAACTCGCTCTCGAGGTCCTCCTTGAGACTGGTGACACGCCTCTTAAGGGCATTCTTGGTTTCTTCGTCGTAAACGACGTAGTACGGGTTGCTTTTGGCGGAGTAGTAGAGCATCAACAGTACGATATTAAGCACTATGAGGATGATGACTATTCCGTAGAGGAGCGCGCTGGCCATCATTTCTTCCCTCCGAACAGTGCTTTGAACACTCTCTTGATCGGGCTCTCGGGCTCGGGGGCCTGCCACCTGATACCTGCGAGCTTTGCCGCAAGCTGCTTGATGGCTATCGCAGCTGGGCTGGTTGGGTTCTTGATGACGAGTGGAACACCATAGGCACTGGCGCGCTTGACCTCAGGATCCTCAGGAATCATCGCCAGAACCGGAACCTCAAGGATGGCCTCGATTTCTTCCTGGGTGAGCTCGGTCTTCTCGTTGGTGACTCTGTTGAGGATGGCACCGAGCGGGAGAGTTCCTAGCTTCTCTGCGATGAGTTTAGTCTTGAGAGAGTCAGTAATGGCTGAAATCTCCGGGTTGGTAACGATTATAAGCTCCTTACCTATGAGAAGGGCAGTAACTGACGTCATCTCGAGACCAGCAGGAGCATCGATGAGAACGAAATCTGCCATCTGGCCGATTTCTCTGATTAGCTGCCTGAGTCTCTCAGGCTTGGCCTTTTTTATTTTCTCAAGACTGAGACCACCCGGGATGACCTTGACGCCGGCGGGACCCTCGTAGATTGCATCCTTGAGATCTGCCTCTCCTGCGAGGACATCGTGGAGTGTTATTGGAATGTCCTCCATGCCAAGGACGAGGCTCAGGTTGGCCATTGTGATGTCAGCGTCCAGCAGAATAACTTCCTTTCCAAACTGGGCCAGTGCGACACCCAGGTTTGCAACCGTCGTTGTTTTACCTGTTCCACCTTTTCCAGATGCAAAAACAATTGAACGGCCTTCCAAAGTTGACACCCCCAGTATGAGCGGTAACCGCCCTTTCCTATAAAGCGTTTTGAGTCTCGATTTTATACGGGCTGCTGTTTTGCGTGTATGAAGTATGCTGGCAATACTTTTATTTTTTGCGGTTCGTCCAACCCGGGAAAAGAAAAGATAGAAGAAAAGCTATTCACTACTTACTCTTTCTCAGCTTCTTTTTCGAGTTTTGCTCTGGCAGCATCTGCGGTGTCAGCTAGACTCCTGAAGAGCTTGAGCATCTCCATTGGCAGCGTTAGTACTATTACGTTGCTCTTGTCACTGGAGACATCGCTTATCGTCTGGAGCGTCCTGAGCTGGAGTGCCATCGGATGTTCGGATATTATCTCGGCAGCCTCTCTAAGCTTCTCGGCGGCCTGCCTCTCGGCCTCTGCCAGAAGGATTCTTGCTCTCCTCTCCCTCTCGGCTTCTGCCTGCCTTGCCATGGCCCTCTGCATTCCACTCGGCAGTTCGACGTCCTTGATCTCGACGGTGCTGACCTTTATTCCCCACGGATCAGTAGCCTCGTCGATTATCTTTTGGAGCTGAAGGTTGAGCTTATCCCTCTCACTGAGGAGCTCGTCGAGGTGGGCCTGGCCGATCACGCTCCTTAGCGTCGTCTGAGCAATCTGGCTGGTGGCCATTATGTAGTTGCGGACTTGGGTGACGGTTTTGATCGGATCAATGACGCGGAAGTAGACGACCGCGTTGACCCTGACCGGGACGTTGTCCTTGGTTATGGTCTCCTGAACCGGAACGTCGAGGACGCGCGTTCTGAGGTCTACTATAACAGCTTTTTCGAATATTGGTATGATGAAGAACAGACCTGGGCCTCTTGCTCCGACTATCCTACCAAGCCTGAAGATAACGGCCCTTTCGTACTCCTTGACTATCTTTATGGCGGAGGCCAAAATAATCAAAACAAACAACAAAACAATACCCAAAACCATTGTGCTAACTGCCACCATCTCAATCTCCCTCCTTTTCCACTATAAGAGTTAGTCCCTTGATTTCAACAATCCTGACCTTCTCCCCTGCTGGAATCCTGCTTCCGTCTTTGCTGAGGGCCTTCCAGAGCTCTCCGTGAACCCTGATCATGCCTTCAGGGTTGAGCTCCTGGATGACTTTCCCTTTGGCTCCAATTAGCTCTTCTTTTCCTGATTCTGGTCTCCTCCTGTGGGCTTTCACTGCCGCCGCTGCTCCGAAGGCGAAAAATAGCCCCATTAGTATTGCCATGACGATGATAACTATCCTTAACATTTCGTAAATGGCTCCGCTCACCAGGTACTCACCTCCACCGCTTCCGAATAGCATTATCCCTCCGAGAATGAATGTAATGGTTCCCGCCACAGTGAAAAGGCCAAAGGTTGGCGTCAGGGCCTCAGCTATGAAGAATATCATTGCGAGGACTATCAGAAGGAGTCCTGCACTGCTGTAGCCGAAGTATCCGAGGCCTATCAATCCAAGGACGAGCATTATGGCTCCCGCTGTCTCCGGCACGTGCCAACCGGGAGTTAGGAATCCAAAGATTATTCCGATAAAGCCAAGGTTGAGAAGGATATAGGCTATAGTGGGGTCGGTTATGTACTTAACGACGGTGTCCTTGAAAGATGGCTTCAGGTAAACAACGCGCGCATCTTTGAAGTTGAGAACGACTTTTCCCTTCCCTTTGACCGGAATCTTGGTCTCCATCCCATCTGTTTTCTGGAGAAGGTCGTTGACATCGGTCGCTACGACTTCGATAACGCCGTATTCAAGAGCCTCTTGTGAGGTGACGCTCCTGTCCTCAGTGATGAACTGTTCTGCAAGGGTGGCGTTCCTTCCGCTCATCTCGGCCAGCTCGCGCAGATACGTTATGTAGAAGTTGACTATCTTAGCGGGTGCCTCAACTATGCTGCCGTTTGCACCGTAGCCGAGTATTGGCCTGCAAGCCCCAATGACGGTTCCGGGAGCCATGGCTATCAGGTGAGAGCCCAGGGCTATATACGTTCCCGCGGAAGCGGCCATTCCCCCTGAGGGATAGACGTAGATTATAACTGGAACCTTGGCGTTCTGTATCCTCATCACTATCTCCTGCATTGCGTCGGCCCTTCCTCCGGGGGTGTTGAGCTCGATGATGATCGCCGATGCATTGGCCTTCTCGGCCTCGCTGATGTACCTGTCGAACTGATCCACGGTGTAGCCGGTTATCATGCCGTCTATTTTGGCAACATAAACTGTGTTGCCATGAGCATGTGCACTGGGAAAGAACGTGACGAACAAAATGAGCACGATCAGGACAATCTTTAGCTTCATATCTATCGCCTATTATTAATACTACTACATAGTTTAAATCTTTTGCCTATTTTCCAAAAGTGATTTATATGACTAAGGCCAACTCCAGACCATGAGTCTGAGGGCGCTCGTCAAACTTTATCGAGTCTCGAGGGGTAAGGAGAAGGTGGGGAGAGCCTGGAAACTTGTCCGTGAGTCGGCTAAATACGCTCATTATGAACCGTACTGGGAGTTTCTGAAGGAAACTTTTAACGTTCGGGCAGAGGATATAAAGGAGGCGATGCGCTTTTTGGAGGAATCCGGAGAACTCGAGATCAAACGCTCCACAGATGGTAGGCGTCTTTATGTCTTGACGCTAAAGGATATAAAGGAGAACCCCGTTAAGCTTGACCGATGGCTGGGATTGACCTGAAGAAAACGACCCATGAGATGGTAAAGAACGGCACGTGGAAGTTCGACGGAATCTTCTGGCAGGCCTTCGAGAACGGTCTGGTTGGCTTTGACGGAGAGAACTTCATATTCCCTGATGAATGGGATAAGCATGAAAGGAAAGAAGCAACGAACAAGCTGAAATTCATCCTTGGCCTCGATACAGATCTGGACTCCTTTTACAACGAAATTGTCGATTCAAGATTCGCTTTTCTTATCGATGAGTTCTACGGCCTAACAGTTCCCGCCGCCCCAAGCCCGTACCAGGCTCTTGTTGAGGTGGTAGCGCAGCAACAGATTAACTTTGAGTTCGCCCAGAGGACGATAAGGAACCTCGTCAAACTGGCCGGCAAAAGGATTGGTGATCTTTACGTCTTCCCGAGCGCTGAAAAAATAACGTCGCTGAGTGAAGAGGAGCTTAAGAAGGCAAAGCTTGGCTACCGCGCGGGGTACATAAAGTTCCTCACGGAGCTCTACCTTAATGGCGAGCTGAACCTTGAGCTATGGGACTGGAGGGAAGAGGACTCCATTAAATACCTCACAAAGTTCCGCGGAATCGGGAAGTGGAGCGCCGAGCTGTTTCTCCTCTACGGTCTAAGGAAGAATGTTTATCCTGCGGGTGACCTGGGGCTGAGAAGGGGGGTAGCAAAGATTTTTGGGAAGAACGTGAAAGAAGTCAAAGAGAAAGACGTCCGCGAGCTCATTGAACCCTACGGAAAGTGGAAGAGCCTTCTGGCATTCTATGTCCTCTGCTATGATAGGAAAACTGAGATGGAGCGGAAGAGAAAATGAATAGACTCCAGATAGTCTTGCCTCGTGAGAAGTTCAAATCTCTGAAGGACAAAGACCTTGAAGCCCTTATCAAAGAATACCTTCCAAAAGTTGAGAAAACGTTGAAAGCCGAGCGCGAAGAGATTTTGGGGGAGAAAGCTAAAGCACTTGAGGAGAAGCTCCGCGAGATGGAGAGCGAGCTTGAGGAGCTGAGAGAGTTTTACAAGAAGGCTTTGAAAGATAGAGAGCTCATGATGGCCGAGAGGAACAGGCTGAGGAAGGAGAACGAGGAGCTGAGGAGGAAGCTGGAAGAGAAAAAGAGAGAGCTGGAGAACCTTCATGAATCGTGAACGATTCGTTTATGGGGCGTGAACAAAGTGAAGCTCATAGTCAAACCCGATAAAGGGTTCGGCAAAATTGAGATTGAACTCAGCAACGAGCTCTGGGGGAAAATAGAGAGGCTTAGTGAGGAATACGGCGTTTCTCCAGAGGATGTTATCGAAATCGCCCTTCTCGGAGAGTTTAAGATGCCCAAGGGGGAACTTGAGGAACTTGAAAAGAAGGTTGAAGAACTCGAGGAGAAGGTGTGGGAGCTGGAGAAGGAGTACGCTCCACTGCGCTTCAAGGCTTACGGTGTAAGTGAAGACAACAAAATCCTCGCAATTGAGCTCTCTGGCCTTACCGCTGAGAACAGCCAGCTCAGGCGCTTCTTGAGACTGAAGCCTGAAAGAAACCTCGAGCTGAGAAAGCTTATATCCTACTACCTCCAATGAACGACCGCGGATGATGACAGCGAATTGCACCGAGCTTCGTGATGACGAGGACTGGCCCTGACGCCGCCTGGGGAGGCGGGTGACGAATCCAAGACGGGATGAGGAGAACCGATGATATACCCTATGAGCGCCGACGCCTCCTCGGGCGCTTTCTTGGAATGAGCCTCACGGGGCTCCCACAATCTGGACAGATTCCGTCAGGAGGTTCGCTCGTGAACTTCCTCCCGCAGCCGATGCAGACGTAGTTCCAGCGGATGACCTTCTTTATTCCGCGCTTAAGGGTCTTGAACTCTATCCCAAGAACCCTTGCGATGTTCTGGAGGTTATAGTCGTCAGTGAAGAGCGTTCCCTTAAGCTCGTAAGCCAAGGCGAGGATTTCTATATCTGCTTCGCTCAGTTCCCCGAGCTCGCCGGTTCTTTTGGCCGCTTCCTTAACGGCCTCAATGCTCTCGCGTGAAGGCGTCAGCACTCTAACCTTCCCCGCGTTAATCAGGCCTTCCAAAAAGAGCCTCGACTCGGGGTCTTTAACCTCTTCTACCACCTTGGGGGTAGTTACGCCTTCGACGTCAACCCCCTGGATGAATATAGCGGCATCTATCGCGAGCATGTTCTTAACTCGTGGAAACCCTTTTTTAGATTTGGGTCGAAATGAACCCCGGTGGTGAAGGTGAAGGTTGACCTGAACTCGGACCTGGGTGAGAGCTTCGGCCGCTATAAACTTGGTCTCGATGAGGAAGTCATGAAATACATTACCAGCGCTAACGTTGCCACCGGCTGGCATGCGGGAGACCCGCTCGTCATGAGGAAGACTGTCAGACTTGCGAAGGAGAAAGGTGTTGCCGTTGGAGCACATCCGGGTTATCCAGATTTGCTTGGCTTCGGGAGGAGATACATGAAGCTGACTCCTGAAGAGGCGAGGAACTACATTCTCTACCAGATAGGTGCGCTTCATGCCTTCACAAAGGCTGAGGGGATGGAACTCCAGCACGTCAAGCCCCACGGTGCCCTTTACAATGCCCTCGTGAAGGATGAAGAGCTCGCAAAGGCCGTGATTGAGGGAATCACCGACTTCGACAGAAGGATTATCTTCGTGATGCTCTCCGGCTCAAGACCGGCAGAGATTGCCGAGGAGATGGGACTAAAGGTTGCCCATGAGGTCTTCGCCGACAGGGCCTATAACCCGGATGGTACGCTTGTTCCAAGGGGGAAGCCCGGGGCGGTAATACACGACAAAGAGCTCATAGCCGAGCGCGTTGTCTCTATGGTGAAGGACGGCGGCGTTAAAGCCATCAACGGGGAGTGGATCGAGCTTAGAGCCGACACAATCTGTGTCCATGGAGACAACCCGAAGGCAGTGGAGATAGCAGCTTATATCAGGCGCGTCCTCGAAGATGAGGGCATCAATGTAGTGCCTATGGGTGAGTTCATAAGGTGAGAACATGGTCAAGTTCAAACCAGCTGGCGATTTAGCGCTTGTTATCTCCTTTGGCGAGGTAATAGATGAGAATGTAAACAGAAAAGTCCACGCTGTGGCGAAAGCCATCGAGAGGGCTAATCCAGAGTGGCTCATCGAGGTTGTCCCAACCTACTCAACCGTTTACGTCTACTACGACCCGCTCATGGTGAGCTATACCAAGGTCGCCGAGGCAGTGAAACCTTTCCTCTCCGCTGAGTCTGATGAGGAAAAGTCGAGAATAGTCGAGATTCCAACGGTTTACGGCGGTGAATTCGGGCCCGACATCGAGTTCGTCGCTCAATACAATGGCCTCAGCGTGGATGACGTCATCGAGATCCACTCGAAGCCTCTGTACAGGGTCTACATGCTAGGCTTCACCCCAGGCTTTGCCTATCTGGGTGGAATGGACGAGAAGATAGCCACCCCCCGCTTGGAAAAACCGAGGCTGAAAGTTCCCGCCGGAAGCGTGGGCATAGCTGGAAAGCAGACGGGCATATATCCCCTCGAAAGTCCCGGTGGCTGGCGGCTCATCGGCAGAACTCCTCTGAAGCTTTTTGATCCAAGGAAAGACCCACCGACGCTCCTCCAGCCTGGCGACTACGTGAAGTTTGTGCCGATAAGTGAGGAGGAGTTCCGGGAGCTTTACAGAGGGGGTCAGGGCAATGATTGAGCTTCTCCAAGTCCCCTCACTCCTAACCGTCCAGGATCTTGGCAGAACCGGCTACAGAAAGCTTGGCGTCCCAGTGAGCGGCGTCATGGACGAAGTGAGCGCGAGACTAGCCAACTACATAGTTGGTAATCCGGACAACGCCCCGGTTCTTGAGTTTCCCCTTGCGGGCCCAACCATCCGCTTCAACGCTTCGGCAGTTTTCGCGGTAGCTGGAGACGTTGAGGCCAGACTCAACGGGGTTCCGATTGAGCCGTGGGCGAGCCACTGGGCAAAGAGGGGCGATGTTCTTGAGGTCGGAACGCTGAAGAGTGGCCTCTATGGCTACATTGCCTTCGCCGGTGGAATAAGGTGTGAAAAACTCTTGGGAAGCTGTTCGACCTATGCAAAAGCTCACCTCGGAGGACCCCTAAAGGCTGGCGATAGGCTAAGCCTTGGATACGCGATTCTGACTGGAAAGGAGGGCAGGTACCTCCCCCGGGAGCTGAGGCCCGATTATTTGGCAAAGGAGAAAGTTATCCGCGTAATCCTCGGGCCGAACCTTGACCACTTTACCGAACACGGAATAGAAACCTTTCTGAGCGAGACCTACACGGTAACCCCCGAATCCGACAGGATGGGCTACCGCCTCGACGGACCGGCGATAGAGCACTCGGAGAAAGGAGCCGACATCGTAACGGACGCCGTTCCAATCGGCTCAATTCAGGTTCCGGCAAACGGGAAGCCGATAATCATGATGGCTGATGCCCAAACCACTGGCGGCTACGCGAAGATAGGGGTAGTTGCTCGGGTTGAGGTTCCGCTGGTAGCTCAGAGCAGACCGGGTGAGAGGCTGAGGTTCAAAGCGGTGAGTGTCGAAGAAGCACATGAACTTTTAAGGAGGCGCGAGAAGATGATGACAGTGATAAAAGCCTTTCTTAATGGAGAGCTCAGGGCATACAGGATCAAAACAGGAGGAGAAGAGTTGATAGCGTTTGCAGAAGTAGAAAAAGAATAGAAGAGGGCGTCACTCCTTTTTCCTCATTACTTTGACGAGCTTGTAGGTTCTTCCGTTGCACTCCACATCGCCGAGGATTTCTATGATTTTGACGCTGTCGCCCTCGAAGAGCCCCTCCGGACGGAACAGGTCACGTTTCTCCGGGTCACTGCAGTCCACGAAGCTCAGCTTTATCACAGAACCCGCTATGGCCAGCCTTGGTTCGATGGCTATCTCGATGGAAGGCTCCACAACCTCGACGACCCTGACCTTGCCCTCGTGGAGAGGGCAGGAGTGCGAGGGCATGCTCCTTACGCGCAGAATCTTGTAGCGCCTTCCTGGTTCAAGGTTTCCAACGCAGACCCCTGCGAGCTTACAGGTCCTGCACGGTTCTGCTGGGCCGTAATATATGAATTCAACCCCAGGCCTTGCCAGTTTTTCCCCGACTAACGTGATTATTGCCATTCCAAACACCTCCATGAATGATGATCCTTAGATGACTCCTGTGATTTTAGCGGCCTTTTCGGCTGCCTCCCTCGTCAGGCCATCCTTTCCGAAGATTGTATAGCGCTCTGGCCTTATCGTGTGAGCAATCGTGAGCGCCTCGATGATATACTCGGGGTCAATTCCCAACTCATATGCGTTAGTTGGTGCTCCCACCTTCTTTAAGGTTTCCCTAATTTTCTCCCATCTAAGGCCATGAAGGTAGGCCACTATTATGGTCCCTACTCCGCACTGTTCGCCATGCAGAGCCGGTTTCGGCGCTATCATGTCGAGCGCGTGGCTGAATAAGTGCTCAGCGCCGCTTGCCGGCCGTGAGGAACCGGCTATGCTCATAGCAACGCCGCTCGAGATTAAACCCTTTATGACCTTTCTCACGCTATCCTCGTTGCCGAGCCGTATGATATCAGCATTCCTTATCACCATTTTGGCGCTCATCAGACTTAAGGAGGCAGCGTACTCGCTGTAGTACTCGCCCCTTATTCTGTGAGCCAGTTGCCAGTCCTTTACAGCGGTGAAGTTCGAGATTATGTCTCCGACACCGGCCGCTAAATAGCGGTACGGGGCGGTTTTGATAACCTCAACGTCGGCTATGACTGCTATCGGGGGAATAGCTTTGATAGAGGTCTTCGCTCCCAAATCCTTTATCGAGGCGTTAGCGCTTGCTATTCCATCGTGGGAAGCTGTGGTTGGAAAGCTGATGAACGGGATACCCGCCTTGAAGGATGCTAGCTTGGCGATGTCTATTATACTCCCGCCGCCAACGGCTATGAGCCAGTTAACGTTTTCGTCCCTTATTTTATCCAGCGTTCTCTCAACCTCGCCCATTGTGGCCTCTCTTACGATGAGCGAACTAACCTCGAAGGCCTCCTTTAGGTTTTTCTCGACGTCCTTCCCGGCGATTTCCTTAGTCTTTGGGCCGTAGAGTATGAGAGCCCTCTCGTCAAGACTCAGCCTCTTTGCAACGTTAACGACTTCTCCCTTGAGGTTCTCGCCCAGCAACACTTCCCGCGGCAGCTGCATTAAGTGCATCCCCATCACCGTCCGTAGGAACTATAGTGGGAAAAGCTTTAAGGCTATCGGAACAACCGTCTATGGTGGTCGAATGGGTCTCTACGAGTTCTTTTACAGGTACTTCATCGAGCCTATAATCAACAACGAGGGCTACAACATCGTCAACACATTCGTTTATGCAATAATCCTTGGAATAGCCGTCCTCCTGCTGTACAGGCTCCTGAAGAGGATGGGGATAAAAATAGACGAGCACTTTTTCAAGGCGCTGATTCCGTACATGATCCTCGGCCCGCTTATGAGGGCAATGACAGATGTGGGAATCCTCCCAAGGACATACTTGACAGTCAGTCCAGGCGGCTACTTCGTCATCGCAGCCTTTGCCCTCGCTTCCCTCTACGTTGTCTGGCGGCACGTTGGGTCAGGGGAGAAGTTTTACCCCCTCTACCGCGATTTCGGATACGTCCTCCTTGGTGGACTGGTCTTTATACTGCTGATAAACCTAGACAAGGTCAACTTCAGGTGGGAGGTCTTCAAGTACTTCGTGCCAATTCTTATCGCCGCGGAAGCATTCATATGGGTGCTCTCGAAAAAGGTCAAGCTTGTGGGAGACAACTCGCTTCTCTTTTACACCCACTTCTACGACGCGACCACTACCTTCGTGGGAATTCAGTTCTTCGGTTTCTGGGAGCAACACGTTTTAGCCAGAAAACTCATGGAGCTCTCTGGTACTCCCGCGGTGATTTATCCCGAGAAGCTCCTAATACTGCTCCCAATAGTCTGGATACTCGACAGGGAGATGAAGGATGAAGATCCGGAGCTGATAAACTTCGTCAAGCTCGCAATGTTCATACTTGGCTTTGGACCCGGGACTAGGAATCTGTTGATAACCCTGATGGGGTGATACGTATGGAAAAATTTGGTGAGATCCCCTGGAACGAAGTGGCCATTGAGATGGCCAAGGAAGTTGAGAAGGTTGTAATGCCCCTCTTTGGAACCCCAAAGGCTGGGGAAACTATTGGGACTAACGTGAGCGGTGACGTCACTAAGTACGTTGACAAAGTGGCCGAGGACATCGTCTTGAGCAGACTGCAGCCCCTCGACGTCAACGTCGTGAGCGAGGAGGTTGGACTCATAGACAACGGGAGCGATTACACGGTTGTCGTCGATCCCATAGACGGCTCCTACAACTTCGCCGCGGGGATACCTATATTTGCTTTCAGCTTTGCAGTCTTTGCAGGTAGAAAGCCGGTCTATGGTGCGATATATGAGTTCGTTACCAAACATTTCTATGAGGGCATTCCTGGAAACGGCGCCTTCATGAACGGAGAGAGGATACACGTTAGAAAGCCGGAACGTGGAAAGGAAGCACTGAGCTTCTACACGCGCGGAAGGTGCATACGCCTCATAAAGAAGGTCAAACGCGTCCGTGTTCTTGGAGCTATAGCAGTTGAGCTGACTTACCTCGCTAAGGGGGCTCTCGACGGCGTTCTCGACATAAGGAATTACGTTCGCCCAACGGACATAGCGGCGGGAGTTATAATTGCAAGGGAAGCCGGCGCGATAGTGACGGATGAGAAGGGAAACGAGCTCAAGCTCAACCTCAGCGCCACGGAGACAACCAATCTAATAGCTGTGAATGACAGATATTTACTTGACCTAATTCTGGAGGAACTCGCCAATGATCTTTAAAGGCTCCACAATGAAATACGGGAAGGTCACAACGGCGCTCTTCGTGATCAACGTTGTCGTTTACATTTTCGAGGCCATACTGAGTGGTAACCCCATAGACATCAGCATCGAGGTTCTTGCCAGAATTGGTCAGTGGAACTATGCAGTCCTTAATGGTGCCTGGTGGCAACTCTTCACCGCCATGTTCGTTCACGTGGGAATACTTCACATAGTCTTCAACATGTACTTCCTCCTTATGCTTGGCAGTCAGCTGGAACGCCTTTTCGGGGGCAGGGTTCTTGTCTTTACTTACTTGGCCGCTGGTCTTGTCGGTAATCTGGTCACGCTCTTCCTCCTCCCGCCGAACTCGATCAGCGCCGGCGCGAGTGGGGCTCTCTTCGGAATCGTAGGCGTTCTGATAATGGTATCGGGGATACTCGGTGGCAACATCCAGAGTGCTTTCGTGAATGCTTTCATCCTCTTCCTGATAAACAGCATGTTTCCGGGAGTAAACGCCTATGCCCACCTGGGAGGCCTCATAACTGGCATCCTGCTTGGTCTCCACTATGGCAAGAAACTCAAGAAAAAACTCGTGGCAATGACCTACAGCTATGCCTAGTGAACGAAAGATTTAAAAATACCCCCCGAAAGGTATAACCCGGGCGCTTGTGCCGGGGTAGCTTAGCCTGGTCAGAGCGCTCGGCTCATAGGGCCGCTCCCCTTCGGGGGAGCCTGAGAAACCGAGAGGTCCGGGGTTCAAAGCCCCGCCCCGGCACCATTAGAAACTTCTGCCAAACAATGTTGAGCTTCGCTCCAACACACGGAGAACTTCGTTCTCCGTTGAAGTTTCATCAAAGCCCGTATGTCCTTCTAAATTGAGTGTCTTCTCAAAGAGTTTCACTCTTACTGGCGTTCTTCGAACGCCTAAAATAATCTGAAACTCAATAAAAGGTTGTTTTTAAGTGAAATATGTATTCACGGCTAATTGTAGGGACATACAAACTCATTCTCGCCAATCCTCGCAGTTAGAAAACTTTGATCAAACTTTGCCTGCAAAGTTTACTGGCGCAGAGGTTGCTCCATGAAGGTTTCCTTTATAACTTTCACTGACGATTTTATGTCATGATGAGAAGGGCAGTCCTTGCGCTGGTAATCGTGCTCATGGTGTTCGTTTCAGGATGTATCACTGTAGTTCAGCAGACCGAAACTTCGTCTTCCACGTATTCCCCAACAACTTTTACCTGGAGCACGCCCGCTTCGACCACCACTACAACCACAACAACGTCTCCTGCGACATGGACGAATCCCGAAGTTCAGAGGGGTAACTTAACCGTTCTCCTGCCAAGTCAGGATGCCCAGTTGAACTGCTCAGGGATGCTCTGGCGCTACATACTCAAAGACGCCCTTCCCTGCATGCTGAGCAGGCCGGAGCTTGAGGTTATCTCTCCACTCGCGGAGAAGCTTAAAGGCGAAAATTTAGTCCAGAGTGCCTGGAACGTCCTTGACTGGGAAGATCAGTGGATAATCTACGACCGAGAGAAGGCCAAAGAGCCTTTTGCCAAGGTTATCATTTACCCTGACGGAAGACAGGAAGTTGTTGAGGGACAGAACAACACGATACAGACTCCCTATGAGACGATTATGAGGGGAAAGGGCATATGCACTGACTACACTGTTCTCACCGACGCCCTGCTCTTGGCCATGAACTACACCCCCGTTTACGCGATGGCGATAAACCTTACCGACCTTGGCCATGCGGCGGCACTTGTAAGGATAGACGGCTGGTTCTTCGTCCTTGACCAGCATCTGCCCCCGATGGATCTCGGCTCCTACTATCGCTACTGGAAGAGGCATGGGAGCATAATAATCAACGCAACGCTTTACGAGATAATGCTAGGAGAGAACCTTGCTGAAGTGAAGACCCTCGGGGTCTTGAGTGGAAAAGACTTTCTCATACAGGACTACACCATGACGGAGAACGACGCAAAGGCTCTGGCTTATGGTATGCTGAACCTACTTGCCCAAGATTTTGGAATTGGCGCCGATAATTCTCTCTCGCTTATCTCCAAGGGCAAGCTTCCGGAAGGCTACAAGGCCGGCTGGATGTGGAGCACAACCTTCTACAATCTGGCCGATTACTATCATCCCATATTCTACGAACAGTATGTGAAGTGGCTCCTCGAAAGGATGACACTGGATTCAGAAACTGTAGAACACCTTGAAAAGAGTGCTTCAGCGTGGATAGAAGTGGGGATTGAGGGCAACGACCTCGTTGTCACCCTCTACCTCGGCCAGCGTCAGTAGCGCCTTGAATAGCCGCGGGAGTAGTCTCTTCTTCCGTTTTTCCGGTATCTCTGTGGTCTCTCCTCGCGCTTGTACCTCTCATGGTACTCCCTAGGTAGCTCCTCGCTGAGCTCGGACTTCTGGATATCAACACCCACGACGCTTGCTATGTAGCGGAGCCTCTTGAACTCGCCAGGCATGATGAAGGTGACTGCCTTACCTTTCTTGCCCATCCTGCCGGTTCTGCCTATCCTGTGGACGTAGTCTTCGGCCGTCATGGGCAAGGAGTAGTTCACTATGTGGCTTATGTCCTGGACGTCGAGGCCCCTCGCTGCAACGTCAGTCGCTACGAGAATCCTTGTCCTCTTGGTCTTGAAGCGCCAGAACGTCCTTTCTCTGGCCGCCTGATTCATGTCTCCGTTGAGGGCTTCGGCGCTGTAGCCCTGCTTCCTGAGCTTCTCGCTCAGCTCCCGTGTTTCCCTCTTCGTCGCGCAGAAGACTATCCCGTAGAAGTCGTCGCTTAGAATTTTCTTAAGGGTTGAGAACTTTCTGGCAGGGACGACTTCAATGTACTCCTGCTCCACCATCCCTGGAACGAGCTCGTCGCTGCTGACTTTGATTACCTCGTAATCGTTCATATAGCGCCTCGCCAGCCTTAAAATCTCACGCGGCATCGTTGCCGAGAACATCAGCACGCGCTTCTTCTTCGGTGTTTCCCTAAAGATTGCCTCTATGTCATCTATGAAGCCCATGTCGAGCATCCTGTCGGCCTCGTCGAGGATGAAGAACTTCACCTTACTCAGATCTAGGGTTCCGCGCCTTATATGATCGAGAACCCTTCCGGGGGTGCCAACGACGACGTGAGTACCTCTCTCAAGGGCCCTTATCTGCGGACCAATCGGCTGGCCGCCGTAGACTGCGTAAACGTAAACCCTCTTCCTCCCGCGGAGGCTCTTTATCTCGTCTGCCACCTGAAGGGCGAGCTCTCTTGTGGGCGCCAGGATAATCGCCTGGACGCTCTTTTCCTTTTCATCAATTGCCTCGATTATGGGCAAGGCAAAAGCGGCCGTCTTTCCGGTCCCAGTCTGGGACTGCCCGATTATATCCGCATCGCCAGATAAAAGACGCGGAATGACCTCTTTCTGAATGTCGGTGGGCTGTGAGAAGCCCTTCCTCTTAACGGCAACTAACGTCGCCTCAGATAGGCCTAAGTTTTCAAAACTCATTTTTCTTAACTCCTTTTCAACTGCTCAAACGCGCTCCTTCAAGACTCGAACGCGTCGAGAAGAACCGCGATTTGGCGGGCCGGGGGGGATTCGAACCCCCGACCACGGGATTAAGAGTCCCGCGCTCTAACCATGCTGAGCTACCGGCCCTCAACCCGAAACCATAGACGGGAGGTGGCTTTATAAATTTTTTGGTCTGAGTGGGACGCCGGGTGTTACGCTTGGGAAAAGAATATAAACCCACTGTTATATGTAGAAACAATGATAACCTACGAACACGTTAAACTCGTAGCTGAAATAGTTGCCTTCGTTTCCCTCACTGGGGTAGCTTATTTGCTGATCTCCATTAGAAGGGTGCTGAGAGAATTTTTGGGGATCTCTGTAGTCAGGGGAATATTTCTTGGGGTGCTAATTTTCTGGTCTGGGTATCTGATAAATGTTCTCAATGATATTTTTCCGCTGGAGCTCCTGAAGATACTGGACGACGTTATAGCAACAATAGGTATTGGGATAATAGCTCTCTCGGCGGTTAGAGTTAGAAAACAGATAGTAATGCACGTGAAACCCAGAGTCGTTCTCGACGGAGAGTCTGGACTCCATCGTGGGGCGTATCTCGTTAAGCCCACATCTCCCCAGATGATTCTGGGGCTTCTATCGGGAAAGAAGGTACTTGTTGTAACTAGAAGGCCCCAACTCTACGAGTCCCTTGGTGTTCCTTACATCTGGATAACGAACGTAGACCATCCAAAGGCGATATCCCCCACAAGGCTCGCTCCCCTTCTGCACACCATAATAGAGAGTGCTGATAAGGATACTTTCGTTATTTTCGATGGACTCAATTACCTCATACTCCAGAACGGATTTGAATCAACAATCAAATTTCTCATGTCCCTTAAGGATGTCCTCCTTGAAAAGGGCGCTGGTATTGTATTGATCGTTGATCCTGAAACCTTGGAGAAGAAGCACATCGCGATGCTCGAAAGGGAATTCAAATGGATACTGAAATGACGCTACGTTGGAATGTGTTCTCTTCACGGACCACAAAATTTATAAAGCCTCTCCGAGCGTTATACTTTGGCAACGCGGGGGTTGCCGAGCCTGGTCAAAGGCGCGGGATTGAGGGTCCCGTCCCGTAGGGGTTCCGGGGTTCAAATCCCCGCCCCCGCACCATAAGAAACTTTTCTGGGAAAAATTTCATCAAAAGTTTCTGACTGTTCTAACAGGCTGTTTTGAAATTGCGTTCGATACAATAATAATAGCTATATTTTGCGGTAAATTCCTTTTAATCGACCCTTTAAACAGTGGGTTCACCCAAAATTGATGCCTTTGGGGTGTCTAAAGGGAAAGGACTCAGATGGGATTGCCTTCTCATTAGTAAATTCCCTGCTAAATGCTCGGCATAACTAGGAATGCACTCCAAACTTGCCACTTCAGCAGTGTCTGACTTTTCGCCGGTCTTTCTAAAGGCTGTTTGCCAAGCAAAAGTTTGATTAAAGCCCGTACATCTTCTTGAAGTGCCCTCTTTGGGAGTGGGCTCACTTTTTAGTGGGCAGTTTTAGAGTGCTCAACCCCAAGTGAGTGTCCAGAGGGCGTCAAAAAGAAGAGGGGACTCACGTTAAGCACTTCTTCATTTGAGAAATCCTCTATAGAAGGATCCCAGAGAGTCGCACACTGATAAAGTGGTCATCTAAAAGTAGCCCTTCTTTGGTCAAGCTTTGCCTCGTAAAGGTTGCTGCCAGAACCGCCTCAAATACAGCCTCATTCTTCCCAGATCAACGGGTCTCATTGTCTCCCGCATCCAGTCTGGTAGGTCCTTCTTTATGCCCTTCCACAGCAGGCGGTAGTCGAGGACGATTATTGACCCCTTCTCCTCCGCCGAGCGGTGAACCCTTCCTGCCGCTTGGACGAGCTTTCTGTGGGCCGGCAGGTAATAACCGTAGTATCTGCCTTTGCCCGGGAACTTTCTCTCGAAATACCTTATCTGTGCTTGAACCCTTGGCGTCGGCCTCGCGTATGGAATACCAACTAAAATGACTCCGTTCATCTCGTCACCGCTGTAGTCCTGTCCTTCGCTGTTTCTCCCACCCATAACACCGAGGAGAACCGCACCCTTCCCCCTGGCGTGGGCTTTGAACTTGGCAACGAGCAAATCGTTCTCCTGAGATGTAGCGCCCTGTTTCTCTATGAATATTGCCTTCCCCGTCCCTTCAAGGCGAACCTCGAGGTTTGCCGAGAGCAGACCCTGCAGAACCTCATATGATGCGGTAAAGACACCGACGTTCTTCGGAATGAGCTTAACTGCTTCGACGATGTAGTCAACCATCCGCTTATAGACTTCCATCGAGCGCTCCTCACCACGTGTTGAAACATCCTTTGCAACCAAAACCTGAGCGTTTTCGCGCTTCACCATGCGTGGGAACTTCTTCAGCTTGGCGTTTTCGATGCCCATAACGTCGCGGAAGGCCTCTAGAGGTGTTAATGTTCCAGACATGAATATCGCTGACTGGACGTTCTTTACGAAGCTCAGCGCCTTTGAAGGATCCAAAGCCACGAGCTCAAGGCTGAGGCCTTTGTCCCTGCTCATTAGAAAGAGGTAATCTTCCCTGCCTATGAGCGAGAGCCAGAAGAGGAGGAACTCCCCAACGCGGCCGATGTAGGAGCGCGGCGGCTTGCCCTTCTCTATCCTGTCCTCCCTTATTGAGTCCCCAACTGCCGCCATCTCGTTGAGGGTTTTGACCAAATAGCGGCCGTCGAGGTTGAGTATATCCACGACGTGGGCGAAGACAAGCCCCGGCTGAATCGGTACCTCGTGAACGTCCCTTTCTCTCAGCTTCTCCTCATAGAGCATTTCAAGCCCCTTTCCGAAGATGCTTAGAAAGTTTGCTATCTCGTGCTCTCTGTACTCGTCGGCCTCCTTTATCGCCCTGTTGACGGTGTGGATGCTCAGCCTGTCGCTCAGGGCGGAAATAGCCTGGTCAGGAAGGTTGTGGGCCTCATCGAAGACGACAATTAGGTCAGAATAATCGATGTCGAGTGAGCTGAGGAAGTTCTCCCTTATCGTTGGGCTTAGCAGGTAGAGGTAGCTCGCGACTATGACGTTGGCCTTTTCCGCTATCCTTCTCGTCAGGTCGTAAGGGCAGAGCTCCAGCGTTTGAGCATAGTCAAGTATCTCCATCGGATGGCTCGGCTCCTGAAGGAAAAACTTGATCAGCTCGTCGAACTCGGTCTTTTTCTTCTTCTCGTTCTCATAGAAGGGACACTTGCCAAGCTTTTTCAGGTTTTTGCAGACAACCATGGCGTTGTAAGCGTCGGTTGTGAACTGGGTCAGATAGCTGTGAAGGCACAAATCCTTCCTACTCCTTAGCTCCACGCCGGAAATAGGCGTTTTCCTGTTTATCGCCTTCAGTTCCTCTATAACTCGGTCCATCTGTCGGTGGGTTCTCGCCAGATAAAGAACCTTGTAGCCCCTTTCAATAGCGTACGGTAGAATCCCAGCTAAAACGCTTACAGTCTTTCCAAAGCCCGTTGGGGCCTCGATTATAGCGTTTTCACCGTTTTTAACGGCTTCGTTAACGAGTTCTATGAACTCTCGCTGGTGGGGCCTGAGGCTCTCGTAGGGGAAGTATTCGCTCATGGGAAAGAGTTTTAACGGCTCGCTTTTAACTTTTCCCCAGGTGGGAGGAATGGAAGAAAAGGACAAGAGGCTCATCGAATACACCGTAGAGGCGTTGATCATAGCCTGGCTGAGCTATCTGTTCTTCTACCAGAACTATCTGCTTTACAACTGGCACCGTGGGCTGCCTCTCCCCTCGAAGTGGCCCTTCCTCCTGGTGGGCATTGGCATAGGTGCACTTTTCTTCTGGAATGAATGGAGGAAGTTCGAAAAGGAGCTTTCCGAGGGGAGCGTTTCCACGGAAGGAACCTCTGGAACCCCAACTATCACCAACGAGACGCCAGAAGAGGGCTCTCAGGAACTCCTGAACGAGAATCTCATGAATGATGAATGAGGTTCTCTGAGATCGTTTACTGTCAGTGCTCCTCAATTTTAACCATATATCTTCCGGCCAGCTCCATTCCAGTAAAATCGTCCTCTGACACGTCCAGAATGCTCTTCCTAACCTCTATTATAGAACTTCCCGACGCCGTCTCGTACTCTACCTTTTCAATGACTCCTCCGAGAACTTCCGCGACAAACCTACTATCCCCTGCCTCCCCAATTATTCTGAATGACCTCCTCCCTGTTTTTAGCATCACGTAGCGGAGCAAATGGGCAAGCAGTGGGGCCCTAAACTCCTTGAGGATGAACTCCCGCGCAGAACCGAAGACGAGCGGGGCAACGATGTGGTGGCTCTCCGCCATTCTGGCGAGGGTCTTACCGGAGCCCTCGGCGATTAGCCTGAGCTTCTTTCCGAGCAACTTCTCGCCGGGAATGTCGGCAGAAGCTCTAGCCAGCAGATTCCTATTGTCTGCCATGAATGACAGGATTAAAAGACCCTTCCGACCTTTCATTACGTAGGTGACGTGAGGTTCGTTGAAGGCCAGCTCAAGGGCTCCCTCGAACTCGAACTTCCAGAGGAAGCTCTTAATGGAGAGTTTCGCAATAAGCCTCTCTTCTGTCTTAGTAACCTCTGCCCGGTATGGAAACGTTGGGAAGAGCTCCTCAGGATTCACCGCGACGCTTATTAGAGCTTCCCATCCTCCTGAGAAGGGCACCCTTGCCGTCTTTGACTCCATGCCGAGCACCCTTGTACATTGTCCCTCTAAGAGATGCTCGGGCCGGTTTTTAAAGTTGGCGTTAGAATGTGAAGAAGAAAACGGAAGAAACGGTCAGATCTCGAGCTCGGTGATGTGCTCGAGAACCTTGACCATCAGCTTAACTCCAGCGTCAACGTCGCGTCCGTCCACAACTTCCGCGTTGGAGTGGATGTATCTCGCTGGAACGCTTATCGCTCCCGTTGGAACGCCAGCCTTGTTGAGGTGTATTGCGCCAGCATCGGTTCCTCCACCGAGGAGGATGTCCCACTGGTAGGGTATCTCGTACTTCTTGGCGAGCTCCTCCATCCACCTGACGATGGTCGGGTGGCAGATGACGGAGCGGTCCATTATCTTTATTGCGGTTCCCTTTCCGAGCTGGGTGACCTGCTTGTGCTCCGGTGTTCCAGGAACGTCAGCGGCAATGGTGACGTCAATGGCGAAGCCGTAGTCAGGGTCAATGCCAAAGGCTGAAACCTTTGCACCGCGGAGGCCGACCTCCTCCTGGACGGTGGCCACAAAGTATATGTCCGCATCGGTCTCGCCGAGCTCCTGGGCGGCCTTGACAAGGGTGTAGACAGCAATCCTGTCGTCAAAGGCTATGCTGACGAGTCTGTGCTTGCCGAGTCTCTCAAGCCTTCCGTCCCAGGTGATTATGGTGCCGATCTTAACTCCCATCTCCTCGGCTTCCTCCTTGCTCTCGGCGCCTATGTCGATGAAGACCTGTTCCCAGGTCGGAGCCTTGGTCCTCTCCTCGGGCTTCTGAATATGCGGCGGAACACTTCCACCGACACCGTAAATGAACTCGTTCGGGCCAATCCAGACCTTGAAGCGCTGGGCTATGAGCGTCCTCGGATCAACACCGCCAACCGGGGCAACGCGGAGGAATCCGTTCTTCTCGATGTGGGTGACCATGAGGCCTATCTGATCCATGTGGGCCGCGAGCATGACCTTTGGCCCGGAGCCTTTCTTGTGGGCTATGACGTTTCCGAGCTTATCGACCTTTATCTCATCAACGTAGGGCTTGAAGGCCTCGATGACAACGTCCCTAACGCCCAAAAACTCATATCCAGAAACACCAGGAGCCTCAACAATCTTTTTGAGCAGCGCGTAGTCAACCATTCCCATCACCTCTTTCGTTAAGATTTCCATCTAAATGCTCGGGTGGGAGATATTTAAGGTTTTAGGTGTAGTAACAACCCATTGATAGTCATGTGCTCATTTAAGCGCTGTTAACAGATAAAAGAGTAGAAGTAGAGTGTGATTAACGAATAGTCTTTAAGGCAAGATCCAATACTGCATTTATGTAGCTGTTATAGTCCATCGCCTGTGTCGCTGCTGGGTTTATGAGGCCGTCCACAATAATTGGGGTTGCCAGTCCGACTATAATACAGATTACCGCCAATACCAAACAAACTAAGCTCATGCTGGCATGCTCTTTGATCTTTATATCCTTCCTTGGTTTGCCCAGCCAAATAATGTAGAACACCCTTACATAAGCTACCAGCGCAATTACAGAGCTTATCACCAGGATTAACGCTGGACCAAGGCCCTTCTCCATTAAAGCATTGAAGAGTAGCAGCTTGCTGAAGAACACGTTTAATGGTGGAACACCTACGAGGCTTAATGTAGCTATTGCAAGGCTGAACGTCGCAACTGGCATCTTTTTACCCAGGCCAGCCAGATCATCCACGTTCCTTGAACCAATGGCGTGAATAAAAGCTCCTGCCGCTAGGAACAGCAGAGCTTTGGCAATGGTATGGTTGACCAGGTGGAACAATGCGGCCTGTAGTCCTAATTGAGTGCCAAGTCCAACCGCCATGAATAGATAACCCATGTGCATTATTGTTGAATAAGCAATGAGTCTCTTAACGTCCTTCTGGACTGTCATCATTGCAGCGCCGAAAAGGGATGATACTGCACCAAGGACAACGACGATGTTACTCAATACGCCGACTATGCGGGCCAATTCTGGAATTAGTGTACCCCCATAGACGGTGTAGAGGAATCTGATGAGTGAGTAGACACCGACGTTGACGACTAGTCCTGAGAGTATGGCTGAGATTGGGCTTGGTGCTGCTGGGTGGGCTTCTGGGAGCCAGAAGTGGTTCGGGACTATGGCAGACTTAATCAAGAACGCCCAAGTAGCCAAAGCCAAGGCAACACCCGAGGCAACCACAATATTGCTGACTGGTGAATTAGTAACCGGAAAGTTTAAACCATGGACTTTTGCTGTCAAATCTGCAAGATTAACAGTGCCAAAAGCTCCATAAAGTATTCCGAGAGCCAGAAAGTACATGGTGGTTCCTACGGCACCTATTAGGGCGTATTTGAGGCCAGCGTACACTGAATCGCCTCTATCGCGATAGAACATTACCAGGGCATAGGCTGCAATACTCGTAACTTCTATCATGACGAAAAGATTGAATGCATCCCCGGTCAACAGGACTCCCAATAGTCCGGCCTCCAGACCCAGATAGAGCGTATAGTACCACTCCAGACCATTTTCGTGTTCTAGGTATCTATACGAGTAAATTGAGATCAGGAACATAAGTCCAGCGGTCACCAAGGCAATTAAGGCGCTTAGCTTGTCGACTTCGTAGATTACACCAACTGGTGCACTCCATCCTCCGAAAGTGTAGACTAATGGCCTGTCCGAGGCGTAGGTTTTCTGGAAGAGTTTGAAAGTGCTAACTAAAGCCAAGCCAGTCCCTATTAGGACGTAAGCCTGGATTATCTTTCTGTTTCCTTTGATTATGATTGAGAATAAAGGTAGTGCGAATGCGAAGATTACCGGAATGACTGGAGTAATGCCGACAACGTCCATTTTCATCACCTCACTCGAATATCCTCTTCGCAAACTTTTCAAAGTCTGCAGAAATTTCTCCCTTAACCTGTTCAGGATCCTCTGTAGTTACGTTAATCCAGTTCACATACATGTACTTATCATCTAGATCTACAACTACTGTTCCTGGAGTGTTGGTAATTGAATTTGCGACTAGTGTCTTTGCATAGTCTGTTTTTACTCCAATTGGTACTTTGACAATCCCTGGCTCGTACTTTCCTGTAATCGTTCTCACCATAACGTCAACGTGGGACTTAGTCTCGGCCACGAGCATGTACCAAATGAAATATATCACAGTCCATAGCCATCTGGTAGGGTTCATGGCTTTTGTATCATTCTGGACTAAGTATCTCCCAATAAGCAATCCAACACTAATGGCTACGATTATCCCAGTAACTAAGTCAAATGGACTTGCAGACCCCGTAAATATGAGGTATGTGATGAATGTCAGCGTTGCAGTGGGGACCACACCTTTCATCGTTCACCACCCCCAAGTAGCTCCTGTTGAAGCTCTCTCGTGTCAACAGTCCCGTATAAACGGTAAATCTGGATTATTGCAAAGGCTAGGAGAACGTTAACGGCCATTCCAATAACCACCGCAGTAATCACTAGGGCCTGTGGTAGAGGGTCAACTGCTGTGCTGATGAGCTGACTTAGTGCCTCCTTGCTTAAGTCGGGCAATATTGGCGGCATTACAGGATAAATTGAGCGATATCCAAGTAGAATAACAAGCAGGTTTGTAGTATCTCCCAAAATTGTTAGTGCGATGAGTTTTTTGACTAGATTGGGCCTCCCAACGATACCATACAGGCCGATCATGATTGTCGCGATGAGTGATAGTATTATGATTGATAATATAAAGGGAACCGCATTACTCATCCACATCCCCCCGTAAAAAGCGCTTAAATATGCTTTCTGGAATCGCCAGGAGGAGGAATACTGCTGTAAAGCCGGCTCCAACTGCTAGGAATTCGAAGAAGTTGTAGTAAATCAGTGAGCCGCCAATGAGCTGGCCGTTGATCTCTGCGGGAAATACTGGTT
>NZ_SNUN01000006.1:0-137713 GCF_012027535.1 Thermococcus sp. GR5 | reverse complement strand
ACTCTGCGATCATGGGTTCCATGCCTGAGGATAGGGATTTCAGCATAGATGTTATCAAGTTCAAGCCCGTCCGGATACTCGTTAAGGACACATACTATCGTGGCTCTCTGATGATATTCCGCTATCGCGGCTCCCTCGAGATAGCTCGCTTCGGCTATGAGAACGGCTTTGGAGAAAAAACCAGATATGGCTTTGGTATGGTCAAAGTGATTGACGAAGAACTAAGACGAGAAGACCAAGAGTAGCCTCTACCAGCCAGACTATCGCGACAAGCTTCGGCTCGTTCACTCTTATTTTTCTCATTATCGTCCCCAAAAAGCTCGGATAAGGTGGTGCTTGGAGCGTCCCGTCCGGGAGGACTTTAGTTTTTCCGTGTCTTCTCACCCCAAAGCGAACACTTGTTGCCTTTATGATGAAGTCCAAAAAGTGTGGAATCAGGAGTATTGCAGTATAAACCTCGACTTTTCCAATAATCCCTATTAATCCTATAAGTGCCCCCATGCTGAGCGTTCCTGTGTCGCCGGGAAAGACTTTCGCTGGATACTTGTTCCAACGCAGGAAGCCGAGAGCCGCGCCGAGACCAGTAAGTGCAAGCAGTTGAGCATTTCCGTCTGTTATCAGTGCTAGGAAAAGAAGTGCTATGGTGGAGGTGCCGATCTCGAGTCCGTTGAATCCAGCAAGCATATTCACCAAGTTGGCTGAACCTGTTACAAAGAGCACGGCAAAGATGGGATAGAGTACCCCGAGATTCAGGTCAAAGCCGAAGATATCGATATGGGATGAAACTCCTATGACGGCAACTGGGATTGATACGAAAAGTGAGAGGATGACCTTGTGAAGCTGCCTCAGATTGGTTAGATCATCAACAACGCCGATAATTCCGAAAAGGAGAAACACCGTTGTCGCCAGGGAAATCTTCTCGGTTAAAAACGGCGAAAGTGCAACTGGCAGGGCCAGGATAAGAGCGATCCCACCCATCTCCGGCACTTCTGGCTGGTCAAGCTTGTGGATGTCCCTCCCGACAATGCCGGCTCTTCTCATCCTTTCCGCGATGTATGGCGTCATGATGAGTGTCAGAGTTAAACCTATAAGAGGAGCAACGACTATCATATTAGACACCCCTCGGTGTTACAACGGCCCAAAAATAAACCCTTCGGTGAAGACCATGGATATAAGGCTCGTTGTCTTTGACCTCGACGGAACCCTCATCGGGGCACCAAAGCCTTTTGCCCAAGTCAAGGAGGAGCTTAAATCAAGGCTGCTGGAGATGGGAATCCCCCAGGATATCATTGGTGATCTCACTCCAATGTACGAAAATCTCCATCGGATAGCGAAGGAAACGGGGAGAAGCTTTGAGGAGCTATACTCGATAATGGTCGGGCTCGAGGTGGGACGAATAGCGGAGAGCTTTCTCTTCGATGGCGTTCTCGACGTTCTGGAGTTCCTAAAGGCAAGGGGCATCCCAATGGCGATAATGACAAGGAGTTCCCGCGAGGCAACGATGAAGGCCCTCGAGATGAACGGTATTAAGGACTACTTCTCGTTGATATCCACCCGGGACGATGTTCCGGCCAGGGAAGTCAAGCCGAACGCTGGTCAGCTTGAAAGGATAATTACAGCCTTTGGGGTCGAGCCGAGCAAGGTTCTCGTCGTTGGAGATCACGGCTACGATATAATTCCCGCCCGGGAGCTAGGTGCGCTGAGCGTCATGATCACTGACCACACCGCTGGGAGGATGAGTTTTAGCGTTGAGGCGAAGCCGAACTTCGAGATTGAAACGATTAAAGGCCTCCTTCCGCTGTTGGAGAACCTATTGAGTACATACGTGGTCGTTCCTGCCTACAACGAGGAGAGAACCATTGGGACAGTTCTTGACGATCTCCTGCGCTACTTCCGGGCTGAAGAGATAATCGTCGTCAACGATGGCAGCAGGGACAAAACAGCCGAGGTAGCACGCTCCAGAGGCGTTCACGTCCTTACCCACCTTGTCAACCGAGGCCTCGGTGGGGCCCTTGGGACTGGCATTGCCTATGTCCTCAGGAAGAATGCGAGACTTATACTCACCTTTGATGCCGATGGTCAACACCTAGTGAGTGATGCCCTTCGTGTTATGAAGCCAGTCGCTGAGGGCAAAGCCGACTTTGCAGTTGGTTCGAGGCTCAAGGGCGACACGAGCGAGATGCCCTTCGTCAAGCGCTTTGGTAACTTCGTCCTTGATGCTATAACAGCGGTCTTCGCGCGGAAGTACGTCAGCGACAGCCAGAGCGGACTGAGATGCTTCAGTCAGGAGTGTGCGTCAAAAATAACGATAACCTGCGACCGCTATGCAGTTTCGAGCGAGATAATCATAGAGGCCTCGAGGAACGGTTGCAGGATTGTGGAAGTTCCCATTAAAGCAGTTTATACGGAGTACTCCATGAAGAAGGGCACAAACATCCTGGAGGGGGTTAAGATAGCCCTTAATCTGCTGTTCGATAAACTGAGGTGATGGGCATGTATGCGGTTCAGTACATAACTATAGTTATTGTTCTCGCATTGATGGTCTATGTGCTTGGAAGGTATGGGCGCAAGGAATTTGAGTGGGGAGACTTCCTGTTCTGGGAAGCACTCCTGCTTGGCCTCCTAATAGTCGCAATATTTCCTTTGGAGATAGCCAACGAAATAAAGCACATCCTTGGTCTTGGTAGAGGTCTCGATGCCCTCTTCGTTATAAGTATTGGCCTTGCATACATACTGATGTTCAGGGTTTATCTCGCTGTCGACAAAACCGAGCGCGAGATAACCGAGCTAACAAGGAAAATCGCCATGGAGCTGGAGGAGATAAACAAGCGACTGGAAAAAATAGAGAAGAACCTTTAATCCTCCACAAACTCTCCGAAGAGCTCCTCCAGGAAGAGCTTCACCCTCTCTTTCGGGAGTCTGAACTGCCTTATCTTCACTATTCCTTTCTCCTGTGCTTCCCTGAGGAGTACTTCAGTTGCCTCGTTGGGGTACATTTCCTCGTATACTATCTCCTTTATGCCTGCGTTGATGACTAACTTGAAGCAGGTGTCGCAGGGGAAGTGGGTGACGTAGAGTGTTGCTCCCTCAAGGCTTATGCCCTTTCTGGCTGCCATGGCTATGACGTTCTGCTCCGCGTGAACCGCCCTGTGGCAGTGGCCGTCCACTATGAGGCAGCCTACATCAATACAGTGCTCCATTCCCCTCGGCGCACCGTTGTAACCTGTTGCAAGTATGTACCCGTCCTTGACGGCAACGGCGCCAACGCGGAGCCTTGGACAGGTTGCTCTAAGGCTCACAAGTTTCGCTATCAGCATAAAGTACTCGTCCTTGGTTGGCCTGATGCGCTTTATGCGCGCTGCCTTTTCCCGGTCTAGGAAGATTTCAACGCTCATAGCCATCACTGCATGCGCCTGTTGAACAGGTTACTACCATTTATTTCAACCAAGATTCTGAATATTCTCTCATCATAACTTGGATGGGTCTCTATTATGGCTGTTTTCTGCTTCCTCTCTATTGCCGGCTCAATGCTCGGCAGCGAGCTCAGCCTGACTCCTATCCTGAGATCCTCGTAGTATTTAAGCTCCTCGAGGGCGCGCTTCAGGCTCATGGGGACGTCTAAGAGTCTGAGTGCGGTTTCGTCCGCCTGGAATTCCCTGTTCTTCAGGAAGCTAGCGCGGGTAACCTCGTAGAGTCCGTATAGTCCGAGTGCTGCTATTGTGACAGTGGGGCTGTGGGCTAGGAAAATCAGCACCGCTGTGAACACAATCATAAGGTACCTGCCGTAGGCTATAAGGGGAAACATCTTTGTGTCGCCATTCTTTATGTGGCCGAGTTCATGGGCGGCAACGGCTAGTATTTCGTCTTGGTCAAGAACCTCGAAAAGTCCGAGGGAAAGGACTACCGTGTTCTTAAATGAGTATGCGTTTGGGATGTAGTCGTCAAGGATGTAAACCCTTGGCATTGAGAGGCCTGCCTTCTTTGCCATTCTGGCTATGCCGTCGTAGAGCCAGGGGATCTCACTTCTTTCAAGGGGGATATAGTTACCCTTGATGTCGTGGGTGGAGACCCAGAGGTAGAATGCGAAGATGAGGCCAAATGCCGTCAGTGATATCTTGAGGCCCAGTTCTTTTAGGGCCACTACTGCCAGCAGGACCTCTAGGGTTATTATGATGAAGAGCATCTTTCATCACTTCTTAATTTTGGAGAGGTATGCGTAGGTCGCTTCCCTGAAGTTTGTCATGAGGGCGTCGAGGATACTCTTCACTACTTTTTCCTCGAACTCCTCCCTTGTGGTGGTTATTGAGTAGACGTATCTCATACCACCCCTTCCCTTCTCAACGCTTCTTTTGAGCAGACCGCGCTCGCAGAGGCGGTTCATGAGAATGCTTATAGTGGAGCGCCTTATGTCTGGATGCTTCTCCTTCATGTATTCGTAGACCTGGCCGGCGGTGGCCACCTTAACCCTCCACATGTGTTCCATTATCTCTGCTTCGAGGGGTGGGAGAACCGCCTTTATACCTTCTTCGGTGAGCTTGAACTCGTGGGGCTCCATGGGTATCACCTTTTTTCTTCCTTACCTTACTTTATTTTATTTAGGGTGCCTTAGCTAAAAAGTTTTTGTGCTTTTTGGTGCTTCCATGTACTTTTAAGTTCAGTCAATTCCGGAATTAGGTTTTTAAATCTACCTCCCGAGTAGTTATGGGCATGGGCCGGTGGCTTAGCCTGGATAGAGCGTCGGCCTCCGGAGCCGAAGGTCGCGGGTTCGAATCCCGCCCGGCCCGCCAAAAACAAACTTCACCTTCGTGAAGTTTGATCAAGGTTCGTGGTTCTCTTGGAAATATCAATATTGCAGTAAGGATTCCTTTTTTACAAGCCGTGTAGGAATTGAATTCTCCCATTAATGCCTCCCTCAAGGAGTTTCTTTCCTTGACGCCCTTTGGGCGCCGTTAAAAGCAGACCCATATCAAAAGCCAGTTTGAAAGCGAAAGCACGGGGAGCGAAGCGCGTGAAAAGCACGTACGAACTTTGATGAAACTTTTCACCAGAAAAGTTTTCTCCTGTGGGACTTTGCCCCACTACGGGGGTTTGAGAGTACAGGAAGCTTTTGGAAAAAGCTTCACCAAAAGTTCGTAGCTCTCCACTTAGAGGGTTGAAGTGAACTAGTTTCAAACTTCCAACGTCCTCCATTAGGAGAGAACGCTCTAAGACCACCCTTTAAAAGGGGTTTACACTCTTTGACGCCTGGAGGGCGTCTTCTTAAAAGTAGACTCCTCCAAGGAAGCCACCAACAGTGTTCTCACTGAAAACCGCAGTTTAACGCTGAAACTGCCAAAAGATTGGCCTCTTTAAGAAAGAGCTACGAACTTGATCAAACTTCGCGCAGACGAAGTTTGTAGGACTGGTGGGCCCGCGGGGCTTTGAACCCCGGACCTCCGCCGTGTGAGGGCGGCGTCATAACCAGGCTAGACCACGGGCCCGTCCCGGGAATAGTGGAAGGGAACGAAAATATAAAGCTTTCGCTAGACCTCGTCGAGTATCTTCCTCGGTGCACCGGCGAAGGTCACTAAGTATTCCGCCTCAACAATGTGCAGTCTCCCCGGAACGACCATAACGTGCGGCTGTTTGCCGAAGTCCTCGTTGAGCATGTCCCTAACGTAGCCAGCTTTGAGCGTCGGATTGAGTGAGCCCGCACGCGCAAGAACGACTACCAGTGTATCAGGCATGAAAACACCTTCCCCCTTCATCTCCTCAACCTGGAGGAGAATCTCCATAGCCTCGTTAGCTGTCATGTAGCGATTCTGATCAGCCTTTATGTCAAGGAAGAGCATCGTGTGAAGCCCCCGCTCTTTGTTCTCTCTTATCACGTCGTAGTGACTCGTTGGAAACCAGTTTTTCTCTGGGTAAGCCACGGTTGCGCTCTTGCCGAACTTGTATACCTGAAGGCCGGTTATTGCTATGGCGGAATAGATGCTTGGCGCGTGGATGACGTAACTCTCGATTCCCATCTCCTTCGCCCTTATGCGGAGGTCGGAGTGAGTGGTTGCCACCATAGGGTCACCCGCGGTTAGAAAGGCGACGTCCTTGCCCTTCGCCTCGCTAAGAACGATTCTCTCAAATTGGAGCTCGACCTCTTCCCTGCTGAGCCTCCTGATGGGCTTCCCTATGAGCTCCTCAATCTTATCAAGCGTCGTCCCGGCCAAAAGCGAGGTGTAGAACTCGGCAAAGACGAGGTCGCATTTTCTGGCCATCTCCAGGCCCTTGAGCGTGATGTCTTTTTCGTCGTAGAGTCCTAACCCAATGAAGTATATCGCCATTTTCCCCACCGACCGAGCGTAGGAGGGGGGGTTTTTAAGCTTGACCGCCAATGTGGGAAACTCTGAAACTTCATTTAATCTCTCAATTACTGATTAAACCTGGATCCAACTTAAAATGACCCTTTTAACGCGAGTTCACTTTGTTTTGGATGTCCACACGACGTCAGGTTGGAGAGAACTCGCATAAATATTACTGTTCGGTGAATGAACCCATCAACAAGCAAGCCAAATAAGAAGAATGAACTGTAAAACTGCAATCTTGGAAGTTAATTACTTTTGATCAACCTTTTCTCAAGAGAAGTTTGCCTGTTAGGCAATTGCCGAAAGGTTTATAATGATTGACGAATATCATCCACTATGCTTGAAAAGGAGAAAGAAGCTCTTGCCAAGAGGATAGCCGGAGAAATAACCCTCTCCTCCGACCCCGGAAAGACCATGCGCAAATGGAGGGAGATATTCGGCATAAGTCAGACGGAGCTCGCCGAATACCTTGGCGTCTCTTCTTCTGTCATAAGCGACTACGAGGGTGGGAGAAGAAAGAGCCCCGGTGCTTCAACCATCAGGAAGTTCGTTGAGGCTCTCCTGGAGATAGACGAGCGGAGAGGAGGAAACGTCATAAAAGCCTTTAGCAAGACCATTGGAAGTGAGCTTCCGACCAGCGCTATCCTTGATATAAGGGAGTTCGCACTGCCCATCACAATCAAAGATCTCGTTGGAGCCGTCAAGGGTGAAGTTGTTGCAAACATGCACCTTCTGGATAGAAGGATATACGGATATACAGTCGTTGACAGTATAAAGGCGATCCTTGAGATGTCGGCGGAAGAGTTCCTCAAGCTCTACGGCTGGACGACTGAGAGGGCGCTAATATTCACCAAGGTAACGACCGGAAGGAGTCCAATGATAGCCGTCCGCGTTCAGGGGCTCAAGCCGGCAGTAGTCGTCCTTCACGGCATCAAGAAGCTCGATGAGCTTGCGGTAAAACTGGCCGAGCGCGAGAGGGTCCCACTGGTGATTTCCCACGCGGGAAGTGAGGCAGAACTTATAACGGGGCTGAGAAGACTTGTAGAAAAGACAGAGATGGAGCTCTAATGGGCAAACTCTAATCGAGCTGCTTCTTCCGCCATATCCCACCTTCCGCGAGCTTAGTTAGTCTGTCCCTTATGTGGAGAAGTACGTCGTTCAGCGTTTTTCCATTGTCATACTCCTCGATAATTCTGATGAGCTCCCCCCTGCTGTAGTCCTTCATTTCACGAGCGAGCTCTGTCATCCTCGGATAAGCCCTGACGATGTTGTCTACGATGGTTATATCTGCCATCCTCGCTGAACGAGATAATGGGTTCAAATCAATGGTTATCACAAATTTGCCCATCCTAACGAGGGCCTCGGTCCTGTCACCGTCCTCCAGAGGAACGACTACCACGTCGGCCTTCCAGATGCCATTCTCATCGACTTTTCCGCGCTCGTGCTCTAGGCCGGGAATCCTCTTTGTTGGGTTTATACCGAGGAGCTCTATCTCGGGATCGTATTTGCGGAGTTCTTCTGCTATCGCTTTAACACGATCCTCCGTGCGATAGAAGAGGTTTATCTCGAGTTTGGCATTGAGTGCTCTGGCGAGCTCTATTGTCTCCTTCGGCACCAAAGCGGCAACGTTGCCGTTCACAGAGACAACGGGATTCTCCGCAAGGAGGAGCTTCGCGACCGCTGCCCTCATGGCCCTCTCAGCAGGTTCTATCGTCCTTTCGCCGATGAGATAGTCGAAGGCCTCTCCCCTACCGTGGGCGATCAAGCCGGTCTTCGCCGTCATTCCCTTCTCCATTCCCTCGATGATCTTCTCTCTATAGTAGAGGCTCCAGTAGCGTGGATGGCTCTTGGGTATTTTCACCATTTACATCACCTTGTATTGGTTTGGCATGATATGATAAAAAGCCTTCCCAGCAGGATTTATCCTTTTAGCCGTCCCTAATAAAGCCTGCAGAGAACTTTTTGGGGTGGCTCGGGGTTCTGAACCTTTGGTTTAAAAAAGGAATATAAACCTTAGGTTCAAAACCTTAGGTGAACAAGTTTGAACACATGCTCAAGGTGGTGCATTATGGGATATAAGATAACAAAAAAGGAGAACCTGGGCGCCATAGACTTCTTCATGGAGGTCGAGGCACCTCACATAGCTCGCTCCTGGAAGGTGGGCCAGTTTGTGGTTTTGATCCCCGATGAGAAGGGCGAAAGAGTCCCGATGTCTGTCTATTATGCTGATGACGGAAGGATAGGTATGTTTCTCAGGCGCCATGGAATCACAACCTTCAAGCTCTGGTATGAGTTCGACGTTGGAGACGAGATTCTCAGTATAACAGGCCCTCTTGGAAAGCCGATTGACGTCAAGTACTACGGCAACGTTGTCTTTGTCTCGGATGCCGTCTGTGCACAGGCCGAGAGCTACGCAACGCTCAAGGCAATGAAAGAAGTTGGAAACTACACTATAGCGATTCAGACCTTTGAGAACGCCGCAAACGTTTATCCAGAGAAGTACCTAGCAAAACCGGTGGCAGACGAGCACTACCTCACAACGGAGGATGGGAGCGTTGGCATAAAGGGCCACTACCTTGATGTCCTCAAGGAACTCATCGAGAAGGACAAGGTGGATATAGTCTTCGGCGGCGGAAAGCTTGGCTCCCTCAAAAAGCTCGCTGAGCTAACAAGGCCCTACGGAATCCCCACGATAGTCACGGTCAGGCAGATAATGGTTGACGGAACAGGAATGTGTGGTTCGTGTAGGGTTCTTTACGACGGTGAGATAAAGTTCGCCTGCAGGGACGGGCCGATGATGGATGCTCACAAAATAGACTGGGACGATGCCATAAAGAGGAACGCCCGCTTTGCTGAGCAGGAGAAAATTGCAAGAGAGAGATACCTTGCCAAGCTGAGGGAGAAGGGGGTGATCTGAATGGCGAGAGCCAAGCCTAAGCTTATCAAGGAGCGTGTTCCCACTCCGGAAGTGCCAGTGGAGGATAGAGTGAGGAGCTTCGTTGAGGTTAACCTCGGTTATGACTTTGCTTCGGCCCTAAAGGAAGCGGAGCGCTGCATACAGTGTCCACCCGAGTACGCGCCATGCATCAAAGGATGCCCTGTCCACATAAACATACCGGGATTCATAAGGGCCCTCCGTGAGAACCCCGATAATCCGGATGAAGCCGTCAAGAACGCCCTGCGTGTAATATGGAACGACAATACCTTACCTGCTGTTACGGGAAGGGTCTGCCCGCAAGAGGAGCAGTGTGAGGCTCCCTGTGTGATGGGTAAGGTCGGAGAGCCGATAAACATAGGCAAGCTGGAGAGGTTCGTGGCTGACTACGCGAGGAAGCACGGCATAGAGGAAGTGCTCCTCAAGGAATTCATGGGAGACAGTGAGGGAGTGAAGGGAAAGGTCGCAGTGGTCGGAAGCGGGCCTGCTGGCCTGACCTGTGCGGGAGAGCTTGCGAAGATGGGCTACAAGGTTACCATCTTCGAGGCCCTTCACAAGCCCGGTGGAGTACTCATCTATGGGATTCCCGAGTTCAGGCTCCCGAAGGAAATACTCGAGAAGGAGATAGCAAAGCTCAGGGAGTTGGGAGTTGAGATAAAGCTAGACTACATCGTCGGGAAGACCGTAACTCTTGAGGAACTCCTTGAAGAGTACGATGCAGTCTTTATCGGCACCGGTGCCGGTACTCCAAAGCTCCTGAACATACCAGGGATCCTTCTCGACAGGATTTACACCGCAAACGAGTTCCTCACGAGGATTAACCTCATGAAGGCCTACCTCTTCCCCGAATATGACGAGCCGATAGCGATAGGAAAGAAGACGATCGTTATTGGGGCTGGAAACACAGCGATGGACGCGGCGCGCTCCGCCCTCAGGCTCGGTACTGAAGTTACGATAGCCTACCGTCGCGGAAGGGAAGACATGACCGCCCGTATCGAAGAGATTCAGCACGCTGAGGAAGAAGGTGTTAAGTTTGAGTTCTTCGTGAACCCGGTCGAGTTCATAGGGGACGAGAACGGTAAAGTGAAGGCAGTGAAGTTCGAGAAGATGATGCCGCTCGATGAGCGCGATAGCAGAGGTAAGAGGAAGATAGTTGGCACCGGTGAGTACATAACGCTGGAAGCCGACACTGTCATCATCGCCATTGGCCTTGAACCCAACAGAATAATAAGCGAGGAAGCCACCGGCCTCAAGACGAACTCCGATGGAACACTTGTGGTGGACGAGAACCTCATGACGAGCATCCCGGGCGTCTTTGCAGGCGGAGACGCAATAAGGGGAGAAGCGACCGTCATCCTAGCGATGGGTGATGGAAAGAAGGCGGCAAAGGCAATCCACAATTATATACAAGCCAAGAAGGCGAACGCTTGATACCTCTTTTCTTCTCTACCATTGCCTTTTCCTGTCACCGAAGAAGAACTTCATGAAGCCTGAGAAATCCTCGCCTCGAAAGGCCGCGTAGAGGCTCTGCGTTTCCTCAGGGGAAAGCCATTCAATCCTCTCTGGAATGCCTTCCTCAAAGAGGTATAGAATCTCGTCGCCCTTTCTGGCCACATCGAGAGTGTAGATCTTCTTTCCCTGCTCCTGGGCGATTTTTATCTCTCTGACAACGAGGGAGGTGAACTTGCCCACTATGGCTATAGCCACAAATACCTCCGCGTCCTTTATCATGTGATCTGTGCTCTTGAGTCCATAGTCTGAAGGAACTATGAAGTTGTTCGAGCCGAGCTTCTCCTCAAGTAGCTCAAGGATGACCTTCTCTGTGTGAGTGTGGTAAAGTATCGTGGGTTCGCTCAGGTAAACGAGCGGCCCGTATTTCTCCTTTTTCTTTCGCCTCAAAAATCCAAACATGAGACCACCTCAGGTGGGGATAATGTCCTCATCGTCTCCTCGGGAGGGATGACACTCATCATCGGTCAACCTCACTACTGGGTAGGGCTTATTAAGGTTTGGCCCTCCATTTTGTTAGGTGATGGAATGCGCGTCATCCCACTCGCGTCGGAGAGCCTCGGCGTGAGGAGCTTAGCCACCTTCGTAGAGGCCTCTGGAATAAAAATCCTCATCGACCCCGGTGTCGCCCTCGGGCCGAAGCGCTACGGCCTTCCACCGGCTAAGGCCGAGATGGAGGTACTCCAGAAGATGAGACGGAAGCTTCAGGGCTACGCGCGGAGGAGTGAGGTTGTCGTTATTTCCCACTATCATTACGACCACCACACACCGTTCTTCGAAGGTCTGTACGAGAGTTCAAGCGAGAGCTACGCGAGGGAGATATACGAGGGAAAGCCCCTCTTCATAAAGCACCCCCGGGAAAACATAAACTTCAGCCAGAGGAAGCGCGCTTGGGCCTTCCTCAAAAACACCGAACCGATAGCGAAGAAGATTGAGTTCGCCGATGGCAAATCCTTCGACCTCGGCGGCGTTGAGTTGGAGTTTTCCCCAGCCGTCCCCCATGGAAGCGAAGGTTCCAGGCTCGGCTTCGTTGTGATGACGCTCACCGACGACGGCTTCAGGCTCATCCACGCGAGCGATATTCAGCTCCTCAACAGGAAATCTGTGGAGTGGATAATCGAGAAGGTTCCAGATTTGCTCATAACTGGGGGACCACCGACATACCTCGGTAAGCGCGCTGAGGGAAGCTGGGAGGCGGGCATTAAAAACCTCAACGAGATAATCCGCGAAACAGGAGCAGAGATAATACTCGACCACCACATCATCAGGGATAAGAACTATCCGAGGTTCTTCGACGAGCTCGAGGAGATACCAAAGACCTTCGCGGGCTACCTGAAGGTTGAAGATCGACCATTGGAGGCTTACAGGCGGGAACTTCACAAAATCGAGAAAGGTGGGGAGGCAGAGATACCGTTCAAACTAAGTTGAGGAAGCCGCCGTCCCTAGGGATAATCACTCGTCGAGTGCGTGGAAGAGCAGCGCCTATGGCCACCAGATCGCAGTCGTCAACGTTGGGCTTTCGGTGACCCAGGCCACTTTACCTCACGTTACGTCCTTTATCGCCCCCGCCATCCAGTGAGCGACCTTCTCCGTCGAGCATCACTTGGTGTTGTATATTGTGCAGACCATGATTTCACCTACCCACGGGGTCAGTTTTGGTACTACTTAGACCTTTCAACTGAGGAAAGCCTTAAATCGAGGGGGGTAAAGTTGTTTTAGGTGAGGAAAATGAGGGATTTCTATATCGCCCACGAGGAGGATATAAAGGCCGGAAGGACCACTGACGTTTATTTCATTAGGACAAAGAAAATCCTTGAGGAAAAGGGCATCCACAAGAAGGTTTTCGCCGACGTAACCACGACGGGACTTCCAAAGGGCTGGAAGTGGGGAGTTCTGGCTGGAATCGAAGAAGTTGCCAAGCTCCTCGAAGGCCTGCCGGTAAACGTCTACGCCATGCCAGAGGGGACGATATTCCACCCCTATGAGCCTGTTCTTCAGATTGAAGGATACTACGAGGAATTCGGCATCTACGAGACTGCCTTACTCGGAATGCTCAGTCAGGCGAGCGGTATAGCCACCGCAGCATTGAGGGTCAAGATCGCCGCGAACTTCAAGCCAGTCTATTCCTTTGGCATAAGGCACATGCATCCTGCCATAGCCCCAATGATTGACCGCTCGGCATTCATAGGCGGCTGCGACGGGGTGAGCGGCGTTCTCGGGGCGGAGATGATAGGTGAAAAGCCCGTTGGAACGATGCCTCACGCGTTGATTCTTACCGTAGGTGACCAGGTGAAGGCCTGGAAGTACTTCGACGAGGTCGTCGAGCCGGAGGTGCCGAGGACAGCGCTGGTTGACACCATCTGCGACGAGAAGTTTGAGGCTCTGATGGCAGCTGAAGCCTTGGGAGAACGCCTGACCGCGGTGAGGCTCGACACGCCCGGCTCGAGGAGGGGCAACTTCAGGAGGATAATCGAAGAGGTCCGCTGGGAGCTCGACCTAAGGGGTTACGAGCACGTTAAAATCTTCGTCAGTGGAGGCCTAAACGAGGAGAGCATAAGGGAGATAGTGGACATCGCAGATGCTTTTGGCGTTGGCTCGTCCATAGCCAGTGCGAAACCTATAGACTTCTCCCTTGACATAGTCGAGATCGAAGGAAAGCCTTTCACCAAGCGTGGCAAGCTCAGCGGAAGGAAGCAGATATACCGCTGTGAGAACGGCCATTACCACAGGGTTTCAGCAGATAAAAAGCTGGAAAGATGTCCAGTCTGTGGGGCGAAAGTCGAGCCGCTCTTAAAGCCGCTCATTGAAAACGGTGAAATAGTGGCAGAACTTCCAAAGGCGACGGAGATAAGGGAGTACGTGCTTGAGCAAGCGGAGAGGTTCGGGCTGGGACTCGACTGACAGAGAAGATTGGATTGGCCGCCCCAATGGGCCCTGTGGCTGACGGGAGCCTGATGGGCTGTTTTTATTCCTTTATTATGTTGTTATGGTACTGCTGATAACCTGTAGATTTTAAAGGGGTACCAAAAACTGAAGGGTAATGGGAAGGAAAACGACGAATAGTGAGAATGAAAAAGGAGAGGCTTCAAGCCTCCTCAATGACGATAGCGCTGACCGGGCAAGCCTCAGCAGCCTCAACTGCGCAGTTGTAGAGGTTCTCGTCCTCGATAACCTCCACAACCGGAACAGCCTTGCCCTCGTCGTTCATCTCGAAGACGTCCGGGCAGAGGCTAGCACAGATGGCATCTCCAATACAGGTGTCCTGGTCAACCATAACCTTCCACGCCATGGCACATCACCGCTTTTAGATGAACTTCGGCGAATATAAACTTTTCGTCGAGGAAAAAGACTCCAAACGACGAAAATTCGTGGAAGAAGGAGAAAAATTGGACTCTCATGCACAGAGAGGGACAGGATGGGTCAATAAAGTCCGAGTTTCTTTTTGTACTCATCGCTTATCCTGTCCGGCGTCCACGGTGGATCGAAGGTGAGCTCGATTTCGGCGTCTTTAACGCCCGGAATCTCGAGTATCTTATCCTCGACAGCCCTGAGAATCCACATCGTCAGCGGGCAACCAGGGGTGGTCATCGTCATCTTGACGTAAACTGTCTTGTCTGGCCTGATGTTCAGCTCGTATATAAGGCCCAAATTGACAACATCAACGCCAATTTCTGGGTCGATGACTTCCTTGAGCTTCTCGAGTATCATTTCTCTTGTTACTTCGGCGTTGTCATCGACCTGCTTGTCCCTCTCACGGTTTATCGTGATTGTGCCAATTCCTTCGATCTTCTGGAGCTCAGTGTTGAGCCTTATGAGAACGTTGTCGATGTCCGGAGTGTCTTTTGAGAGGGTAATTGTTACAGAACCATCCTCACCGATTTCAAGCCCTTTAACGTACTTCTCATCAACTACCGCTTTAACCTTCTCCATTACCTCTTCCTTGGTTACCATAATTCACCACCTAAGCGAAGTTCAAGATAACAAATTTAAACCTTTTGGGTCAGAAATGGGTAATCAACGGGATAGGATATCGAATATCAATGTCTCTGCTATTTTTGGGGTTATTGCCCTGGCTCTGAGCTCACGGAGAACCCTTTGAATCGAGAAGCGCTTCACACTTGGGGCTTTTCTGAAGGTTTCCCATAGGAGAGGGCAGCCAAACTTGAGATCGTACTTGCCGCCAATCAGCTCGATTATCTCAGATTTATCAAGGGCCAGAAAGGCCGGGAAGTTAAGCGTTATCAGATCTCCGTTCTTGTAGATGGAAATAAGGCCAGAGCTCAGCAAGTCACCGCTGGCTACGATTTTGGCACCTATCTCTCTCGCGTAGTCCTCAACGGCCTTTATGACCATCGAATGGCAGCGGCCACAGATCGGAGCACCCTTGTTCATCTGCTCAGTCATCGCCTCAAGATAACCGGGGATATCAACAAAAACCGCGCCGTAGCTTTTGGCCTTCTCGATAACCCCTTCGTTCATCTGGGGGAGCTTTGCCGTAACTGGTACAACCTCGAAGCCAGCCCAGCGGAGGATTTTGAGGGTTGAGGTACTGTCAGAGCCGGCAGAGAAAGCCAGGACTATTTTTTCACCAACGGGTGAGCGGTCGAAGTCTTTACCTGTTAGGCGGTACTCCAGGAGGGCTCTGAGACGGGAGTAAGCCCTCTCGCCGATGTAAGGCCTAACCTGCTCAAGGGCCTCGCGGTTGTATTCGAGACGATAGCGCTTGATAAAGTCATCTCCAGCAATCCTCAGCATCAGAGAAGCAAAAGTTGGGAGACTTATTAACTTTACCACTGTGGAAAACATTTAAAAGCGCCTCACCTTAACCCCGTTCACGAACCAAAATCCTTCTGGAGGTGCTTGAAATGAGGGAGATAGTTGAGAGGGTTAAGGAGAAGACGAGCATCCCCGTTTATGATAGGACCATTGAGAACGTTCTGAGCGCGGTTCTCGCGAGCAGCGATGTCTGGCGCATAGTTGACCTCAGTGAGGAGCCTCTTCCGCTGGTCGTCGCGGTGATAACGGCCCTCCACGAGCTCGGCTACATCGCTTTCGAGGAGAACGGCGTGAGGCTCACCGCCAAGGGGAAGGAGCTGGTGGAGAAGTATGGAATCGGATCGAGAAAGGACTACACCTGCTCCCACTGCGAGGGCAAGACCGTCGAGCTCGATGCCTTCAGCGATCTGCTCGAGCAGTTCAAGGAGATCGTCAAGGACAGGCCCCAGCCGCTCCACGACTTCGACCAGGCCTACGTTACGCCAGAGACCACCGTGGCAAGGATTGCCCTGATGCACACGAGGGGCGACCTTGAGAACAAGGAGGTCTTTGTCCTGGGTGATGACGACCTCACCAGCGTTGCCCTGATGCTCAGCGGCCTTCCGAAAAGGATAGCCGTCCTCGACATCGACGAGAGGCTTGTTAAGTTCATCGAGAAGGTCGCGGACGAGATAGGCTTCAGCAACATCGAGATGTTCACCTTTGACCTCAGGGAGCCGCTTCCCGACTATGCCCTCCACAAGTTCGACACCTTCATCACAGATCCGCCTGAGACTGTTGACGCCATAAGGGCCTTCGTCGGCAGGGGAATCGCCACCCTCAAGGGCCCTGGTTGCGCCGGTTACTTCGGCATAACCAGACGCGAGAGCTCTCTCGACAAGTGGCGCGATATACAGAGGGTTCTCCTCAACGAGTTCAACGTCGTCATAACGGACATCATCAGGAACTTCAACGAGTACGTCAACTGGGGCTACGAGGAGGAGACCAGGGCCTGGAAGCTCCTTCCGGTTAAGGTCAAGCCGTCCTACAACTGGTACAAGAGCTACATGTTCAGGATTCAGACCCTGGAAGGCTCAAAGGGCTACGAGGAAAAAATAGAGAACTGGGACATCTACAACGACGAGGAAGCCTCGACCACATGAAGGTTGAAGGCCTCATAGAATGCTTGAGGCAAAAGCTCGGCCGGGTTCCCGGCCTCCACTCTTTAATTCTCTTCGGCTCGCTGGTTGGGGGCGACTTCATTCCCGGAACGAGCGACGTTGACTTCTTCGCGATCCTTGATGATGGTGTTGAATGGCTCTGACCTGAAGAAGGATGACGTCCTTAAAACGCTGAAAGATCTCGGCGATGGTGATGCGATTAGAATATACGAGGCATATCTTGATGGAAGAAAAACATACTTTGACGAAGAGTTTCTGAAAGAGTTCGTGAGATTCAGGGTAGGAAAAATGAGGAAAGGCCTTTAGATCACCTTTTGTTTCGTTTCTTCCAGGACCTTGACACCACAACGGCAAGTGTTATTAGAACTGCTCCTGCTATTATGTAGATGTATGCCATCCTTTTACTTGGTGCCGGTTCGCTGGCGATGAAGCCATTTACCTCATAGGCATTAATCATCAGTGGACTCTGAGAGGGATAAATGACCACGTAGCCGTCCAAGCTGCTAACATCTGCGCTGTTCGTAGAGTTACCGATGTAAAGTCCATTTCTCACGAGAAGGAACGTCGCATTGGCCAGCTTTACTGCATTCCCGCTTTCCTCGGGCTCTGGTATGTCAACGTAGAGTATGGTCCTGAGGAACTGAACTCCCTTCTCGTATATTGAGGTATCCGTAAGCCCTGCCTCCTGAAGGGCCCACAGAACTCTGGTTGTGGACGTCAGCCCTACCACCGAACCCTGAGTGTATGGCCAGCCGCCGTTAGGATACTGTCTTTCTGCGAGGATGCTGAGGCTCTCGTTAAGGGGCCTTTCGAGGCCGAACTCCTTGAAGACGATGGCCGCGTAAGCGAAGTAGTAGGTGGGCGTGTTGTAGTAAATCGGGTTGCCTGTTTTGGAATCTTTCGTCTCGAGCATCCAAGTGAGGTTCTCCTGGAGATATTCTAGAGACCTAGCATAGTCATAGTTCACACCAAGATTCTTGAGCACCCAGACGACGTATTCCGTGTTGTAGAAGTCCTTCCAGATGCCATCCTTAGATATCTTGAGGAGGTAGCTGACGGCATCTTCATAATCCTCGCTGAGCAGGGCCTTAACTCTCGCTACTTCAGCGATCTGCCATGGGAGCAGAGCCGAGTAGTTGGTAGGGAGTTCGGGCTTCTTGCCACAGGCTATATAGTAGTCGGCGAGAATCACCTTCTCCCAGTCGTCGTTGGGTGTTATCTTGTCAATATAAGGGCAGGCTATCGGCTTTAAGTCCTCAAAACCACTTATCTTCGAAGCGCTCAACAGGTCGAGGACACGATAGTGAAGAACTCCCCAGAAGCCGAAGTGTTCTTTCTTGAGGAGTTCCTCGCGGTATTTTTCACTACCGGTAGCGTAGAGGGCCATTGCTATTGCTACCGTGCTCTGAAAGTCCTCAGTCAACTCAATCCTCTCACCCATATAGGCGAGTGCAAATGCTCGGTATGCTGCCAGTTCACCGTCAACTTCCATCTTCTTCAGATCTTCCTTTTTCCCTAGAGCCATATAGCCGAATACTCTCTCGACGTCGTTCTTCGGCTGTGCGGCCATAAGCCAACCCTGGGCCCTGTCTATTGCCTCCTGAACCTGCTTCCTAAGCCCTGGGAGCTTCTCGTTGAGATAGCCGCTATTGAGGAACTCCCTGAGGGCAATAAGTGCGAGGGCAGTGTCGGTATAGTCCTGCCAGGAGCCGTCTGGATTCTGCTTGTAGATGAGCCAATAAGCGGCGTTGTTTATGGTGGTGTTGTACCTTCCACTAGCTATCCTCTCGCCCCTTATGAGCGCGAGTATCGCCATCGCGGTGTACTTGGCTTCGTGGTCTTCGCCGTATGCGAACCCCCATGAGTCAAAAGGTGTCCTGAGCATCATCAGCCACTCGCAGCCCTCGAGAACCTTCGCATAGTCACCAGTTTCATAGAGGGCAAGAACTGAAAAGGCCGTGTCAGGGACGGTCGGCTTGTATACGTAGGGCTCGATTTTAGCGTTTGCGAGAGGAACAGATGATAAGATGATCATAACAAAGAACACTGCTGCGAGAACTTTTCTCATGGCTATCACCTCAAATGAAAAGAGAAAAGAGGCTTAAAAATCAACCGTAGTAGACAACGACGTCAAGCTGGTAGCTGGCCCAGCCGTAGGTGTTGTAGGCGTAGACTATGAACTTCCATGTTCCAGGAGCCGGGTTAAGGTACTCGACGTGCTCGTAGCTGGTGGAGGTCTCGGAGCGGTCGACAAGGTTGCCGTTCGGATCGTAGAGATAGAGGTCAAGGTCGTGGAGTGAAGTGTCGAAGGTGAGGTCACCGGTTATCTTGGTAGCTCCGCTGTTGACGGTCATGGTGAAGCTGTCGCTCTTGTCGTACCAGTCGTGGACATAGCCAGTGAAGGTCTGGCTGTCGGTGGTGGGAGTTGGGGTAGGAGTGGGCGTCGGAGTGGTTCCGGTAGACTGGCTGAGAGTTCCATCACTGACGACGTCGACCTGGTAGTTGGCGGCACCGCTGTAGCTGACAACCTTAACCGTCCAGGTTCCAGCGGTCGGGTTGTAATAACCAACCTTCTCGAATCCGTAGTAGGAGGTGTAGGAGTAGTCGACCTGGTTGCCGTTCGGGTCGTAGAGATAGAGGTCAATGTCACTGGCGCTGTTGTCCCAGTAAAGGGTAGCGGTGACGAAAGTCGCGCCGCTTATGTCGAAGGTGTGACTGACGCTTCCCTTATCCGCGACGGAGCCGGTGAAGACAAGCTTGGCGTAGTTGTCGTAGTTGATGGCCTTGTAGACATTGACCCTACCTGCACCGTATGCGATGTCGGCTATTTCAGCTGGGGCCACTATGTCGGCGGTCTCAATGAGGGCAGTCTTGATCTTGCTGTTGGTCCAGTCCGGGTGAGCCTGGAGGAGCAAGGCGGCAACTCCAGCGACGTGCGGGGTGGCCATGCTGGTTCCGGAGGCCTTGGTGTAGTAGGTGTCAATCGGGGTTCCCATGCTGGTTCCGGCGGCCCTCGGGGCAATGATGTCAACACCCGGAGCGACAACCTCCGGCTTAAGCCTGCCGTCGGCGGTCGGACCCCTGCTTGAGAAGCTGGCTATAGTGTCGGTGCTATCAACGGCACCCACGGTTATGACCTTACTGGCAGCAGCTGGAGAACCGACGGTGTAGGTGTTAGGACCGCTGTTTCCAGCTGCGACACAGACAACAAGGCCCGCATCCCAAGCGGCGTTGACCGCCTGGCTGAGTGAATCAGTACCGTCGGAGCTCTGACTTGAACCGAGGGAGAGGTTGATGACCTTAATTCCATAAGCGTCCTTGTTCTGGACTACCCAGTCAACACCGGCTATAATGTCTGATATGCTTCCAGAACCGTCAGCGGCAAGAACCTTGACGCCGACGAGCTTGGCGCCCGGAGCGACACCGATGTACTGGCCGTTGCTCGCGGCACCTGTTCCTGCGACAATACCAGCAACGTGGGTTCCATGACCGTTGTCATCGTACGGGGTGGTCTTTCCGTTCACGGCATCGTACCAAGCGATGACTTTACCCTGGAGGTCAGGGTGGTTGGCGTCGATACCGGTATCGATAACCGCAACGACTATTCCAGTGCCATCGTAACCGAGGTTCCATACGGCATCGGCCTGAATCTGAGCAACTGACGTTGAGTCAGCGGCCTGAACCTTGTAGTCCTCCTGGATAAACCTCACACCGGACAGCTTGCTGTTTCCAAAGAAGCCTGAGTCGATCATTCCCGCAACGAGAAGGAGATCCTTGACCTTTATTTTAACTGCAACCGCAGGTATAATCTTGTAGCTGTACTTAATCTCAGCGCCCATTATCTTGAGAATCTGCACTGCCCTATCGCGGTCAGCTGGGCTGTTGAACATTATGACGGTGCTAATATCTTGGTTCCAGTTCATACCCTGGATCTTCTTGAAGAGTCCCGGAGTCAAGAGTCCATAGTTCTTTTCCTGTACCGGGCTCACTGCGATTGGCTTTGTTGGCACAGCTGCTGCAGTCCCTGCAATTAGACCAACAAGAAAGAGTGCAACCACAGCTGCTTTCCAACCTTTCATTCATATACCCCCTTGTTGGATTTTAGCGCATTGAACCATCCGGGTACTCTACCCGTCATCGAGGCACTTCTCTGGACATCTACCGTATAAATCTTTCGATTTTAAAGCGTATTATTACATATGGTCGGTATAACTGGGCGATTTTAGTTATTTTACGTAAACTTAAAACACAACAGATTGTGAGTTATATTGAGCGAAAACTAACATATAATCCCCAACAGGGGACAATGTAGCACGATGTGCACGGGCCCCTGTAGGAACCTCAGAATATTGGAGAAACAACAATATATTAAAGAAAAGACAAGAGAATTCAGAACTCGTTCAGGCCGAGCTCCTCGAGCTTCTCCTCGGGAATTCTTCCATCCTCGGTCCAGCCGCGGAGTGCATAGTACCTCGGAAGCATCTCCTTGAGCCTGACGACCCTTCCCTTGTTCGGACCCTGCTTGACGGGCTCCTCGAGGAGCCTCTTGGGCAGGGTGTCCTCCTTGAGTGGATCGAGGCCAGCCTTGAGGTTGAAGAGCCTCTCTGCGTTCCAGATGCGCTCTCCGATCTTGAGGTACTCCTCGGTAGTGAGGTCCCATCCGAGAGCTGCATTAAGCATGTCGCGGTAGTCGTCCGCACCAAGTCCGAAGGTTGTGAATACACACAGACCCGCGGCGTCTATCAATGCGGTGAGGTCCTGGAAGGTTATGACCATCTTGACCTTCTCGTCGCTGATGTCGTGTGGATCCATCTTGTACGGGTAGCCGAGAATCTCTGGGCTTATCATGTACTGCTTGATGTGACAGCCACCGCGGTTGTTGGTGGCGTAACCGAGGCCATGGCCCTCTGCACCCCTCGGGTCGTAGGCCGGAAGCTCCTGCTTCTTGACGCCCATGAAGTACTCGGTGCCGTTGTACATCTCGGCAAGCCTGTAGCCACCCTCGGCGAGCTTGTCACCGAAGCCCTCTCTCCTGGCTATCTTCTCGATGTAGTAGTGCAGAACCTCGGTGTTGCCCCACCTGAAGGGCGGAGCCTCCTCGCCGAGATCCTCAGGCTTGATTAGGCCCTTCTCGAAGAGCTCCATGGCAGTGGCGAGGGTTCCACCGGTTGAAATGGTGTCCATACCGAGCTCGTCTATCATGTGGTTAGCCTCTATGATGCTTGCCAGGTCGTTTATTCCGAGGTGCGCTCCGAGCGCCCAGATGCTCTCGTATTCGGGACCTTCGGTGACTCCTACGGTTGGAAGCTTGTTGACCCTTCCACAGCCGATCGGACAGGCGTAACAGGGCTTATTCCTGATGAGGTATTTGGCGGTCATGGCCTCACCGCTCTGCTCTTCGGCGTACTCAAACTGGCTGTCCTGGAAGTTCCTGGTCGGGTAGAGGCCATTCTGGTTGATTATATTGACAAGAACTGCGGTACCATACTTGGGCAGTCCACCGCCAGCAACAGGATCGTTCCTCAGCTTGTCGATCTTCTCCTTCACTACGCTGGTGAACTTGGCCCTGTCGGCTATCTCAACCCTCTTGTGGCCGCGAACGACTATCGCCTTGAGGTTCTTGCTTCCCATGACGGCTCCAACGCCACCTCTTCCGGCTGCCCTGTGCTCGTCGTTCATTACCGCAGCGAAGCGGACGAGGTTCTCACCTGCCGGGCCTATTGAGGCGATGCGAACCCTCTTGTCGCCGACTTCTTCCCTGAGTTTCTCTTCGGTCTCGCTCACGAGCTTGCCCCAGAGGTGGCTTGCATCCCTGATTTCAACCTGGTCGTCGTTTATGTATATGTAAACCGGGTGATCAGCCTTGCCCTCGACTATTATAGCGTCCCAGCCAGCGAACTTCAGCTCGGCTCCGAAGAAGCCACCGGAGTTGGCCATGGCTATATAGCCAGTCAGTGGGCTCTTGGTTATAACCATGTATCTGCCGCCAGTTGGGGCAGTGGTTCCAGTCAACGGGCCGGTGGCGTATATTATTTTGTTTTCAGGGCTGAATGGGTCAACCGTTGGGTCTATCTCCTTCAGGAGGTAGTAGATACCAAATCCTCTGGTTCCAAGCCACTTCTGGGCAAACTTTTCGTCGAACTTCTCTTCACTGATTTTGCCTGTGCTTAGGTTAACCCTCAAAATTCTTCCCCAGTATGCAAACATACTTCAATGCCCCCCAGTTGTTGTCAGAAACATTTTTGTACACTAGTGCTAATAAACTTGACGAAAGCAAAATGGGGAAACACAAATATATCAAGCAAGTGGATTTGTTTAACAGAAAAAATTGTTTAACAAAAAGTTGAGACCATTTCCGAACAACTAAGTTGGAAAACCACACATTGGCTCCGAAGAAAATTAAAAATAGTCAAGCTACCAAAAGCCCTTCATACCCTTTTCGGGTATCGGGCAGATGACTATGCGCCTGGACCATAGACAGTCTGCGCAGCTCGGGCTGTTGCCCCAACAGTCGGAGCTTGTATCCTGGACAAATGAGCAGGACTCATTGAGCGGACAGTCAGTGCAGCTTGGATAGAGGGAGTTCTTAACGACGAATCTGAACCAACTGTACTCCCTACTCGTCCAAATGTCCGCTAGGCTCTTCTCCCGAACATTGCCAAAGGAGTAAGCGGTGACTATTTTTTCTCTGCCGAAGACGACCTCGGGATATGTGTGCAAGAAGCGGTAGCAGGGAGCTACTTCTCCATCCCACCTTACTACGGCCACTTTCTTATCAATGAACTCACAGTGCCGTTCTGTTCTCAGGGAGAACTCAGCTATCTTCTGTAGATAGCCATGGTAGATGGCTTGGAGTTTGTCAACTATTGGTTTCATGTCCACGCTACCATCGTAGACTATCATATCAGCATGCTCCTTGTTTATTGGAATGATGTTTGAGATGAGTAGTGTGTCAACACCCAAAGAGCCAACGTAGTGCGCTATCTCGGGTAGCTCCTTGTAGTTCTCCTTTGTCGCCACGACCTCAACGCCTATGTGGGGAACGTCCCTTCCCAGCTTTTTCTTGACCTCCTGAATCTTCCTGATGCGGGATCCGGTGTAGTCTGGCTTTATATGTCCAATGTCGACTGGCTGTGTCGGTACGGAATCGATCGAGAAGTATATTAAGTCAACCCCAAGCTTCACAAGCTCCTCTATTCGCTTGTCCGTAAGGAGGAATCCGTTGGTGCTTATGCCGAGGGCAAAGCCACGTCTCTTCACTTCCCTGACCATGTCCATGAAGCGGGGGTGAACAGTTGGCTCGCCTATGCCACCAAAGTAAATCATCTCCAGCTCTGGAAGCTCCTCTGCATCATCGAGTATCTTGATGAAGAGATCCCAGTCCATGTCGCCTTCGTCGTCTTCCCAGTACTGCTTGAAGCACATCTCACAGCGGAGGTTGCAGCGGTTGGTTATCTCTATGTAGAGATATTTCAAATCAGGCTTCTTGGGGATTAGAACGAATGCACCATCAAGGTCGAACTTATGAGCGTCGTTCTCCAACTTAGATCACCTGGCTGCGAAATAAAATGGATATATTTATAACGTTTAGTGGACAAGTTTGGGCAACGGATTTGCTTGTGCAGTTTGATATTTGCAGTGAAACACTGTGGAGGAGCCTTTGGAAAGTAAACCCACCTAAGAACAGCCACTTTAAGAGTGACATGCGAACCTTGATCAAACTTCGCGCGGGCAAATAAACTTTGCATAGCAAAGTTTAATCAAAGAGCGCCCTTCCTATAAAACGCTAGGACCATTGGCATGCACTCCCTAAACCTCCACTAAAAGCGGGTTTAACTTCAAGAAGAGCCTTTCAAGCAGTTTGCTTTTTGTTCTGGCACCCGAAGGATGCCTCGAGGGGAGCAAACACTGTAAAACCGCCATTTAGAGAGTAAACCCCTTGAAAATTTGGCACTTCAAAAAAGCACACACTCTTTCCGCCAGCGCTTTGCGCCAGCAAAGGGCTGTTTTGGTGCGGGGGCGGGGATTTGAACCCCGGAACCCCTTCGGGACGGGACCCTAAATCCCGCGCCTTTGACCAGGCTCGGCTACCCCCGCGCGGATGGAACTTCTTCCCTGCTCTTTAAAAACTTTGGGGGAACAAAGCTTATAAAGGATGTAAAGGAAGTTTTACGTAAAGGAAACTTTACATGGTGGGAGCATGGAGAGGTGGAAGAGGAACGTTGCCGGCCTATTCCTGATGTTTGCACTCACCTATGCTCTCTACTTCGTCTGGCTTTACGTGGAAAGTGGCGGGACGATGATGGTGAGCTACGAGCTTCCGGAGAGCTGGTTTCCGCTTTTCGTTGGAATCTTCACCTTTGGCGTGGCCTTCCTTGGAGGTTTTCTGCTAACGGCGGTAACCCGAGAGGATTTGATATCGAGGAGAAGTTTCCTGCCCCAGCTCCTAACTCTGAGTGTTCTCCTTGGCTTCCTCTCAGGAGTAATGGCCACGGCGGTGAAGTCAAGCACATCTAGGCCATTCCTTCTCGTGGTCTTCCTTCTCGGCGTGGCCCTCTGGATTACATTTGCCCGCAGGCACTCGAAGGAAATCCAGGCTGAAGAACCGATAACGGACGAGAGGGAGGAGCTGATAGAGCTGAGGAGCAAGGCCCTTGTGAGCGATGCCATGATAACGCTCCTCGCGGTAGTGCTCATCGGAGACATCTTTGGCCTTTGGGAGTTAAATGAGACGCCCCTCTACTTCCTCCTCGCGACTTGGGTATTTGCTTACCTCGCTGGCCAACTCTACTACAGGAAGGTGATGTGAATGGGCTTTAGGGCCATCCACTTCGTTTTCCTATTTGTCACGATTTTCCTGATGAACTACTACTCAAGGACGAACACCTACCTGAGCTGGTTCTTCTTCACGCTGACGATAGCAGGAACGTGGCTCCTGATGAAGGCCTACGAGGCAAAGGTTGGGCCAGTGGAGGATGAGAGGACGAGACTGATAACTATGAAGAGCTTCTACCACGGCCTGCTCCTCGGCCTCGTTGTTCTCGGCTACGAGCTCATCTGGCTCGCCGGGCACGATTACGAAACGGCCGTCGTGTTCGTGAAGTGGCTTATGCTTCCCCTAATGGTCGGGATCCTGACTGCAATGATTCTAAAGGTCCGCTATGAGATGGTGATGTGAATGAACGAGCTCGCCTTGGTATCATTGGTGGCACTCATCGGGGGAGGATTTCTTGGATACTTCATGATGCGGACAATAGTGGAAAACACGGGCGTTCCCATAGACGAAAGAGGCCTTGAGATTTCCAAGCTCGCTGCCATGAGAACGCTGGAGTTGGTACTTCTCGTAACGGTTCTCTCGCTGTACTACTCGTGGCTGGTTCTCAGGGACGAACGGTGCACCAACCTTTCAAGCTTAATCTTCGCTACGATATTCTTCGGAAACCTCGCCTTCAGGGCATACTATTCAAGAAAGATGTGAGGGAATGACTTATGAAGAACCGCCTCCGTGAGCTCAGGGAAGCTAGGGGACTAACCCAGGAGGAGCTGGCCAAAGCCCTCGGCGTCACGAGGCAGACGATAATAGCGATAGAAAAGGGTAAGTATGATCCATCGCTTAAGCTAGCTTTCAAGATAGCGCGCTTTTTTGGAGTTCTCATTGAAGACATTTTCGTCTACGAGGGGGAGAGGGATGATAGTTGAGGTTGTGAACCTCGAGAAAGACTACGGAAAAGTGAAGGCCCTCAAGGGAATAAGCTTCGAGATTCCGGAGGGCGAAATCTTCGGTCTCATTGGGCCTAACGGTGCGGGAAAGAGTACTACGTTAAAGATACTCTCAACGCTCCTCAGACCAACGGCTGGAAAGGCGAGCATAGCTGGCTACGACGTTGTCAAGGACGCCTCAAAGGTCAGGGAGTTCATAAGCTACCTGCCGGAGGAAGCTGGCGCCTACAAGAACCTCACGGGTTACGAATATCTCGAGTTCATGGCGAGGCTCTACGCCAAGGGCGGGAGGAACTTTGAGGAGATGCTGGAGCTCGGCGTTAAGCTGAGCGACTTGGGGGACAGGCTCTATGACAAAGTCTCGACGTATTCCAAAGGAATGACGAGGAAGCTCCTTATAGCGAGGGCTCTGATGGTGAAGCCCAAGCTGGCAATTCTTGACGAACCCGCAAGCGGCCTCGATATAGTCAACGCTTACACCATAAGGAAGACCATCAGGAAGTTCGCGAGGAACGAGGGCGTTACGTTTCTCATCTCGAGCCACAACATGCTCGAAGTCGAGTACCTCTGCAACAGGGTTGCTCTCATCAATGAGGGCAGAATAGTCGACATGGGCACTCCGGCCGAGCTCAAGGAGAAGTACGGCGCTGAGAACCTCGAAGAGGTCTTCATGAGGGCTGTGGGGGCGGAAATCAATGAACCCGTTGGGGGTGAGGGCTCATGAGCGACTTCTGGGTGATGGCGAAGAAAGAACTCAGGAACCTCTTCAGGGACAGGAAGCTTATCTTCGGTCTTGTGGTTATACCTCTCATCCTGTTCCCGGTCATGGGCAAGGTAATAACCCTTGGGCTGGAGCAGGCACAGGGCGAGACGAAGGTCGCCATAGTGGACTTCGACGAGGGAGGGTACGGTGAAGTTCTGATAAAGGCCCTTGAGGTAACTCCAAACATAACTGTCGCGGTCATCAACGCAACATCCCTGGATGAAGCCCTTCAGAAGGCAGTTCTGGAGAAGCAGAACGTTCTTGTAGTGATCCCTCCAGACTTTTCGACGAGGCTTGAAGAAAACGAGAAAGCTACAGTTCAAATTTACGGTATCTTCACGACAATCGGTGCGGGTATAAAGGAGAGCGTCAGTGAGGGCAGGATAAACGCCGTTATCGGAGTTCTAAGCGATGGGATAGCCCGGATAAAGATTGAGCAGCTCGGGGCTGGAAATCCAGACGCGATACTTCGGCCGATAGAGACAGAGAGCAAATCTGTCATCAGGGGTAAGATAGTTGACATCCAGCCGAGCATAGTCTCGAACGTCATAGCCTCACAGGCCTTTTCAATACCTATGATAGTCTTCCTTATGGTGATGGTCACCGCCCAGATGGCTGCCGGGGCGATGGCGGCCGAAAAGGAGAACAAAACCCTTGAGACGCTCCTGACCCTTCCCGTTGCCAGAACAAAGATAGTAGGTGCCAAGATCTTTGGAACCGCCGTCATGGGTCTGATGGCGGCGATAGCCTACATGATAGGAATGCGCAGCTACCTCGGCTCCTTCGGTCTGGGGGCGACGGGCATAACCCTCGAAGACATTGGTCTCAGCGTGACGCCGATGGGGATGCTCCTCTTCGCCCTCGTCGTCTTCCTGACCATAATATTCTCCCTCAGCTTGGCGATGATACTCGCAATCTTCGCGGAAGACGTGCAGAGCGCCACAACGGTGGTGAGCGCAGTGATAATGCCCCTTGCCTTTCCTGCGTTCCTCCTTATGTACACTGACATCAGCGACCTGCCAGTGGCCATCAAGTATGTCCTGCTGGCGATTCCGTTCACACACCCGATAGTGGACTACCGCTACATCCTCCTTGGTGACTACGGTTCAGTATTTCTTAGCGTGGGGTATCTTGCCTTAATGGCCGGACTGACGCTCTACGTTACCGCGTGGATATTCTCAACGGAGAAGGTTATGACGGCAAAAATAAGCTGGGGAAGGAAGAAGATGGGGTGAGCCTTTCTTTTTATTCTATAGGTACTCCATCTTTTGTCCTCGGTGCGAGCCACTTCATGAGCCTCTGCGGATCTTTGGTACGGATGATTATTGTTATCGGGCCTAGCGGGGATTCCTCGTTGAAGTTCACCACTCCAGCGTAAGCTGCCTGTTTGTTGACCTTTATGATTATCTCCTCGCCGAAGTAGCCCTCCTCAAGGAAAGAGCGCGCCGTGTCGAGTATTGCCTGGCCGCGGAAAAGCTCGTAGAGCCTCTGAAGGGCTTTCTTGCTCCTGGTTTTTCCGGTCAAGATGATGTAGTCTCCTCTGTCGAATGCCTCGAACTCCAAATCCGGAATCAGATTCAGCATCGCCCTCTTGACCTTCTCTATATCCTCCGTCGGATAAACGTAAGCCTCAACTTCAACTTCCTCGAACATATTCCCACCGTCACCCACTCGACCCAAAGCTTATAAAGGCAACCCCCCTATTAATTAGGGTGGCCTAACAGTGTTAGACAACTTCATCTCGAACCTCGCCGAATGGATGCTCGAGATCTCCGGGGGCAGCATCCTGTGGGTCTCCTTCTATGCGGGCCTTTTTGTGGCTATCATGACCTCTCTCGGCGCGATGGTGGCAATATTCGCCAAGAACATCCCTGAAAGGGGAGTTGACTTCAGCCTGAGCTTTGCGGCTGGAGTTATGATAGTCGCGAGCTTCACCAGCTTAATTCTCCCTGCTATAGAAAGCACCGGGGGCTTTGGGCCGGCTGGAATTGGAATAGCCCTTGGCATTCTCGTGATCTCCGTGATAGACCGCCTCATCCCCCACGAGCACATGGTCAAGGGCTACGAAGGCCCAAGCGATTTGAAAGATAGGCTCCGGAAGGTCTGGCTCCTCGTTCTCGCCCTCATAATCCACAACCTGCCAGAGGGATTAGCCGTTGGTACTTCTCTAGTTTACAACCTTGAGGTTGGCCTAGTTACGGCCATCGCTATAGGCATCCAGGACTTCCCTGAAGGGACTGTCGTCTCGCTCCCTCTAGCCGTCATTCAGAAAAAGCGCCTCCAACCGATTATGATCGGTGTTCTGAGCGGGTTGGCTGAGATGGCGATGGTAATCCTCGGAGCGATCTTTTTCACGGCCTTTGCTTGGTCTCTGCCCTACGGCCTTGGGTTGGCAGGAGGGGCCATGCTCTACGTAACTGTGAAGGAGATGATTCCTGAGATATATAGGAGAGAAGAAAACGAGACGCTTGTAACTCTGGGCTTCTTCGTTGGATTCTACGTGATGCTCTTCCTCGACTCAATGCTCGGCTAAAATCTTCTCAACGAGCTCCTGAACTCTTCTTTCGTATTCTTCCTTCGGGCAGTCGTTGACTATCATGTAGTCGGCCATTGCTATGACGTTTCCGATGCCGAACTTGAGCTCCTTCCAATCGCGCTCTTCAAAGTCCTCCCAGCTCTGCGGGTCGTCGTGTCTTCCCCTGGCTTTGAGCCGCTCGAAGCGCATATGTGGCGGTGTATGGACAGCGACGATGATGATCTCCTCACTAGGAAAAGCGCTCCTGAAGGTTCCTACCTCGTCAAGAGAGCGGACGCCGTCGATTACAACTACTTTATTCTTTCTGAGCAGTTCTCTGACCTTCTCAACGGCGAGCTTTGCCACGGCATTCTGGCCCAGTTCCTGCCTCAGGCGAATGCTCACCTTGGCAACGTTCTCCTTTGTGAGCTCGAGGCCACGCTTGGCAGTCTCTTCCCTTACGACGTCGCCCATAGAAACGCTCGGGACACCTCTCTTCTCGAACTCTTTAACGATCTTGCTTTTTCCTGAACCTGGCATTCCTGTCACGATGATTATCATAGTGCCCACGCCAAAGTAAAAGGCCTGGATTTAAAAATTTAATCCGCTCACTTCAGGAAGTCATCCAGGGTCCCCTTTCTCCTCTTTCTGTTCTCTTCTGTGCTTTTCTTTGAGGCTTTTGGGAGCTCGACGCCAAAGTGCATGAACAATCCCTCTACGACTTTCAAACCTATGCCCTCAACTGCCAGGAGCTCGCTCACTTTGGCTTTCATGATGTCCTCCGTTGTTCTAAAGCCCGCGTTGTAAAGCGCCCTCGCTCTCTTCCTTCCGATGTTGGGCAGTCTGACCAGTTCAAGAAGTTCCTCCCTGACGCCGTGCTTGAGTCTTAGATGCAGGTCACGGAGGTAGTCCAGAACGTCTTTCTTTGGCTCGAACAGCTTGTAGAGCTCGATGAGCGAGTACATCAGCCAGTCGGCGAGCTCAAGGATTCTGTAAAGGTCGCCGGGGTCGATGTTGTATGTATCATAGATTCTCGTCTCAGGCACCTCGTTTATCCAGTCAAGGAGAATCTTGGCCGTCTTGACCTCATTGAGAAAGCTCTGGAACCTGTAGTCCTCCCAGTAGGGGATGTTGACGTAGAGCTTCTCTTCCATCTCGTAGGCCAGGTCAAGATAGTCCTCCATTTCCTTCCTGCGTGCGTTCAGCGTGCCCATATCGGGTGTTGAAGCTATGAGCTGGAAGATTCCGAAGGGATTGGGGTTCTTTTCGAGCTTCGGGAAGGCGTCCTTGAACTTCTTGGCAGTGAGCGGGTCTATGTAGAGCTGGGAAGTCCTCCTGCCGAAGGGAAGGGCTATGAAGCGATCCTCAATGTCCATGTCTATGAACTCGTTCTCAATGAGGAAGTAGACTATCTCCTTGGCCTTCCACTCTAGATGGGAGGTGTCGCTTCTCTGGTAGAAGTAGAAGGTCTTTTCTAGGAAGTTTATGAGTTCTCGGAAGTTTTCCACTCCGAAGTTTGTTATTAGGGCTAGAATTTGTCCTCTGAAGGCGGACTCATTGGCGAGCATGGAGAACAGCTTTTCAGGCTTTCCGAAGACGTATCTGTCCATCAGCTTCTTTGGATCCTCGGTTCTCGCAACGATTATAGCCTCTCCAACCTTGTCGTACTTTGGCCTTCCCGCGCGCCCCATCATCTGCTGTATCTCGAGAACTGGGATGTCAACCCAGCCGAAGTTGGAGTAGCGCTTAGTGTCTCTTATGATAACGCGGAAAGCTGGAAGGTTTAATCCTGCGGAGAGCGTCGGAGTCGCCGTAATTACCTTAATCAGACCTTCACGGAAGGCATCTTCTATCATCGTCCTTTCAGTTCTGCTCAAGCCGGCGTGGTGAAAGGCTACACCACCCCTCAAAGCCTTCTTGAGCTTCTCGTTGGTGGGATTGCTCTCAAGGGAATCCGCAAGCTCTTTGAGCCCTCTTTGTTCCGGCTTAGTCAGAAGCCTCGCTATCTTTGGGGCCAGGCTCACAGCTTCCTTCTCAGCGGAACGCCTTGTGTTGACGAAAATGAGGGCCTGCTTACCTCTTTTGACGGCGTCAATAGCCAACGAGTCCCAGTTGGCTGGATACCTATCTATCTTTCCGTCCTCCCAGAAGAGCTCACCCTGTGCAAAAACGCCCTTTCTGAGCTGGACCGGCCGCCAGTTGCTCACGACGAGCTCGGCGTTGAGCCATTCGGCCAGTTCTTCAGCGTTTCCGACGGTGGCGCTCAGGGCCAGAATCTGAGCCCTGCCAAGCATATGGCTTAGAATCATCTCAAGCGTCGCTCCCCTGTCGTAAGAACCGATGAGATGGACTTCATCCGCCACGACGAGTTTAACGTCTTTAATCCAGCTCGAGCCGTGCCTCAAAAGCGAATCAAACTTTTCGGCAGTCGCGACGATTATGTCATACCTCCCGAGCCACTCATCTGTGGAGTCGTAATCGCCGGTTGTGGCGGCAACGCGGAGACCGAGGACTTCCCACTCCTTAAATTCACGGTACTTCTCCTCGGCCAGGGCCTTAAGGGGAACGAGATAGACTGCTTTGCCCCCCTCACGCAGGAGTTTGTTAACCATCACTATCTCGGAAACGAGGGTCTTTCCGCTGGCCGTTGGAATGGCCAGGACTAGGTTTTTCCCTTCCAGCACTCCACTCCTCAGGGCTTCCGCCTGGGGAGGATAGAGCTCCTCTATGCCCCTTTCCAGGATGATCCTTTTTATCCTCTTGTCAACGGGAAGCTCTTCAACCCTCATGGTCAACCAGAAAAAATCGGCGGGGCGCTTTATAGGTTTTTGGTTTTAGCGGGAGAGCCTATCACTCGGCCCCTACGAAAAGCTTAAATGAGATGGTCGGCTAAATAAAAACGTAAAGTCTTTCCGCGGTGGTGAAAAATGGTTAGGTCGTACGTTTTATTGACAGTTGAGATTGGAAAAGTCGAGAGCGTCATAGAGGCCCTCAAGCAGATTCCTGGAGTTACCAAGGCCGACGCAGTTACGGGCCCCTATGATGCCATAGTTCATATAGAGGCCAAAGACCTCGGCGAGCTGACCAGAAGGATACTCCACGACATACACAACATCGACGGCGTCATCGATACTACCACTGCAATAGTCGTAGAAATGGAAGAGGAGGAGTGATTACCTCTTTTTCCTCTTGGATTTGGACTTCTTGTCTTTGGCCTTAGCCCGGGTTTTTCTGATTTCCCTGATCTTCTGACCTATCATCTTCAGGCTCTTGCCCTTGGGGTGCTTGCTCTCTATCCTGACCATGCCACGCCTTCTGTACTCCTCGTCGAGGCCGGCTAACCTTGGATTCAGCTTGTTCTCATCCAATTCGACAACTTTCATCCCGAGGCTTTCGACTGCATCAACGATTTCCTGAATCGTTGGCCCATCAACGGCAAATTCCTTTCCAATGGTCCGCCCGTATCGCCTGCTAAGCCTTGCATCGAGCTCGTTGGGCCACACTACGAACTTTCTCATCCCTTCCACCTAAAAGGTTTAAAAGAGGAGCGGTTAAAAACCCTTTTGGTGAGCCCTATGGACACTTCCGTCTTTGAGAAATATCTCTTTGGTAAGGCCAACAGAGGAGACATTATTCTTGTGGGGTATCCATCAACATATCCTGTAGAGGAGTTCTCGTGGAGTTTCCTGATTCCGGCACTTGTTGAGAGGGGTGGGGTTGTTATAGGTGACTTCTTTGGCATTGGTGATCTTATGTTCCGGAAATACACCCGTAAGGTGTCCGGTAAGGGATACTCAAAGATAATCGAGCTCATCAAGGAAATTAAGATTGTCAAGATCGGTCCGGGCTCAGCCAGTTACGGCGAGGTGATAGAAGAAGTTGTGCCCGTCTATGACTCTCACAGCTTCCTGAAGAACTACCACACGGTCATTAACAAGATGACGCACTTCCCCACCAAGCCGGAGTACTTCGTAACCTTTGGGATTGCCCTCTACGTCCACTTTGGGGGAGATGAGGCTGTGAAAGCAATACTCACGAGCATCAGCACCATCCCTCTGGAGGAGTGGGTTGGAATCCATTTCATCAACGTCGACATTTTAAGCAGGGAGCACGTAGCGATGCTCGAGGAGATGGCCTCGATGGTTTTCTACATATCAAAAGATGGCCTGATAGTAAAGAAGGGCGGTGAGGCATTTGATTCGGGAGGGGGATAAGGTACTGCTGATAGACAGGAGGGGGAAGAGGTACCTCGTAACGGTCTCGAATAGGGAGTTCCACACGGATTTGGGTATAATCAACCTTGGGGAGCTTCTCAATAAGAGCTATGGAGACACCCTGACCAGCCACAAGGGTGAGGAGTTCAAGATACTGAAGCCAGACATCAACGACATAATAGCCAAAATGAAACGAGGGCCCCAGATAGTGCATCCCAAGGACGCGGGAATAATCATCGCCTACGCTGGAATCTCACCGGGAGATACGGTTATAGAGGCCGGCGTTGGCAGTGGAGCGCTGACGATTTTCCTAGCGAACATCGTCGGCCCGGCCGGCAAGGTTATCAGCTATGAGGTAAGGGAAGACTTCGCCAGGATAGCTCAGAAGAACGTTGAGCTGGCCGGTTTCTCTGACAGGGTCACGATAAAGCTCAAGAACATTTACGAGGGCATCGATGAGGACTACGCCGACCACATTGTCCTTGACCTTCCACAGCCCGAGAATGTTCTCCCGCATGCCGTTGAAGTCCTCAGGCCCGGGGGTTACTTTGTCGCCTACACGCCGTGCATGAACCAGGTTCATCGCTTCTTCCAGGCCCTTCAGGAGTACAGGGATCACTTCTACAAACCGAGGGTTGTAGAGGTCCTTGTCAGGGAGCACGAGGTCAAGAAGGAGTGCATGAGACCAAAAACAACGATGCTGGCACACACGGGATACATAACATTCCTTAGAAAGCTGTGAGTCCTTCTTCATTGTTCTTCGGGCTCTCTTCCTCAAAGGTCAGATAGGCCAATCCCCCAAATATCACGAGCCCTGCGATGGCCTGAACCAGGGGGTTTCCTGGAAGTACTCTCAGCGCCGGGACGTTGCCGTATATGACCGGCCAGAAGAGGGCCACAGCCGTCAGCAGGGTTGAGAGGTAATAAACGAGCCGTACCATAGTTGTCCTCCTAACCTCTCTTTGCAGAACGTTTTTTAATCTTTTCCCTACGCACCCGAGGATCCTTCCGATAACTAAACCTTTGGTTGACAACATATTTATAAACACTTTATATTGCAAACCTTTAGATGCCCAAGTTTGACCACGTGTACGGAGGTGTTCATTGTGTATAAAATCCTAGAGAAAAAGGAGATTGCCATGCGCAACACCTGGTATAAAGTTCACGCCCCCCATGTAGCCAGAAAGGTTCAACCGGGGCAGTTCGTAATCATTAGGGCCTTCGAGAACGGAGAGAGAATCCCTCTCACCCCTGTCATGTGGGATCGCGAAGAGGGCTGGATAGTTCTCGTGGTCTTCACCAGGGGAAGGACCACCATGAGAATGGCCGCTGAGCTCAAGGAAGGCGACGAGATACTCAACATTGCCGGGCCTCTCGGAAACCCCGTTCCAATGAAGAAGTTTGGGAAGATCCTCGCAATTGGGGCCTACACCGGAATAGTGGAGGTCTTCCCGATAGCCAAGGCGTGGCAGGAACTTGGAAACGATGTTACGACCCTTAACGTTACCTTTGAACCGATGGTAGTTCTAAAAGAGGAGCTTGAGGGGGCAGTTTCAAGACACATAGTTGAATCCGTTCCAATAGATCCAAATCTAGACTTCCCGGCGAACATGAGGAACGTTACCAAGAGGCTCACTGAGAAGGTTCATGAGATGCTGGAGAAGGAGGGCTTTGACCTGGTCTTCATGGTCGGCCCGGCGGGCGACCAGAGAGCGGTTTTCAACGTCGTCAAGGAGTTTGGAGTCCCAATGGAGGTTGACCTTCACCCAATCATGGTCGACGGAACCGGAATGTGCGGAGCCTGCCGCGTCACCGTTGGCGGCGAGGTTAAGTTTGCCTGCATAGACGGTCCAGAGTTTGACGCCTACCAGGTCGCGTGGGACGAGCTCATAGCGAGGAGCGGTTACTATACTGACCTGGAGGCGAAGGCCATGCAGGAGTACATGAAAGCCCTCCAGGGAGGTGGGCAGTGATGGCCCTTAAGAGAAAGCTCATTAAGGAACGCGTTCCGACTCCCGAGATCCCGGTTGGGGAAAGGATAAATTCATTCAAAGAAGTCAATCTTGGTTATACCTTCGAGCTGGCCGTTAAGGAGGCCGAGCGCTGCCTTCAGTGTCCATACAACTATGCACCCTGTATCAAGGGATGTCCTGTTCACATCGACATTCCAGGATTCATAAGCAAGCTCGTTGAGTACCGTGACAACCCTGACAAGGCCGTTAAGGAGGCTCTCAACGTCATCTGGGCCTGCAACTCTCTGCCGGCAACCACCGGTCGTGTCTGCCCTCAGGAGGATCAGTGTGAGATGAACTGTGTTATGGGCAAAGTTGGTGACAAGATAAACATCGGCAAGCTCGAGAGGTTTGTCGCCGACTACGCGAGGGAGCACGGCATAGACGAGGAGCTTCTCTTTGAGATAGTGCCCAAGATAAAGAAGAAGGGCCAGAAAGTTGCAATCATCGGAGCCGGTCCGGCCGGACTTACCGCCGCTGGCGAGCTGGCCAAGCTCGGCTACGACGTCACAATCTACGAGGCTCTCCACGAGGCCGGCGGAGTCCTTATGTACGGCATTCCAGAGTTTAGGCTGCCTAAGGAGATAGTCCAGAGCGAGATTGAAAAGCTCAAGAAGCTCGGTGTGAAAATCCTGACTGACCACATCGTCGGAAAGACCGTCACCATGGAAGAGTTGCTCGAGGAGTACGACGCCGTCTTTATTGGCTCCGGAGCTGGAACGCCGAGGTTCATCAACGCTCCAGGAATTAACCTCAACGGCATCTACTCGGCCAACGAGTTCCTGACCAGGGTCAACCTCATGAAGGCCTATAAGTTCCTGGAGTACGACACGCCCGTCAAAGTCGGCAAGCGCGTTATAGTCATTGGTGCCGGAAACACCGGAATGGACGCAGCGAGGAGCGCGAGGCGCTTCGGCGCCGAGGTCATCATCGCCTACAGGCGCGGTCCCGAGGATGTAAGTGCCCGTGTCGAGGAGGTTGAGCACGCCAAGGAGGAGGGCATCAAGTTCGAGTTCTTCCTCAACCCGGTCGAGTTCATAGGCGACGGCAAGGGCAACCTCAAGGCGGTTAAGTTCGAGAAGATGAGGCCGCTCGATGAGCGCGATAGCAGAGGTAAGAGGAAGATAGTTGGCACCGGCGAGTACGTCACCATCGAGACAGACACGGTCATCATAGCCATAGGCAAGCATCCAAACAGGCTCATCGTCAACACGCCTGGCCTGAAGGTCGAGCGCGGTAAGATAGTCGTCGACGAGAACCTCATGACGAGCATTCCAGGGGTCTTCGCCGGTGGCGATGCGATAAGGGGCGAAGCAACGGTTATCCTTGCCATGGGTGACGGGAGGAGGGCTGCCAAAGCCATCCATGAGTATCTGACGAAGAAGAGGGAAGAACAGAGAGAGAATGCCTGAGCTCTTTTTTCTGTTCTTCTCAACTTTCCTCTTACGACTACTATCTCATGCTTCTGCCCTAGAATTTGCGGCACCTTTATCAATTTCCCGACGAATAAAACTCCCGGCGATGACGAGCTCCGGAGTGGCTGAATCGGGCATGCCATGATGAAGGGCATACTGGCCGAGCCGTCAGCCTTTTAACCCCTTGAAAAGAGGATGAAACGAGCGATGAAGACCTCTAGGGTATCTGAAACTGCGATTCGTGCAGCGAAAAGATGATGAAAACCGAAGGCTGAGCTCACTCCTCCATCTCCTCGATTTCCTCCAGTATCTCCTCGAACTTCTTGAAGTCCTCACTCTTTGCCAGGAGTGTAACGAACTCGTCTATTTCTTTCTTCTCCAAGAACGCTCCAGCGAGGAGCTTGCCCGTGTAGCGGTTGTTCTTTATCTCCCAGAACATGTAGAACTCGGGGAAGTTCTCCTTAATCTTCCGGTAGGCAACGCCGTACTTGGAGTCCTTCAGCGGGTTCTGTTCGAGGTAGAAATGCCCAGGCTCGAGCTCTATCATGTGAAGAACAGCACCGCGTTTCGTCTTCACGAGTCTAACCTTAACGTCCCATTCCTTCAGAACCTTCATGGGGAACCACCGAAGGGAATAGGGCTGTAAGATACTTAAGCGTTCCGAAGCGAAAGGGAGAGAAAAGTTGAGTGCAATCAAAGGGACTTGAGATACTCCGCGTAAGTCTCGGCGTCCATGAGCTCCTTGAGCTCCTCGTCGAGGTTGCTCGGCTTGAGCTTGGCTATCCAGTTCTCGTAGGGATCCTCGTTAAGAACCTCGGGGCTGTCCTCAAGCTCCTCGTTGACCTCGACAATCTCGCCACTGACCGGAGCGTAGACCTCAGAAACGGCCTTGACGCTCTCGAGCTCACAGAGAACGTCGCCCTTGCTGACCTCTTTACCGACCTCAGGAAGCTCGACGTAGGCAAGGTCACCGAGCTCCTTCTGGGCGTAGTCGCTTATTCCGACGAGAACAGTACCGTCCTCAAGAACCTGGACCCACTCGTGGTCCTTCGTGTAGTAAAGGCCCTCCTTGACCTTGTATTCACCGACCTCAATCATGAGCACCACCAAATTCCTCTAAAACCGCTCGAGATTTAAACCTTTCCATGACGGAACCCTCTCATGGCCGGTCGAGAAGGGCTCTGAGCGTAAAAATTCCCTATTTTTGGGGAGTTCTCCGAACGGATTTCACATTTCTGGGCATTCTCTTTGCATCTACAAAAACATTATAACTTCCCGTGCTATAGATTACAACATGAGCCGCATCCCCTTCTACCTCAAAGAGAGGCTCGAGAACCTCCGAGAAAGGATTCTCCATGAGAGGTTTGAGGCGTCGAAGCTCCCGGTCTGGGAGCGGATAGTCCTCACCTGGGCCGCCCTGCTGGCATTCTGGGTGGTCATCTCTGCTAACCTCGAGCCGAGGAATCTCTTTCTGGGTGCAACGGTTACCCTGATAATTGCCTTGTTCATGAGGGACATGCTGACCGAGGACATAAGGCGGACCGGCCACGTTTTGGAGAAACTTCTCTATTTCACCTTTCTCTACCTTCCTCAGTACCTCATCATAATGGCCTTCAGGCTCATAGAAAGCAACCTCAAGGTGGCTAAAAACGTGATCTTCTTAGACATCCATCCGGGCATAGTCAAGATAAAGACTGATCTGCACTCCGATACGGGCGTTACTATCTTGGCGAACTCCATAACCCTGACGCCGGGAACTCTAACCCTTGACGTCAGCAAGAAACTCGGGGAAACTTACCTCTACGTCCACTGGATAGACCTCGAAACGCTCAACCGTGAGAAGGCCGGGGAGAAGATAAAGGGGGATATCGAGGAATGGCTCAAGAAAGTCTTCTGGTGAGTACCTTCTACCTGCTGGTCTTCACGGCGATATTGATAACCTACCGCGTGGTTAGAGGACCGACCCTGCCTGACAGGATAGTGGGGCTCAACACGATAACGACGAAGGTTGTGATGATAATAGCCATTGTATCGGTCATCCGGAAGGAGTACTATCTAATAGACCTCGCCATAGTCCTGCTCATGGTGAACGCCGTTGGGGGGTTAATTCTGGCCAAATATCTGGAGAGGAGGGCCGTTCATGATTGAGACGATACTCCTTTTGTTCGGTGGGGCGGTTATGCTCTTTGGCGCTTTGGGTATACTTCGCTTTCCCGACGTTTACACCCGCCTCCACGCGGCAACGAAGTGCGATACTGGTGGCGCGATGAGCATAATCTTAGCGCTCGTCCTCATGATGGACGCTCCGGTCCTGGTGAGACTGAAGTTTCTTGTGCTGGCCTTCCTGATAGCGATGATAAACCCCATGGTCTCCCATGCCATAGCGCGTGGGGCCTATAAGTACGGTGTAAAGCCCAAAGTAGTGGTGGACATGTATGCTTGGGACAATCCTTGATGTCGTCTTTGTGGCCATGATAATACTCGCGGTGGCCGTTGTTGAGGAAAAGAACTTGGTTAGTGCAGTTGTTAAGTACTCCCTCCTCAGCCTGCTCTTCATCTTGGCTTTATTCGAGCTCAGAGCCCCCGACGTTGCCCTCTCAGCCATAGTTGTCGGCGCGATAGTCATAGGGATATTCCTCTTTACGATAGAGGAGGTGACGAGGTGAGGAAGGTCGCTCTCCTGATAACTCTCGCACTGGCCGTCGTCCTCCTTAGCCTGGACTACTCCCACTCCTTTGGCGGAAGTTATGCCTACTACGTTGAGAACTGGGATGAAATAGGGATACCCAACCTGGTCTCGGCCATCTTAGCTGGCTGGAGGGCCTATGACAGCCTCGGAGAGGCGAGTCTGCTCTTCACCGCCGTCATTGGCTTTTACTTGCTCATTGGAGGGAAGAAGAAGTGAAGATGAGCATCGTCGTGAGGACGACCACGAAGCTCGTCAGCCCCTTCCTCGTAACCTACGCGGCTTACCTCATGCTCTACGGCCATCTCAGCCCGGGAGGAGGCTTCCAGGGTGGTGTAATCCTCGCGGTGGCGGTAATACTTCTTATCACTTCCCATGGCTATAAAAAAGTCCGGAAGAAGTTCAAATTCAACTGGGCAAGCCTCATAGAGAGCTCCGCCGGGGCGATGCTCGTACTCTTGGGAATAACTGGACTTGCGTTTGGGGCGTTCTATGCCAACTTCCTGCCCACGGAGGGCGGGATAATCCTTCCGTTCAACGTCATCGTCGGCCTTGAGGTCGGTGCGGCGTTCACGTTCGTATTCTACATCCTGCTGAGGTGGGTTGAAAGTGATTAGCCCGGAACAGGCTGGAGTAGTAATCATGCTCATCGGGACCTACGGCCTGATGGCCAAAAAGGAGCCGATAAAGCTAGTGCTCTCCATTAACGTCGTCTCCCTTGGTCTGGTTCTCTTCTTCGTGGGACTGGCATATTCGCCGGGAAAGGACGTTCCCATAATGCCCACGGACCCTGTTGATCCGCTCCCAGCGACGCTTATGCTCACCACCCTTGTAGTTGATGTCGCGATAACTTCCCTGGCCTTGGCGATTATAATGCGCATGCGGAGGGATGGGCAGTGATTTCGCTTGTGGTGGCGTTTCCGCTCCTCTTTGCCTTCTTCATCGTCCTGTTGGACACGCTGAGGGTGAAAAGGCATATAATACAGGTTTCCTTCCTGCTCGGTGCCATCCTCCCTGCCACGGTTCTCTTCATGGGCATCCCGAAGGGAGAGATAGTTGGCGGCTGGAACCGGATAAGCGGCATAGAGGTGGGAATAAGCGAACTGAACCTGCCGTTCATCGTAGGGGAGCTCATACTCTTTGCCTTTGTGGCACTTTACTCAATATCTTACTTCGACTTCAGGGACAAGAAAACACCCAAGGCTTTAGCTTTGCTACTGCTTCTCCACGCCGGCCTTCTGGGAGCGTTCATAGCGGGAGACCTCTTTAACTTCTACATCTACATGGAGATTGCATCTGTCTCGGCCTTCGCGCTCATAACCTTCTCGGGCGAGCCGAACTCTAGGAGAGCTGCCTTCAAGTACCTCATGCTCTCGCTTCTGGCTTCATACTTCTTCGTCTTCGCTATAGGGCTGATATACATGGAGACGGGCTATCTAAACCTGATCCTTATATCCGAGAACGCTGTCCCCTCAAAAGAGTTGAACGCGGCCGTTGGGATAGCCTTCGCCTCGCTGCTCCTGAAGGCAGGCATCTTTCCGCTCCACTCATGGCTTCCGGATGCCCATTCGAGTGCTCCCACTCCGGTCAGCGCGGTTCTCTCGGGGGCGGTGGTTAAAGCTCCTGCCTACGGCTTGATTCTCATGTTCTTAGCCCTTCCTGTAGGAGGGACCTTAAGGACCCTCGCCATGGGTACGGCAGTCGTGTCCATTTTCTTTGGCATAACTATGGCGCTCTTACAAAGGGACGCGAAGAGGCTGCTCGCTTACCACACAGTTTCCCAGATGGGCTATGTGCTTCTCGGGATAGCGAGTCTCAACTTCCTCGGGGCGGCATACTATGCGCTCGCTCATTCACTCTTCAAGGGTGGCCTTTTCCTGAGCGTTGGTGCTCTAGGAAGAAAAACTCGGGAGCTAGGGAAGTTCGGCTACAGAAACGTGCCAATCATGGCGCTTTCCGTGGTCATGCTCAGTCTGGCCATAGGCGGCGTTTCTCCCTTCATAGGCTCCTACGCGAAGGGTTTGATCTCTTCTGGCCTCGATGGGGCATGGAAGTATGTCCTCTACGCCGGAAGCGTCGGCACGCTGATTTCCTTCACAAAGCTCAACTACTACCTGCTAAGGGGCACCTCTGAGGACATTAAGGCTGTCTGGAAGTTTTCTTCCATCTTCCTCGCCTTCATCACCTTAGGCTCTGGGCTGTATTTAGGAGCCGTCTTTGATCCAAAGGACATCATATATGTAGTCCTGGCCATGGTTCTGTTCTTCCTCCTGAAGGCAGCGGATATCTTCAAGAAGAGAGCTCACGTCGGCTTCGGGGAAATAGGGGAGGAAGTGAACGTCCTCACGGCGGTTTTTATACTGGCAATTCTGGCATCGGTCTTACTCCAGGGGGCGTAGAACTACTTCCTTAACTTCTTTCAGCGCCTCAAGTTCTCCTCTCAGTTCTTCCAGCGTGCCACTCATCCCGCTCACGTCTATGACCGCAACTATCCCAGCCAGCTCTATGCCTTCAAGCTCCTCGGACTCGCTGAAGAGTATGTTTGCTCCGTGCTTCCCGAAGAGGCCGCTTATCTTCGCCAGAACGCCTGGCTTGTCATCTACAATAAGTTCAACTTCCACAAGCTTCTTCCCTGGTAGGGCTATCCTTTCTATGTGCACCTCATTGAGATCCGTGTCAATCTCCAGGAGGAAGTAGGCACCTTCGACAAGACCGAGCTCGTAGGCGTAATCGAGGGGTATCTCAACCTTTCCTCTCTCCTTTATTCGAACTATCTCGTAGTGCCTCATAATTGGAGCTCTCATTTAATTGATAAAAGCCTTGCCCATCAGAAACATTATTAACCCCTGTCATCATAAGAAACCAACATGGAAATCATAGGGTACGTCTTTGTAATCATAGCCTTTGCGAGGCTTCTAGCTGAAGGCTTCGAGAGACTGGGCTATCCTGGCTTCCTCGGTGAAATAACCGCGGGTATGATACTCAGCGCCATTCTGCTGGAGATGCCGAGAGATCAGATGCTTCTGATGGCCGAGCTTGGTCTCTTTTTCCTGATGATTTCGGCTGGCCTTGAAGTGACGCCGGAGGAGCTCCACTACGCCGGCAGAATAACCCTTCCCCTCTATGTGCTCACTTATATTGCAATGTTTGTGGTGACCCTGCCCTTCACGAACTGGATGATAAGTTCGGACAACATCATTGTAGCGGCGATACTGTCAATAGCGTCCGCTCCAATAGTGCTCCGTCTCAAGCGCTTCTTTGGTGAGGATTTCCTTCACGTTGCCCTCTCATACGCGGTCATAAGTGAAGTCATGAGTCTCTTCATAGTCTATATAATGGTTAGAATACATGAAAACCCCGGGAACTATACTCCCATTGTGACCAGTATCCTCAAGGATGCGGTCTTTATTGGAGGCATTATGTACATCAACTACATCATAGGCATAAAGCAGAAAGTGTACATCATAAGGTTCCTGAGGAGGCTTAAGAGTGACGAGGCCGTATTTGGACTGTTCATGGTGTTTTCAACATCACTAGCGTTCATTAGCGAAGAGATTGGTATGCACTTCAGCATAGGTGGGTTCTTGGCAGGCCTCATGATGCACAGCGACCTCGTTGGAACCAAACAATACGACAGGCTTACCACCATAGTCAGCGGCGTCACTTACGGTATCTTTGCCCCAATATTCTTTGCCTGGCGTGGTCTGAACTTTGAGACAGAGCTTTCCCTCCTTGTACTGGAGTTTTTCGCTGTGGTCTACGTCGCCAGGCTTATCCTATCGGCAGCCGTAGTTAGACACAAGGATGTTCCAACGTCCATTGTCAGGGGCGCTGGAATAGCGAGCTTCGGGGTCCTTGGCCTTCTTGTAGGTGAAATCGGTTACGTCTCGGGCGTTTTAAGCGAACACATGTACGCCATGGCCTCTCTAGCAAGCGTCCTTGGAATATTCACCTCTGCCACTCTGGGCAGAGTGGTGAATCACTACCTAGCAAAACCGCAGGAAACAGTCGATTGATGCCCCAAATCTTGTCCCCCAATGTTTTCCCAAGAGAAAGATTTTTTGACGTTCTTTCCAATATAGCGAAACGTTTTTAAGTCCCCTACAGAGTAGCGAGTGAGCGAATCCTTGCTTTGATGTATAACCGTCTAATCCGTGAGAAAGGAAAGGAGGAAGTTGGGATGAGCTGGACGACCCCGAAAAGAGCCTTTATAGGTGCCGCCACCGCAGAAGGTGGGACTAAACTTAACGCTTTCGATAACGCCCTCCTCAAGCTGGGCATAGGCAATGTCAACCTCGTTAAGCTGAGTAGCGTCATACCCGCTCACATCGAGTGGATCGACCAAGTCCACGACGTCCCAATAGGAATGCTCCTGCCGACAGTCTATGCGCACATCGAGAGCGACGAGCCCGGGATGACCATCAGCGCCGCTCTTGGCATTGGCATCAGTGAGGGCAATGCAGGCGGACTAATCTACGAGTATGCCGGATACTGCACCAAGGAAGAGGCCGAGGAAATGGTTAGGAAGATGGTCGAGGAGGGCTTTCGTGTCAGAGGCTGGAAGCTGAAGGAGTTCAAGGTCGCCTCGGCCGAAATAACCATCAGGGACAAGCCGGCTGCGGCCATAGCCGCTGTCGTAATGTTCCCCTACTGAGGGTTTAGTTTTTAAGCCCTTTCCCTTCTTCAGCTTTTAGAGGTGGAACTTATGGGATTTAACGAGCAGGAGAATGCATTCATCGAGTGGTATCCAAGGGGCTACGGAGTGGGCTTCAGGGTTAAGGAGAGGCTCTTTGAGACCCAGACTAAGTATCAGAGGCTTGAGCTCTACGAAACCGAAGGTTTCGGCAAACTCCTTGTCCTTGACGGGACGGTTCAGCTCGTCGAGATGGGTGAGGAAAGCTACCACGAGCCCCTCGTCCACCCCGTCATGCTCGCTCACCCTAATCCGAGAAGGGTGCTCATCATAGGTGGCGGCGACGGAGGAACGCTGAGGGAAGTGCTGAGGCACAAAACTGTAGAAAAGGCCATCATGGTCGAGATAGACGAGATGGTCATAGAGGTCTCCAGGATCTACATGAACGTCGCGAGGGGCGCCTTCGAGGATCCGAGGGCGGAATTGATAGTCAGCGACGGCGTTGAGTACCTCAAAAACACGGACGAGAAGTTTGACGTCATCATCGTTGACTCAACGGACCCTGTTGGACCGGCAAAGATGCTCTTCAGCGAGGGATTCTTCAGAAACGCATACGAGAAGCTCAACGATAACGGTCTGTATATCACCCAGGCGGGCAGCGTGTACCTATTCACCAACGAGCTGCTCGACGCCTACAGGGATATGGGGAAGGTCTTCGACGAAGTCCACTACTTCAGTTTCCCTGTCATAGGCTACGCATCTCCATGGAGCTTCCTCGTCGGAGTCAAGGGAGATATTAACTTCAGAAAGGTTGACCTTCAGCGCGCTAAGGAGCTTAAGCTCTACTACTACGACCCTGAGAGGCACGAAACCCTCTTTCAGATGCCAAAGTACGTGAGGGAGCTTCTGGAGAAGGTCTGACCCTCCTCCTTACTTCAATACCTTTTTGGAGGTGATTAACCCGTGCTCAAGGCAGCCTTCAAAAACACCAGAATCCCCGATGGAAGAGCGTTCATTGGCATTGGCCTCCTTGGCCTGGCGATGAGTTTTTCCCGTAATCCCGATGTTTATGATGCGTTCATACTGGTTGTCTCGCTTATCCTGTATGTTGCATATGCCTTCGCGATAAACAACTGTTTCGATGCCGATACCGATTCCCTCAACCCGGCCAAGTGGGATAAGAATCCGGTAGCCAGCGGTGAGCTGAGCTTCCGTGCTGGAGTCATATCCGCCACATTGATTATTCTCGTGGGAATTTTCCTCGCCAGCACCCTTGGCAGAGGCGAGTTCTGGATATACGTTACAATGGTTGCCCTTGCAACGATTTACTCAGCCCCACCGAGGCTCAAGGCCCGTCCGATAATCGACGTGCTCTCCCACGGAATATTCTTCGGGGTGCTGCCCTTCCTCTACGGGGCTTACTTCGATGGTATCCTCACGCGGGGGGAGATAACCATAGCCGTCGCGGTGCTCCTTTACTCCTTTGCCTTGGAGCTGAGAAACCACCTTGAGGACTACGAGAGCGACCTCAGGGCAGGCTTGAAAACCACGCCAATAGTCCTCGGCAGGGAAGCCTCAGAGACCCTCGTGGTGGTCTTCTCGGCCCTTTCACTGGTGCTCCTGCTCGCTTCCTTCAACTTCGCCCTCGGGGCACTGGGAGTGGCCGTTTACGGGTTCAAGGACAACTACAGGCTCATGGATGCTGGAGTGGTCGCTTTGCTCATCACACACCTGCTCGGGACGGTGGTGTGAATGAAGATCGCCCTCGTCAGTGACTGGTACTACCCCAAGGTCGGCGGCGTCGCCAGCCACATGCACCACCTTGCAATTCACCTCGGAGAGCGCGGTCATGAAGTGGCCATTGTTACCAACGATCTCGAGACCGGGAAGGAGGAGGAACTCGAAAGCCTTGGCATCGAACTCGTTAAGGTTCCGGGGAGGGTAAGCCCTATACTTGGGATCAACATGAGCTACTCCCTCGCATCGAGTGAAGGGCTGGGTGAATTTTTGGAGGATTACGATGTCGTGCACTCCCACCACGCCTTTACACCCCTTGCGCTCAAGGCTGTTAAAGCCGGTAGAACCCTCGGGAAGGCGACCCTGCTGACAACCCACAGCATATCTTTCTCCTACGAATCGCGGCTCTGGGAAGCTCTCGGACTGACTATCCCTCTCTTTAGCAGATATCTCCGCTATCCCCACGAAATAATAGCTGTCAGCAAGGCTGCAGAGGCGTTCATCAACCACTTCACGGATGTTCCTGTGAGGGTCATCCCGAACGGGGTAGACGATGAGATCTTCAAACCCTTGAGTAATAAGGAAAGAGACCGCCTCAAGTCAGAACTCGGTATTGAGGGAAAGGTTGTCCTGTATGTCAGCAGGATGAGCTACCGCAAGGGACCTCAAGTTCTCATCAATGCCTTCTCGAAGATAGAGGACGCGACACTCATCTTGGTTGGCTCGGGTGAGATGCTTCCCTTCCTGAAGGCGCAGGCTAAGTTCCTGAAGATGGAGGACAGGGTGCGCTTCCTTGGCTATGTGGAGAGCTCTCTCCTTCCGAAGCTCTTCGGCATGGCGGATGTCTTTGTCCTTCCATCCATTACGGCGGAGGCTTTCGGTATAGTAATTCTCGAAGCGATGGCGTCGGGCATCCCCGTTGTCGCGACGGACGTTGGGGGAATCCCCGAGATAATTAAGGAGAGTAGAAGTGGACTCCTCGTTCCACCAGGCAACGAGCTTTCGCTTAGGGATGCAATTCAAAAGCTCCTCAACGACGAGGAACTCGCGAAGTGGTTCGGAAGCAACGGAAGGAAAGCTGTGGAGGAGCGTTACTCGTGGAAAAAGGTCGCTGCAGAGATAGAAAAGGCTTATGAGGATGCACTCCTTATGGGGTAAGGGGATAATTATGAGGATGGAAGAACTCACCTGGCCTGATTTTGAGGAAGCTAAGAAATCAATAGATACGGTTCTTATTCCCGTTGGGAGTGTGGAAGCCCACGGCAGGCACCTGCCTCTTGGTACTGACGTTTTTGCCCCTCTAGAGCTCTGCAGGCGCGTGGAGGAGAGAGTGAGAAACGCGGGGAAGGACGTTCTAATAGCGCCGCCGATATGGTACGGCCATACATTCGTCCTGAACGTTTATCCCGGGACCATCAACGTTAGAGCCGATGCCTTCAAAGCCTACGTTAGGGAGGTCATCTCGGAGTTCGTCGAGGAGGGCTTCAAGAGGGTAGTCCTCATGAACGGCCATGGGGGCAACGTTTACCCTCTCGTTGAGGCGGCCGAGGAAGTTGCGGAGAGCTATCCGAACGCCGAGATATGGCTCATAAACTGGTGGATCGACTTCAGGGAGGACATACTCAGCATATGCTCCAGCCAGGGCCATGCAGGCCAGGACGAAACGTCGGTGATGCTCGCCATAAGGCCGGAACTCGTGAAGATGGACAAAGCAGTCGGCGAGAAAAGGACGAGCAGGGTTAGGGTCATCAGGAAGGACATAGGGAGGGAACTGTTTCCGGATGGAGTCAACGACGATCCCGGATCTGCGACAAGGGAGAACGGCGAGGCAATACTGGGTGTAATCAGCGAGAAGATAGCTCGCCTTCTGCTGGGTGAGGATTAATGGAAAATGAGAAAGTTCTGGAGGAACTTGATAAGCGCATAAAGCGCCTCGAGGCTGAGATAGAACTCGTGGAGAACAGACTTCGCTACCTTGATGAGATAGGCGCACCGTCCAAGTACAGGGCGTTCCGGAGAAAAGACTACTCAATCTACTATCTCCTGCTCATGGGCGTCTGGATGCTTGTGGGATTCCTCGCCCTCATGAGCATCAGGAACCGCCTCCCCGGAGAGATCAATATCCCGCTCCTGCCGTATCTCTTTGTTGCTTTAACGGCCATAGTTTTCCCGCTCATATACCTGCTGTGGAGCAAGCGGGAGGAGCCAAAGACACCAATGGATGAGCTAGAGGAGAGGGAGAGGCTCGCCAGACTTGTTTTGTCCCTCTTCTACCGTCCGCTTAGGAAGGCCATTGAGGAAGGGGACAGGGAAGCCTTGAGGAGCCTCGCCGATGAGCTTCTAACCAATCCTATCCTGGCGGAAGCCGTCGAGAGGATGAACGAGGGCGACCCGAAGCTCATGGCCTACGCGCTGTACCTCTACACCTCCTATCAGAAGGGTATGGAGGGAGAACTTAAGGAAGTTCTCTCGTCCCTCCACAACAAGCCCCTGAAGGCGCTCCTCTCGGCCCTTGCCGAGGCCTAAAGGTTAATAACCTTTCCTTCTTTCTCTTTAATCGGTGAGACGGTTGAGGTTCGAGGTTCTTAGCAAAGACGATATGAACGCCCTCTCGAGGGAGCTGAGCAGGGCTGGGATAATGAACAGGACCAAGGAAGAGGTTTCGCCCGAGATAGCACACTACATCGTCATAAGCGGCACCTATGCCGAGCTCGTTGAGAAGGCGGAGGGTATAGAGCCCCTTGAAGAGAGCCTCGAGGAGCTGAGGGCTGCCTTTGACGACATCATGGCCAACTGGGAGGTCAACCAGGGGAAGGCCCTTGAGGAGCTCTTTGACGAGTCTGACCTGGGTAAGCTGCTCATAGTCACATCACTAATCGAGACCGGTGCGGTCGTTGAGGAGGATGGGAGGCTCGTCCTCATGGAGAAACCTCTGCTGGATGGCCTGAGGGTCGAGCTGCGCTTTCCGATAGAGGAGGTTGACGAGTACCTCGAGGAGCTCGAGGAGCGCTTCGAGACGAGCATGGTGACAGAGTTCACACTTGAGAAGCACTACTACGTTGAGGTCATGGAAGTTGACAGGGAGCTCGTTGAGGCTGCACTCGAGATAGCTGAGGACTATGCAACTGAGGAGAGCATCGTTGAGGCGATGTTCGACGGTATAGCCCGCTCCGTCCTGACTGACGTCATCCTCGATCTCGCTGAAAAGCACAGAAGGAAGAACGAGCTCATTGACACCCTCCTTGAGAGAGAACCCATAGTGGTCGAGGGGAAGCACGAGAGACTAAACATATACTTTGATGAAGAAGCGATAGAAGACTTCCTGAAGGAGCTCCAAACGCTGGGCTACCTCAAGGTGAAGGGCAACAGGATATGGATCTGACATAAAGCTTAAAAATTCAATCTCCTACCAGCGACGGGGGTGGAGGAGATGGCGGTGTTGAAGGCCATCAAGTTCAAGGACAGGGACGGAGAGCTCTACTTCCGCTGCCCCAGGTGCGGGATGGTCTTCCGCAAGAGCAAGGACTATGTGAGGCACATCAACAAAGCGCACGGCCATCTCTTCAGAAAGGCCTGATTCTTCCCTTTTTCTGGGATGAAGAAAAGATTAAGGGTCTGAACCGTGATGAGCGGTTCGGGCTTGCTGACCGTTAGTCTCTGATTACTATCTCTTTCGTTAGCTTGACGATGAACGTCTTCCCGACCTTTTCTCTTGTGACGAGCTCCTTCTTCTCGAGTTCCTGGATGATTCTGCTTATCGTTGGCCTTGAGTAGCCGGTAAGCTCCGGAAGCTCTTCCTGCTTGACAATCCCGCCCCTCTCAAGGATTGCCCTGACAACTATACGCTCTTTCTCGGTGAGAACCTCGATAGGCACCTTGTTTGCCGCCCAGCGCTTCTTGGCGTAGTAGAGCGAAACCGGCACTGCGACTGCCAGAGACAACATCACCGCAGCGATGACCATGACCCAGTTAGTTCCTTCTTCAGGTTTGGGCACGGTTATCTCTATGTTCTCCTTCACCCAGTAGGTCTCGTAGCCCAGGGACTCTATCTTCTTCTGGACATCCTTTGACATTCCTGCACCGATCAGGATGACAAGATCTGGGTTGAGTTTCTGTATTGCGTTGGCCGTTGAGTCTGACAGAGCGTCCTCCTGTGTGAGGAGCAGAGGATCGCCATAGTTCATTGCCCATCTTGCCGCCGCCAGAGCCGAACCGTAATCACTGGAGCTTGCGACAACAACGGTCTCCGCGCCGTTGGGGTAGAAATGGAGGGCCAGCTTTGCGGCGGTTTCTGTTCTAACGGCCCCACCTATCCTTTCGACCACAAAGCCTATGTTCAGCAGTTCGTCCTGAACCTCGTTGCTTACGGCCTGAGAGTCTCCTATGATAAGTACATGGCTCCAGCCGAACTGAGCGTAGGACTGGAGCTGGGCCAGCGTTCCAGGATCGAGTTCCTTCGGATCGACAGGCAGAATAGGGACACCGAGCATTTTGGCGTAGGGCCACGCCACGATGTAATCTATCAGATCATCATTCCTCACGATTATCAGGTCGTATTTTGGGGTCTCCTCTTGAGCGGCGGAGAGGGGCAGTGTGAGGGATGAAACCATGAACAGGATGAGCACCAAGGCAATGGCCCTTTTAACCATTTTATCACCTGAAAAAAGAGTGGGGAAAGCTCCTTAAAAGGTTTTTCAAAGTTCCAGGATCTCGCCCGGTTTGAGGATGATGACCTCCGCCTTGTCTCCGACGAGCTTCTTGAACTCTTCCGGGTCCGCGGCGATCGGTGGCCAGGTGTTGTAGTGCATCGGAACGACTTTCCTCGGCTTAAGAAGCTCCACAGCCTTTGCGGCCTCCTTCGGTCCCATTGTGAAGTGACCACCTATCGGGAGTAAAGCCAGGTCAATCGGCCCGTAGAGTTCGTTGAGGAGTTCCATGTCCTTGAACACGAAGGTGTCGCCGGCGTGATATATCTTGACTCCATCGAGCTCGATTACGTAGCCGCAGGCGTTTCCGATACTGTACTTACCATCGCTGCTGGAGTGCCAGGCTGGGACTTGGACTATCTTGATCCCATCAACCTCGGTCGGACCATAGTTCATTCCGATAGTTGTTATACCAGGGTTGTTCTCGACGAGGTAATTGGCTATGTCGTACATGGCGACTATCTTGGCACCAGTTCTTTTGGCTATCCCTACGGCGTCACCAATGTGGTCACCGTGGGCGTGGGTTATTAAAATCAGGTCTGCTTCGAGCTCTTCCGGCTTTGCGGCAGCTGCAGGATTGCCGGTCAGGAAGGGATCTATCAGAATCCTTTTGCTTCCGACGATCTCGAAAGCAGCGTGGCCCAAAAACCTCACCTTCACCATGTCATCACCTCCGACGGATATAATAACCAGAACTTACTTAAATCTTTCGACTTCTCTGGAAGTGGGCAATGATGGTCTTTTTAGCCCATTGGGGCTTTATTTATTCTCTTCCATGCCCATATCTGCCTCACTGTCCTTTTTAGGAAAGCTTATATAGAATTCCGCCGAGTCTAGCTCGGTGATGTGATGACGTTTGATTACTTCTTTAAACCCAAGGCCATAGCTGTTATTGGAGCTTCTAATGACCCCCTCAAGTTAGGCTACGAGGTCTTCAAGAACCTCAAAGATTACAAGGACGGCAAGGTTTACCCGGTTAACGTCAAGGATGAGGTCGTTCAGGGCGTCAAAGCCTACAAAAACGTCAAGGACATCCCAGATGAGGTTGAGCTCGCGGTTGTCGTCGTCCCGAAGAGGTTCGTGAAGCAGACGATAATCGACTGCGGCGAAAAGGGCGTCAAGGGGATAATCCTCATAACAGCGGGCTTCGGCGAGGTTGGCGAGGAGGGCAAGAGGGAGGAGCGCGAGCTTGTCGAGATAGCCCACCGGTACGGCATGAGGATCGTCGGACCGAACTGCGTCGGCATAATGAACACCCACAACGACATGAACGCCACCTTCGTAGCCAACGCCAAGAAGGGGGACATCGCCTTCATCAGCCAGAGCGGAGCTCTGGGAGCTGGAATCATCTACAAGACCATCAAGGAGGGCATAGGGTTCTCCAAGTTCGTCAGCATAGGCAACATGGCCGATGTTGACTTCGCCGAGTTCATGGAGTATTTGGCGAACGACCCGGAGAGCAAGGCCATAGCACTCTACATCGAGGGCATCAAGGATGGAAGGAAGTTCATGGAGGTCGCAAAGCGCGTTACCAAGAAGAAGCCGGTCATAGTCCTCAAGGCTGGAAAGAGTGAGAGTGGAGCCAGGGCAGCCTCAAGCCACACGGGTTCTCTTGCTGGTTCATACAAGATATACGAGGCCGCATTCAAGCAGAGCGGCATCATCGTGGCTGATACTATAGATGACATGCTAAGCATGGCGAGGGCTTTCACCCAGCCATTGCCGAAGGGTAAGCGCGTCGCGATAATGACCAACGCCGGCGGGCCAGGAGTCCTCACTGCGGATGAAATTGACAAGCGCGGCCTCAAGCTTGCAAACCTCGAGGAGAAGACGATGGAGGGACTCCGCTCCTTCCTCCCGCCGATGGCAGCGGTGAAGAACCCTGTTGACATGATAGCGAGCGCGAGAGGCGAGGACTACTATAAGACTGCGAAGCTCCTCCTCGAGGATCCGAACGTTGACATGCTCATAGCGATATGCGTCGTCCCAACCTTCGCAGGAATGACGCCAACCGAGCACGCTGAAGGCGTCGTCAGGGCGGTTAAAGAGGTCAACAACGGCAAGCCCGTTCTTGGACTCTTCATGGCCGGCTACATAAGCGAGCCCGCCAAGGAGGTTCTCGAAAAGGCAGGCATTCCAAGCTACGAGAGGCCGGAAGATGTTGCTTCTGCCGCTTATGCCCTTGTCGAGTTCGCGAAGGACGTTGGAGTTTTGAAGGAAGGAAAATGAGGTGATTTTGGATGGCGAAGGTTACCGACATAGTGTTGTGGGACAAGCCCGGGGAGAAGGTTATCCTCCTCGGTAACCAGGCCATAGCCAGAGGAGCGCTTGAGGCCAACATAGCGGTTTTCGCGGCATATCCTGGAACGCCGAGCTCAGAGCTCACCGACACTATGGCTATGGTTGCTAAAAAGGCCGGTGTTTACATGGAGTACTCGACCAACGAGAAGGTTGCCTTTGAGACCGCTTTGAGCGCCGCCTGGGCCGGATTGAGGGCTATGACGGCAATGAAGCACGTTGGTTTAAACGTCGCTGCTGACACCTTCATGAGCGCCGTCGGAATGGGTGTCGAGGGCGGCTTCGTCATAATGGTGGCGGACGACCCAAGCATGTGGAGCAGCCAGAACGAGCAGGATACCCGTGTTTACGCTAAGTTCGCCAACGTCCCGGTTCTAGAGCCGATTTCACCTCATGAAGCCAAGGAGATGACGAAGTACGCCTTCGAGCTGAGCGAGAAGTTTAAGCATTTCGTTATCCTCAGAACCACCACTAGGAGCTCCCACGCGAGGGGAGATGTCGTTCTCGGCGAGCTTCCAGAGGAAATAAAGACCGGTAAGAGGAAGTTCGGTGAGTTTAAGAAGGATCCGAGCAGATTCGTCGATGTTCCAGCCAACGCCAGACGCTTCCACCCGCAGATACTAGAGAAGATCGAGAAGATCCGCGAGGAGCTTAACAACTGCCCATTCAACTGGATAGAGGGTAAGGAAGACGCCAAGGTCGGTATCATCGCTCCCGGTCTGAGCTACGCCTACGTTAAAGAAGCCCTTGCCTGGCTCGGCATCGAAGACGTCAAAATCCTCAAGCTTGGAACGCCCTTCCCTGTCCCCTACGGCCTGCTCGAGAAGTTCATTGACGGCCTCGAGAAGGTTCTCATCGTTGAAGAGCTCGAGCCCGTCGTTGAGGAGCAAGTCAAGACCTGGGCCTACGACAAGGGCCTCACCATCCCGATTCACGGCAAGGATCTCGTCCCGAGGATTTACGAGATGACCACGAGAAGGGCCGTCGAGGCCATAGCGAAGTTCCTCGGCCTTGAGACGCCCATAGACTTCGCCGAGCTTGACGAGAAGTACAAAAAAGTTAGTGAGATGGTCCCGCCGAGGCCGCCGAGCCTCTGTCCTGCCTGTCCTCACAGGAACACCTTCTACGCCATAAAGAAGGCCGCGACGCCTAGGGCGATATTCCCGAGCGACATCGGCTGTTACACCCTCGGTGTTCTCCCGCCGCTCAAGGCCGTCGATACAACCGTCGCGATGGGCGGTTCGATCGGAGTTGCCCACGGTCTCAGCATAGCCCTCAACGGCTCTGTCGCTGAGGATGAGCACAAGGAGGGCAAAGAGAAGAAGGTCATCGTGGCAACCATTGGAGACTCGACCTTCTTCCACACGGGACTTCCGGCTCTGGCGAACGCCATCTACAACCGCTCCAACGTCGTCATAGTTGTCGTGGACAACCTCGTCACGGCAATGACCGGCGACCAGCCGAACCCGGGAACGGGCGACACCCCGCACGGACCGGGTAAGCAGATCAAGATCGAAGAGGTCGCCAGGGCACTCGGTGCAGACTTTGTTGCGGTCGTTGACCCCTACGACATAAAGGCCACCACCGAGACCATCAAGAAGGCCCTCCAGGTTGAGGGTGTGAGCGTCGTTGTTTCGAGAAGGGTCTGCGCCCTCCACAGGATCGGCGAGCTCAGAAGGGCCGGAATCAAGTGGCCGCTATACCAGGTCAACGAGGAGAAGTGTACCGGCTGTAAGATATGTATCAACGCCTACGGCTGTCCTGCGATCTACTGGGATGCTGAGAGCGGCAAGGCCAAGGTCGATCCGCTCATGTGCTGGGGCTGTGGCGGATGTGCGCAGGTCTGTCCGTTCGATGCCTTTGAGAAGGTCAGGGAGGGAGAGCTATGAGGGAGTACAACATCGTTATCACCGGAGTTGGCGGCCAGGGTATCCTCACTGCCGCCAACCTTCTTGGTTGGGCCGCCCTCCACGCCGGCTACAAAGTGAGAGTTGGTGAGGTTCACGGCATGAGCCAGCGCTTCGGTAGCGTTATCGCTTACGTCCGCTTCGGCGAGGACGTTTATGGCGCAATGGTTCCTGAAGGAAAGGCCGATGTTATCCTAAGCTTCGAGCCGGTTGAGGCTCTCCGCTATATCAACTACCTCAAGAAGGGTGGCCTGGTCTTCACTAACGCGAGGCCGATTCCGCCGGTTCAGGTCTCCATGGGCCTCGCCAAGTACCCGAGTCTCGAGGAGATAAAGAAGGTCGTCGAGGAGGACTTTGAGGCTAAGTTCATGGCTTTCGACGCCGAAGAGCTCGCCATGAAGGCCGGCAACGTCATCACCACGAATGTCGTCCTCATCGGCGCACTGACCCAGACACCGGGCTTTCCGCTCGACGCCGAGCACGTCAAGGAAGTCATTCGCGTAAGCGTCCCGCCGAAAGCCGTTGAGGTCAACATGAAGGCCTTCGACCTTGGAGTCCAGGCGGCAAAAGAGATGCTGGGGCTCTGATGCCCCTGTTTTTCTTAAATCCCCCACCACTCCCTCTGTATTTCTACCACACTCTCCACAGTTTTTATTGCTTCGTAGCCTGGATGGGCGATTTCTTCGACGTCTTTCTCGTTTAAATAGCCCTCTATGAAGGCAGGCAGACCTTTCTTCAGCCCAACGTTGTAGCCACCCTCGAGGATTACAGCGAGGGAGTACCTGGACAGCGTTGAGCCCGCATAGCGGAAGAACCTTTCCGTTAGTCTGAGCATCGTGAGGTACTCGCCGCGAAAGCCATCAAAGCCTGCGGATACTAAAACGACCTCCGGTTTGATTTCCTCAAGGATCGGCAGTACGACCTCTCTCCAGGCGAAGATGTAGTCGTCATCAGTAGAGTAATGCGGCATGGGTATGTTTATTTTTGTTCCTTTTGCATCTCTGCCGCCGATGTCGTGCTCGTAACCGCTCCATGGATAGATGTCGCGCTCGTGGAGGTCTATGTGGATTATGTTCGGGTCGTTCCAGAATATCTCCTGAGTGCCGTTGCCGTGGTGGGCATCGAAGTCTACGATAACGACCTTTCCTTTGAGTTCCTTCAGAGTGTATGCGGCGAATGCAGCGTTGTTGAATATGCAGAAGCCTAAAGAAGGGGCGTTGAAGGCCCTGCCGTCTTTGCCTGCGTGGTGCCCGGGCGGTCTAACTAGGGCAAGATAAAGGCCTTTCTTCTCCATGGCGGATAGAGCGACCTCTTTTGAAGCCCCTAACGCCTTCAAAGCCGCCTCCCAGGTTCCAGGGGAAACGTAGGTATCGGGATCGAGGTAGTCAAAACCTGTGCTCAGTTTTCTAATGAGTTCAACGTGTTCGCGTCCGTGAACTTTAAGAAGTTCGGTTATGGTCGTGTCCTCCGGCTCCCTCACGTTGATCCATAGGTTGTGCTCTTTAAGTCCCTCGATTGCGTACTCAAGTCTGCTCGGATTTTCGGGATGGTACTCTTTTGGCCTGTGTTCACGGAAAATGGGAGAGTACAAAACTTCATAGGCGGGCAAGGCCCGCGTCCTCCAAGGGCTTACCACTCTTCCTCTTCGTCTTCCTCGATGAGCCCGTACTTCTCAAGCTCCCTGAGGAGCTTCCTAACAGCCTCCCAGGCGTCGTGCTCGCTCTTGGCTCCAGAGCAGACTATCTTTCCTGAGGAGAAGAGCAGTATAACGGCTCTTGGCTCCTTAACGCGGTAGATAACGCCCGGGAACTGCTCGGGCTCGTACTCACAGTTGGGCAGGCTCAGAGCGACGGCATCGAGGTTGAACTCCATTCCTATATCGCCGCTGAAGACCATGTTCTGGATGTCTATCTGCGGCGCGCGCTGGAACTTGGCACCTATACGCTTGAGCATCTGGATGAGCTTGTTGACAGCCCTCTCGATGTCCTCGACGCTCTTGGCACCGGTGACGACGAGCTTGCCGGAGCTGAATATTAGCAGGGCCACCTTCGGCTCCTCGAAGCGGCATATTATTCCAGGGAACTCTTCGGGATTGTACTTGGAATTGGGGCATATTTCGATGACCTTCTCAAGGTTGAGTTGAGTGAATAAGTCCACAGAAGCGACAATATTCTCAATCCTGAGCTTTACATTGCTCATGTCGACCAAGGCTTACACCTCCAGATGGTGGGTTTAAAAACCCTTTATAAATGAACGCAAGGAGTTTTTAAAGGTTTAGGTCGTTCAAGTGTTAAAAGTAAAAGAATACTGGTTCATAGGTAAGCCTCGACGAGCACCTTTCCAGCCTCTGTGAGGCTATTCTCGCCGAGGAATCCAAGTGCCCTCAGCATTGTTAGGACTTTCTTTATCTCCTCATCGCTGAGGCTTAGGTACTTCTTAATGACGTCGATCTCGTCCTTCCTGTATCTACAACGCCGAACTCCTTGGCTTCTCTGCCCCACCCGGTTAACCAGTAGGTGTCTTTGTTCTTCATGAATTTTCTCTCGAGGAGTTCCTTTGATTCGAGCAGGTGAAGTATGGCTCCGAGATCATCGACCTTGGCAAGCTTCTCGATCTCGGTGTAGGTGGGCAGTATCTCTGGGTTGGCCTCGTGCTTCTTCTCTATCTCTGCTATCGCCTTGAGAACTTTGAGCTCGTCTGCAAGCAGGTAAATGGGCAGTACCTTCTCCTCAACCCTTCCCATGGCCTCGTAGGTCTCCATGACGGTCTTACCGAATTCGGTGATTCCTTTCTAATCGGTGAAGCCTGGGCATCGCTGCCCTCACTCCTCTTTCCGGCCTTGAGAGCTTCAAAATCTTCTTTCCTCAGGATTATAGTCCCGGCGAAGACGGGAATCATGCTTGCGGCCCTGAGTGCGAGCTTGTCAGCCGGTGTTGTGGTGAAGGCTCTACCACTCTCCGTTGCCGGCGAAATCAGGAGCAGTCTCGTGGCCTGCAGTGCATTGACGAGGTTGTCCTCGTAGAGCTTCGAGTTCTTGTAGTTCACCAGCTCGTCGAGTGTTCCAATCTTGGGCATCCCTCTCAGGAAGGAGACTATCTCGGGTGTGAGGTAGACTATCGGGTGGCTCTCGCGGTATATCTGGAGAAGTTCTCTGCTGAGGTCGTTGACACTGTTCTCGTCGGCGAGTTGCCTCTCCCTGAGGAGCTTCATCCATTCCTCTGGAATCTGGCCGGTCTCGACAGCCAGTTTGAGTATCTAGATTATTTCATCTCCCTGAGAATCTCCAGGTGCCTCCTCTTCAGGAACATCATCATTCCTCCGGTTGTTTTCTGCACTTTTCCTCACTCGAATTTTTTAAAACTTCGGTAACTAAAAATTGAGAAGGCTTAAAAAGGCTCACAACAAGGACGAATTGGTGAGAATATGAGAAACACGATGGTATTGGTAAGGACTGACAACTTTCAGAAGGCCAGCATAGCACTGGCCGACCTCGTCCGCTACGGCGGCATGAAGATAAGGGGGGATCCGAGGATAATACCTCCCGTACTCTCTGATTGGGCGTTTGAGAAGATAAGCGGTGAGAAGCCGAGGAAAAAGTTCAGGGCCCACGTGATAGCGCAGATAGATTTGCCTCCAGCTAAGGCGATAGGCAGGCTGATGGATATTCATCCACCTGCTCACATTCTGGTTATTCCCCCCGATACAGAGGTCTGGGAGGAGTTAATTCGTATGTGGGGAACCTTCGAGAAGCTCAAAGGCTTCCACCCGCCGAAGAGAACGAAGGCTGAGAAGCTCAAGAAGAAGAGGGAGGAAGATCTGGAGGAGTTCTAAGTCCTCACTTTTTCCTCTTCCGAATCTTGATGTTGGCTATATCACCAAGTGTCGGTTCGTAGTCCTTTGGAATTGTGACCTTCTCTTTAACTTCTTCTTCAACTCTCTCGATGAGTGTTATCTTGAAGTACTTCTCGAGCTTCTTCGCTTCCTTTATCGTGGGCTCACGGTAGCCGTGGGCTATCGCGCGCAGGTCCTTCATCGAAAGGCCAATTTCATGCGAAAGCTCCTCGTAGCTCTTGCCCGAGCGCTGTATGGCCCTGTAAACCCTCTCAGCGAAGTCCTCGACTATCTCCTCTGTGTAAAGAGGTCTTTCCGTCCTCGGCTTGGGAGCCGGCTTGGGTTTTGGCCGTGAGTAGGTCCTCCTGACTGGCTGCCTGCCCGTGGGCATTATGCTGAAGCCTGCCTTTTTCCTTCCATACTTCTCATAACAGCGGTCGCAGACGAGAACCTCGGCTCCTTCGAGCCTTATCCTGTGACCTGGACCCCTTATGGGCGCGCCGCATATCTCGCAGTACTTCGGCTTAGCCTTCGCCATTTCAATCACCTTCTGACTCCACCTAAAGCTCGGAGCTATCCTTTTTAAACCCCTCGATGAGCTTATATTGATGAGTAAGGTAAGGATAGAGAAGCTGCAAAAGCTCGATCAGGAGACCCTTGAGAGGCTGATAGAGATATACATGAGCGGCTACGAGGGTATGCGAGAGTACGGTGGTGAGGGTGAGAGTTACGCCAAGCGTTACCTTCGCTGGTGCTGGAACAAAGCCAAGGACGGCTTCTTTGTTGCCAAAGTCGGCGACGAGATAGCCGGCTTTATCGTCTGTGACAATGACTGGTACAGCAAGTACGAGGGGAGGACCGTTGGAGCTATCCACGAGTTCGTCGTTGACAAGCGCTTTCAGGGGCACGGAATCGGGCACAAGCTGATGGAAAAGTGCCTCGAATACTTGAGCAGGTACAACGACAGGATAGAGCTCTGGGTGGGCGAGAAGAACGAGAAGGCCATGAAATTCTACGAGGACTGCGGCTTTAGAAGGGTAGAGCAGAGCGGGATATGGGTTCGAATGGTGAAGGACATTCGAAAGGATGATAAAGGGAAGAGAGAAAGCTAAAACTATTGGGTGGATTGAATGCCCTGCATACGTCCGCCAAACCCTGAGAGGGTGAGAAACTTGAACGAGGAGAGTTTTATACGGGAAGGAAGGGGGAAGCTGAAGGTTACGATAGAGAGCGGTGGGGAGAAGCTCGAAACCACGATGAACGGCTCGCTGAGGAGCGTTGGAGAGATAGCCGAGATGCTCGGCGTCGAGGCCAAGGATGGAAAGCTAGAGGCCGTTGTTGATGGTGTGAAGGTGAAGATGGAGAAAGGCAAACTTGAGCTGGAGTTCGAGAGCGGGGATAAGATGAGGATTGAGAAGAGTTGATCCTGTTCCAGATTTCTTTTGTTTGGTTGGCTTTGTCTGGATAATGACGTCACCATATATCAATGTCAAGGATCGTTTGGGAAAAATGGTGAAAAAAGGTGCTCCTCACTTAATCGGCGGCCTGAACTTGTAGCCGTAGAGGATTATTCCGTCCTCCTCGAACTCCCTTATCTTCTTGGTGACGACCTCGACCTCCATGCCGAAGTCAATCTCCTCGGGATCGACGTCTGTCAGCTGGGCGAGAACTGTTATCCCCTCCTCGAGCTCGATAAGGGCGAGCGGATAGGGTTTGTAGTACTCGAAGCCGCTCGGCGGGTTCCTAACGATGGTCCAGCTTAGGACCTTACCCTTGCCGCTGAGCTCAATCTCCTCGATGTTCCTCGAGCCGCAGACTGGACAGATGCTCCTCTTCGGGAAGTGAACGTGGCCGTTCTCACACTTACTGCCGATGAGTCTGTACTTCTCACGGAAGTGCCTCCAGTGCCTCGAAACCTGCATTGGCCTCGCCATTTCAGACCCTCCTCAGGATGTTAACAGTTATGTTCGAACCTGTTCCACCTATGTTCTGGGTCAGGCCTATCTCGGCGTCAGGCACCTGAGTCGGCGCTTCTCCGCGCAGCTGGAGAACCGCTTCGACCGTCTGGTAAACGCCGGTCGCTCCGACTGGGTGTCCCCTGGCCTTTAGCCCACCCATTGTTTGTATTGGATAATCTGCGTCGATGGCTATCTGGCCCTCCTTTGCGAGCTGGGCACCCTTACCACGCTCTGCGGCTCCGAGGGCTTCCAAGCTTAAAGCGGCCATAACCGTGAATGCATCGTGAACCTCGAAGAAGTCTATGTCCTTTGGCTCGACGCCCGCCATCTTGTATGCCCTCTGGGCGGCTACCCTTGCAGCTTTGAGGTCGAGCAGATCCTCCCTGTTGGCAAGATTTATGGTATCGATGGCCCTTCCTATTCCGGCAACCTCGACCCACTTCTCCTTAGGAACACCTAGCTCCTTCGCTTTATCAGGCGTGGTGATTATCAGGGCCGCGGCACCGTCGCAGACAGGGGACGCGTCAAAGAGCTTGAGCGGGTCCGCCACATAAGGACTCTTGAGGACAGTCTCAACCTTTATTGGTTTCTTGAACATTGCGTAAGGGTTCTTAGCACCGTTGGCGTGAGCATTAACTGCGAATAAGGCCAGATCCTCCTCGGTGTAGCCGTAAGTCTTCATGTAATAGCGCATGATGAGCGCGTTAAGGGCGACGAAGCTGGCCCCATGGAAGAGCTCCCACTCGGCGTCAGCGGCGTAGGCGAGATATCTGGTGGTATCGCTTGGCCAAGCGTCGGTCATCTTCTCAACGCCGACGACGACAACTACGTCCTCGAGACCGCTTAGAACTGCCTTAACTCCTTCCTGTACTGCAGCACCGCCGGAGGCACATGCTGCCTCGATTTTAACAGCTGGGATGTTGCCCAGGCCAGCCCAGTCGGCTATGAGCGCACCAAGGTTTTCCTGCTCGACGAGCGGTCCTGAAATCATATTTGCAACGTAGAGGGAATCAACACTGTCGATTCCAGCGTCCTCCATGGCCTTGAGGATCGCCTCAACGGCCAGATCGCGAAGGGCAAGCTTCCAGTGTTCCCCAACGGGAGTCATTCCGGCACCGATTATGACGGCCTTTTCCATCTCAACCACCTCACATTATATACTTCCTTCTCGCCTTTGCGTAGAGGGCATAGTCGATGTACTTCTTCCTGTTCACGTAGTCCATGGTCTTCGGCGCGAGGTCGCGCTTTTCTTCTATGGCGTCCTGTACAACGATGCTGAAGGCGTCGCTTCCGGCTCCAGAACCAAAGGATACCCACAGAATCCTGTCGCCAGGCTTGGCGATGTCGAGAACGGCAGAAACACCGACCATCGTGGCGCCGCTGTATGTATTTCCGATTATTCCAGTGAGCAGTCCCGGGAGGACTTTCTCCTTCGGAATTCCAAGTATCTTCGCGACGGTAAGCGGGAATTTGACGTTTGGCTGGTGGAAAACAGCATAGTCAAAGTCGTTAACGGTTAAACCGAGCTCCTCCATCAGGGTCTTGGCGGCGTTGATTATGTGGTGGAAGTAAGCCGGCTCTCCGGTGAACCTGTTTCCGTGCCTCGGATAGTGCTCGTGCTGGCGCCTCCAGAAGTCCGGAGTGTCGGTGACGTAGGAGTAGCTTCCCTCAAAATACGCAACGGTCTCGCTGCTCTTCTCGCCAACTATGAAAGCGGCACCTCCAGCGCCGGCGGTGAACTCGAGGTGGTCGCCGGGCCTTCCCTGGGCCGTGTCGGCGCCGATGGCCATAGCGTAATCTGCCATGCCGGAGCCGACGAAGCCGATGGCAGTCTGGAGAGCCTCAGTTCCAGCCTTACAGGCGAACTCGAAGTCAGCGGTGCTAACGTCAGGAGTCGCACCGATTGCCTCGGCTATGACAGTTCCGGTTGGCTTGACCGCATAGGGCTTGCTCTCACTTCCAAACCACACCGCCCTGATGAGCTTTGGATCTATCCTCGCCCTTTTGAGGGCATTTCTCGCTGCCTCAATTCCAATTGTGAGTGCATCCTCGTCAAGACCTGGAACGGCTTTCTCCTCGATCGGGAAGCTCGAAACTCCCCAGACCCTTCCTATCTCTTCGGCTTTGATTCTATACCTTGGAACGTAGGCACCGTAGCCGACGATACCGACGTCCTTGACGGGCTTCAGGAGCTTTCTCATGGGGCATCACCTACAAAAGTTGAACGTAACTCCGCCTAAGGTTGAGACGGGAGTTATAAAAGTCTTTCGGTGAAAGTGAAAGGCTTTTTCGACGATTGACGAGAAAGTTGAGTGTATGGCTCTCCTGCCTCCAGAGAACAGAAGTTGAAAAGTTTTGTCAAAAAAGGAAATCTCAAGGTTTCCTGACCACGAAGAGCGCGTGGTCCTTCTCGTAGGGCTCAAGCGAAAGCCTCTCGACGACCTCGAAGTAGGTTGCAAGCTCCTTCTCGACCTCCCTGAAGACCTGCTCCGGTTCCTTGGTGACGTCAATGCTCCTGCTCTTGACGGATATCATTCCGTAGCCGCCGCTCTTGAGGAAGACCTTTGCGTTGTCGATGAGTATCTTCGCCTGCGTAGGCTGGGCGACGTCCTCGAAGATGACGTCCACCTTGGGAACCAGCGCGCGATAACCTTCTGGCTTCGTTGCATCGCCGAGTATGGGGACTATGTTCCTTCTCTCCTCGACTATCGGAACGAGCTCCCTGAGAACGCGCGGCGAGAACTCCACTCCAAAGACCTTGCCCTCCCAGCCGACTATGTCGCTGACGTGGGATGCAGTAGTTCCGCTCGCCACACCGAGGTAGAGCACGGTTGAGCCCGGCTTAATCGGGAAGTGCTTGAGGCCATTGAGTATGGCCGCGCCGAGCTTTGATCTCCTCGGGTTCCAGACCCTGTACTCCTCGCCTTCAAACTTGATCAGCCTCTCGCCGTAGACCTTCTGGCCGGGGACGAGGTTCTTGGTGGCTATCTTCTCGCTCCCGTCCTCATCAATGAAGACGTAAACGCCCGGGAACTTGTGCTTTTTAATCTTCATTCAAATCACCTCTTGGCTTTCTTTTTCTTCTTTCCACCCTTTTTACCCTCGCCTTTTCCTTTCTTCTTTTCCCTGCCCCTGAACTTCTCCTTGCCCTTCTTCTTGAACTTCTTCTCCTTCTTTTTCTTCTCTGGCTTGGCCTTCCTCTTGGGCGGGTTCGGGTACTTCTCCTTGATTTCCTTTATTCTCTGCTCCAGCTCCTGCTTGAGCTCTTCAGCGATATATTCGCCGGAGAAGTAATCGACTCTGGCAGCTATGGCGAGCTTGCCGGCGAGAGCCCTTGCTATCTTACCCCTCTGCCACCACGGTGAGCGGTTTATGGCCGGGTACTGGAATATGACACCGTGCTTCGGCGGCTTGGCACCAGTTCTGAGGTGCCTGAAGAGCGCCTTCTCGGCACCGAGAACCTGTATGGTCGATGCCGGCATCATGGCGAGCTCCTTGAGGCCTCCAGCGAGGCTGAGCAGCCTGGCACCGAGCTTCGCACCAACGAGGGCCTTGAGGTTTGGCGCTACTTCGTCCATGGCAGTCTCGAGGTAGTCCTCTATCTGCTCCCTTAGCTTGTAGAGGTCGCTTATCTCGCTGGCGAGCTTCTGGATTATGTCACTATCGAACTTGCCGAGCGGGGCGCCCATGGAGCTCTCGGCGGCCTTGACTATCTTTTCGATCTTTCCATCGGGAAGGCCAAGCTCCCTGAGCTTCTCCTCGGTGACGTTTTCCCTCGGTCCTATGGCCTTGACGAAGGCAACGTACTGCTGATGCTTGGGCAGAATCTCGTCCAGCTCCGGGAAGTGGAGGCTGTACCACTCCCTGAGGCGGGAGACTAGGAGATTGATGACTTTGTCAATGTCATCAAGCGCCTCGATGGCCTGGATTATCATCTTATCTCTCGCACCGCTCTGCTCCTGTATGCGGAGCCTTGTCAGGGCCACACCGACGCTGAAGTACTCGTCGAACCAGTTCTCGCCCAAAAACTCTTCCGGGATTGAACGAAGTTTCTCACCGGCTATGTTCGGGAACTCAGCAGTAACATTGTATCCGAGCTCCTTTAAAGCCCTGCTCAGCTCCGAGTCCTCGACCACGAACTCGTCGTAGCCCCTGCTTTCAAGCTCTTTGAGGAACGAAAGGAGCTCGTCGCTCGACTCGCCCTTTAAAAGCCTGTCAAGGCTCACTTCTGGCTTTCCCGAGAAGACCTTCTGGTCGATGAGATTACCGCTCTCGTCAAAGGCGTAGATGCCCCTGACGTTCTCAGCAAGGTACGCTTTCATCCTCATCACCTTCTCAGTTTTTTGTCTCCGAAGTATAAAAGGGTTAGGCGTTTTAAACCCTTGCGTGTATTCGTTCAGTATTAACCCCCCTATAGAGGCATGCCGGCAGTCGATAAACCAGCAGTCGATAAACCAGATCAGTTTGGGTTTTAAGGGTCATCGATCCGCATCGCATAGGTTTATGTATGTGCAACGACTTGGGATTTATACCAATATAACTTAGTTCTAGCCAAGTTTTCACTTCTGATGATAGAAAGAGTTAAATAATCTAACGGCATATTTTGTAACGCGACCCCCTATTCGAGGTGCAGATTATGAACTGGAAGGCCCCTGTGGTGTTACTCATCGGACTTTTCTTGTTAGGGGGGGTCGTGACGGCAGTCCCATTTGACAAGCCCGAAGCAGTGCCCTTAGCCACAGTCAAAGCACTCGCACTTAGGGAACTCCACAAGTTCCCGGAATTCAACGGAGCAATCCCAACCAACCCAACCCCCCTCTACTTCCCCGATGGTAGATTAGCCGCTTATGAGTTCAGAATGGTCAAGAATGGAAAAACCATCGGCTACATCATAGTATCAGCCAACAGGAATTTACCACCAGCAATTCTGGAGGCCGGCTTTGGAGAGAAGACTCCAAGCGACCTGATAAGAGAACTCGCCGCGAGGAAAGGAGCGAAAAACTACCGCTTTGCCTACCTTGGAGGGCTAAGCTACGGCCTGCTGGCAGGAGACAAAGTAGTAGACATGAAAGGAGGAGAATACAAAAAGCCAAGCAGATACACTCTCTCACTGGAAGTTGAGGCCACCAAGAACCAAAAAGAGTGGAAATCAATAGAATCCATAGTACTTACAACACCGAAATACCCGATTACTCCACTGGCAACAATAACGTCTGAGAAGATAATCTACGGCGTTCCAGCATGGACCGATACAGATCCAGGAGGAGCATCAGATACAGATTCAAACCTTGGGCCAGCCCCGGATCCCTGGGGAGATGACGACGGATGCGCTCCAATCGCAGGTTCTATGGTTGTGGGTTATTACGAGCCTCAATATCGTACTGACTGGTATCGGGAGGCCATAATAGATATCCTCCATGACCTTATGCACACTGATTACTATGGGAACACTGCTCCCGATGACATTGGGCCTGGTCTTGAAGCATTTTACCAAGACGCCATTCGCCGCTACTGGGAAGGGGAACTGGCTGATCCTCCACATTGCTCATATCAAGTTTATTGGTACGAGAATCCAGATCCCTCCTGGTTGTTTGGCAAATTGAAGTATGGGGTTGACAACAACAGACCAGGATTATTTAGAACATTTCAGGCGTATTTAGAGGAAAGTGGTAAATGGATAACATGGCCTCATGTAATGTCCTTTACAGGATACCGAATTTACAGCAACGGGTACGAATACCTACAAGTCCACACGGGAGCAAGAAATTATGAGGCATTAAGCGTGGACTGGATTTTGGTAGGGAACTGGCAAAACGCGGATTTATACGTAATATACCCAACATGCATAAGCGGGCCAGAACCATTATCCGGGGGTGATACAGTTGAACGGTAGAACTATCACAAAACTGCTCATACTTTCCATTATTTTACTTTTTCTTGCGGTGGTGTTGTATTCCAAAATGCCCATCCGAGAGACAGAACAGGATGAAGGTTCAAAGAATTGCCTCCTAACTTCGAACGTATCCTACTGGCCCTCGATGCCTGTGGTAACTGTTCACCGTTATCTACCAAACGGGTCAGTTGTAGAGTACGAGGAGAGCTTTACCCCGTGGCCCCATGGAGATAAGGGCTTTTACGTGATCGAAGACTGGGCTGAGGAACTGGGGATAAGCCCACCGTGCTACATCACCAAGGCTACAGGAAAGGCAGTGCTGGAAGCGGAAGGGAAAGCTGGCTATGGTCTATTCCTTCGGTGGAGAGTCAAAAACGACGGGAACTCTTGGAGCGATTTGAAAAGGGTGGATAAACGAAAAGAGACCGCTGTCTCCGCGGGTTCAGTGAGAGTAGCAGTTTACACGATACCGATATCCAACGGAAGCTGGAAAATCGAGGCAGGTGAGCTCTTGGAGAACCCTTACTGGTTCAACAGCACTGGTGGAGGACGGTTCGTTTCCACTTGGTTCAACGGAACCTGTACCTGTAAGCCCGAGGAAATTTTAAAGGCCACCCTTAAGAAAATCAAATCCGCCGGCTTCAAAGAAAAGGAGCATGTGGGAATCTTAGAAACAGAGGTGCTAAAACCCATGTATTCAGCTTTTTTCGTTAGAGACAATCATCTGTACATTGAGTTCGTTGAAGTTAGGGGGATGGATTTGGTGAGAGTCCTTATGATAATGGGCGACGAGGAAGTTGTAAAGGCCTACGCAGAAGCATTCACCGCGGGAAGCATCGAGGGTTAAGGCCTTTCATTTTTCACAATCGAAAGGGCAGAGAAAGAGACAAGGAAAAAAGCCTCAGTCCTCCCAGGGCTCGGTGTACTTGAGGGCCCAGCCGAACTCCTCCTTGAGGATGTCGATTGCCGCGCTCGGTGGAATAACTCCGCGCTCGGTTATTATGACATCCACGTATTCAGGCGGGGTAACATCGAAGGCTGGGTTCCAGACCTCGATGTTCTTTGGCCAGGTTTCCAGTTCTTCCTTTGGAATGACCTCATATGGGTCACGCATTTCAATCTCAACCAACTGGCCGAGCATGGTCTCCGGGTGGAACTTGTAGGTCTCGGCCGCTATCATCGTCCATACCCTGTGCTCCTTGGCAGTCAGCGCTATAAGAGCCGTTCCAATCTTGTTTATAACCGCACCGTTCACGGTGATGCTGTCCGCGCCCATGACGACCTTGTCCGTCATCTTCATGTAGTGTCTCGCCGCGGAATCAACGACGTATATAACCGGAATGCCGTAGCTGGCAAGCTCCTTAGCCGTTATCTTGCCCTGCCACTTGGGCCTCGTCTCCGTGACGATGACCTTTATGTCCTTGCCCTGCTCCCAGGCGGTCTTCATGACGCTTATAGCTGCCTTGCTGTGGCAGTGGGTCATTATGACGTCGCCGTCCTCTATGCGCTTGGCACCGAACTCTCCAATCCTCACAACGGCGTTCTCGGAATTGTGGATGAACTCTTTAGCCGCGTTGATGACGACGAACTTTAGCTGGTCGAGGTCGGCCCCTCCTGCGTAGGCCACCTTTCCGCGGTGCATGACGTAACGGAGCGCATTTGGCAGAGAGACTGCCGTCGGCCTCGTCTCGAAGAGAATCTTTGCCGCCTGCTTCATCTCGCTCCAGAATTCGTCAACGTTGGTCGCTTTGCTCTGCTCGGCCTGAACCTGGAGTGCGTAGGCAGCTGAGCGGGCTATCTTCCCGGCTCCCCTAATCTCCATGTTCTTGATCTTCTCCGCTATTTCGAGCACTTCCTTCACTACCGCCATCTCTATCACCCCTTACCGGTAAACTCACATTGTATCTAAGGGGTTTATAGAACTTTCCATGTTCACTGGTGAAGCCTTATGTTCTTTGATGTTCACAAACACGCTCAAAAAGGCTCCTTTACAAAAGTAAAGGGCTCTAACGACCATTGCAGAAAGATTTATAACCAATCGCCGCTACCATCACATGTATAGAATTGGTGATGCGCTCAAAAGTGTTCATTAAATGGGGGGAACGGAAGTGGGGGAAAAACTCATGCGGAAGCTGAGTTCTGGTTCACTGGATTTTGAGGTATACTTCTCTGACAAGGCTCAGGAAATGAAGGCCTCAGAGATTAGAGAGCTCCTCAAGCTCGTCGAGACATCAGACGTTATCTCGCTCGCCGGCGGCCTTCCCGCCCCGGAGACATTCCCCGTGGAGACAATCAAGAAGATAACCGCCGAGATACTTAACACTCATGCAGACAAGGCACTCCAGTACGGAACGACGAAGGGCTTCACACCGCTCCGCCTTGCTCTCGCGGACTGGATGGAAAAGCGCTACGGTATTCCGACGAGCAAAGTCGAGATAATGATGGTCGCTGGAAGCCAGCAGGCCCTTGACATCATTGGAAGGGTCTTCATAAACCCTGGAGACATAGTCGTTGTTGAGGGTCCGACCTATCTGGCTGCGCTTAACGCCTTCAAGTACTACGAGCCTGAATTCGTCTCAATTCCCATGGACGACAACGGTATGATGATTGATCTCCTTGAGGAGAAGTTAGAAAAGCTCAGGACCGAAGGAAAGAAGGTCAAGTTCGTCTATACCGTCTCGACGTTCCAGAACCCGATGGGTGTTACGATGAGCCTTGACAGGCGGAAGAGGCTCGTAGAGCTGGCCCAAGAGTACGACTTCCTAATCGTTGAGGACAGCCCGTACAGCGAGCTCCGCTACTCCGGAGAGCCAATTCCTCCCATTAAGCACTTCGACGACGAGGGAAGGGTTATCTATCTCGGCACCTTCTCGAAGATATTTGCTCCGGGCTTCAGGCTGGGATGGGTAGCGGCCCACCCGCACTTCATCAGGAAGATGGAGATAGCCAAGCAGGCCCTTGACCTCTGTGCCAACCCGTTCGGACAGGTCATAGCTTGGAAGTACGTTGCCGACGGCTACCTCGACGAGCACATTCCGAGGGTTATAGAGTTCTACAAGCCGAGAAGAGACGCGATGCTTGAGGCCCTCGAGGAGTACATGCCGGAGGGCGTTAAGTGGACCAAGCCAGACGGAGGAATGTTCATCTGGGTTACCCTTCCTGAGGGCATCGACACCAAGCTCATGATGGAGAAGGCCGTTGCCAAGGGTGTCGCCTACGTTCCGGGTGAGGCGTTCTTCGCCCACAGGGACGTCAAGAACACCATGCGCTTGAACTTTACATATGTCCCAGAGGAAAAGATACATGAGGGCGTTAAGAGGCTTGCAGGAGTCATAGAAGAGGAAATAAAGGCTATCAAGGGCTGATTCTATCCTTTTCCGTAAACCTTTTTATACTTCCTTCCTCAACTTCTTTCTAGGTGGTCGCTATGAAGCCTCTGATAGGTATAATCGGTCAGGTAGACCATTCCAGAAATCGCATTTTTCTCGATAAAATGCACTTGGAGAAGGTGATTAAGGCCGGGGGCATTCCTGCGGTTTTCACTGCGGATTCCTCTCCGGAGGAGGTTCTGGAGCACGCCGACGGAATCCTCCTCATCGAGGGCCCCGACGTTCATCCCCATTTCTACGGTGAGGATCCATCAAGTTCCATCAAGTATGTGGATGTTGAAAGGGACGAATTTGAGATATGCCTCGTAAAAAAAGCTATTGAAAAGGGTGTGCCGATTCTTGGCATCGGACGTGGAATGCAAGTTATAAACGTTGCCCTGGGTGGAACTCTGTATCAAGATCTAACGGAGATTCCTAAAGCCATCAAGCATGACTGGGATCTGAACATTATCGGTCCGACCCAGCGTGTTCACGGAGTAAGGATAAAGATGAGCTCGAAGCTCTATGAGATTCTCAAGGACGAGCTCAGCATAGAGGGCACCAACGAGGTTTATCTGCGCGTCAACAGCTTCCATCACCAGGCCATCAAGAGGGTTGGTGAGGGAATAAAGCCCGTTGCCTACGCCGTCGACGGCCTCATCGAGGCGATTGAGGCAGAGGAGAGCTTTGTGATTGGCGTCCAGTGGCAGGCGGAGCATTTGCCCGAAATGGGGCGGCTTTTCGAGGCTTTTGTACTGGCTGCTGCAGAATACCGTGCCAAAAAGCGGGAGATGGAAAGGCTGGAGATAGAGGCAGAGGTCAGAGAGGAACTAGATGAGAACCGTTGCAGCTCGGATACGACCGATAACCTTCCCGACACGAGCCAAACGTAATGCCCTTTTCGGTTATTTTTCTCTCCGCCTCTTGAAGGATCTTCATTCTAAGCTCCCTTGGAAGGTAGTAATATCTTCCTATCCGCTCACCTTTTTCATAGAGCGGCCACAGCTTTTCCATGAGCTCCGGAAACTTCGCAAACATCCTTCTCTTTGAATCTGTCCTCAGCTTGAGCGTCGAAACGGTTATGTGATCAACGAAGCTCAGCGCATCAAGGGTCTTGTCGAAGTCCTCCCATGTGTAAAACGGGGTTATAGGGTCTATGCGCGCGTAAACTGGGATTCCCTCACTCTTAGCCTTTTTGAGGGCTCTAATCCTGTCTTTAGGTGCGGGTGCGTTCGGCTCCAGGAGCTTTGCCTTTTTCTCGTCTACGGTGGTCACGGTTATCCCAACGGCGCACTTGATCTCCTTCAGGATATCGAGGTCACGCTCGAAGACGTCCGATTTCGTGAGGAGCAAACAGCGGACGTCGTATCTCTTGAAAAGCTCGAGAACCTTCCTCGTTATTCTGAGCTCACGCTCTATGGTTGGATAGGGGTCTGAGGAGTAGGAGAGTGCTATGATGTACCTCCTGTTGAACTTTCTCAGTTCTTTCTCAAGCTTCGGTAAAAGTCCCTCCTTTATCCTCACACGAAAGGCATGGGGGATGTAGCTCGTTATGTAGCAGTAAACGCAGGCATGATCGCAGCCGGTGTAGACGTTCAGCGTGTACTTAAAGGGACATGTACAGAGCTTTGCCTTCCATGGGTCAAAGGGCCGTATATACATGTTTGTGCCTACGAAAAGGCCTTAAAAGAAATTGTGTTTACTTTTACGGGTGAAAAATATGGGGGACGAAGTTAAAGGCCGGGTGGAGTGGTTCAAGGACTATCAGTTCATCGGAAGGATAAAGAACAATAGCTGCTCCGTTATCCTCGGTGAGGGTGGCATAAGCCCCATGAAGCTTCTCCTTCTGAGCGTTGCTGGCTGCACCGCCTATGATGTGGTTATGATACTCCAGAAGATGCGCGAGCCGATTGAGGGCCTGGAAGTCGAAATCGGCGGTGAAAGAAGGGAGGAGCACCCGAGAATATACAAGAAGGTTCACATCCATTACAAAATTTACGGTGACGTGAGTGAGGAGAAAGCCAAACGCGCGATAGAGCTGAGTCAGGACAAATACTGCTCCGCCTCGGCCCACATAAAGCTCAGTGGGGCGGAGCTTACGTACTCTTTCGAGATTATCAAGAGTTAGCTTTTTAACCTCTTTTCTTTCAGCCGCCGAGGGTGGTAAAGTGATAGAGCTCCTCAAGCACTTTGTCATACTCTACGGTGGCCTCTTTGCGATAACGAATCCCGTTGGAGCGGTGCCAGTCTTCCTAGGCGTCACTCACGACCTTTCATGGAGCGAGAGAAGAGAGATAGCAAGGAAAACTACCATAACGGTAGTGGTAACGCTCGTAACCTTTGCCCTCATCGGCCAGTGGATATTTCGGTTCTTCGGCTCTAGTATAGATGCCTTCGCCATAGCCGGCGGCATTCTTCTCTTCCGAATGGCCATGGACATGCTCTCAGGAAGACTCTCTTCAATCAAGATAAGCCGGGAAGAAACAGAGGAGTTCGACGAGGAAGTGGTGACCCTTGAGGAGGTTGCGATAATCCCCCTTGCCATCCCGCTGATCTCCGGTCCGGGTGCGATAACGACGGTGATGATTTACACCGCCAAGAGCATTAGTCTTCCGGAGAAAGTGACGGTCATAGCCAGCATAATGGCAATAGGTCTCACGGTATGGCTCGTCCTGTGCTCGGCTAACAAGATCAAAACCAAACTCGGGAGGGTCGGAATCAAGGTCATGACGAGGATGATGGGTCTCATACTAACGTCCATGGCCGTTCAGATGATAATAAACGGCATAAAAGGCGCCTTCGGCCTCTGAGGAAGACTTTTAAGCTCCTTCTCCAACTTTTTTCGGTGGTTGTATGAGAGGAGATTTGATCAGGGTTCTAAGCCTGATTGAGGAGAAGGCCAACGAGCTAAAGCTCGACGGCTACGAGCCCGATGTTGTTCTCGTCGGCTTCGAAGCTTACGAATTCATAAAAGGGCAGGTGAACGAGGAGTTCGGCGGTGAGGAGGAAGTCCTCGAGCTTTCAGGATTAAAGCTCCGCATCCTCGATGAACTCGGAAAGGACGCGGTTGTTGTTGACAGTAAGGTTCTGGGCTTTGGTCTCGGCGGGGCAAAGCGGTTCAGAGTTCTGGAGTGAAACGGTAGCCCCTTAAGATAAGGAGACTCAACGCTACTGCCATTACGTCTGCCAGGCTTCCGGGGTTCCTTAAGTCCTTCTTTTCCCTCATAAATGAGTCAAACTCCTCGAGCGTAAGCTTACCTTCCAGGACTTCCCCCGCCTTTCTCTGGACGAGCTTTGCCTCTTCTATGCCAGCTTTTCTGATGATGAGCGTGTCGAGGTTGCTCGCCAAAAGCTCCAGAAAAGCCGTTTGTACTGCTTCCTCAAGCGGTCTCCTCCTGACGAGCTCGTAAAGCCTCGCGAAGGTATTGTAACTCAGCTCGTACTGGTTAAGCCACTCGCAGAATATCAGCTCCCTCTCGCAGCTTATCTCAGCGAGCCTTGCTAGGTTTATTCCATCCTGGAAGAGCTCCCTGAAGGAATCGTCGCTGTAGACATCGTACTTAACGCCACTGGGGATGCCTTTCGGGTTGGCTATCCTTATCGCACGGTATAGCTCCATGGTATCTCTCACGATGGATTCCTCGATGAGGAGCTTCACCTTCTCCCTGGCATCGAGCATGTTCCTGCCCATTGATAGGGCAATCATCAGCGGAATGGATAGGGTTATTATGCCAAAGTTGGGATTGGCGTTCTGTGCTTCCCTCGAGTTCTGAACCGCCCTCCTAATCAGCTCGCCGATTCCTGCCTCACTCGGTAGGAGGGCTCCTTTCCGAAGAAGCTCGCCGACCTTAACGGCCTCGTAGTAGATGTCTATAACGGCAGTTTCAGCGAAGAGGAAGTGGTAAAAGGTCAGATCCTCGAAGTCCCTAAAGCGGTTTACGTTGCCAGGCTTCGGGATAGTGGCTTCAATGAGCGGGCCGAGGGTGAAGGCCTTTATGATCCTCCACCGCTCCATTCAGACCACCAGATAGAGGAGCAGATAGATGAGGTAGAGGATCAGCACAATCCTCCTCGCGGTTCTCTTTGTCAGCATGTAGAGGCCGAAGGCTATCAGCGTAACGCCCCAGAAGGCATCCTTTATGGCCCCCGCGTAGGGCTGGAGCCAGGCTATGAAAGCTGGATTGAACTGCTTCAGCAGGAGGACGAACCCAAGGAAAACGAAGATTATTCCGAGCGTTCTCATCTTAATCACCCTTCGTCAGCAGTATTATGCCTATCACAAGGAGCGTAGCGGCGAGGAGCGTCGTTCCTCCAACAGGGTCGATTATCAATGGGAAGAGGGGCTTTGCTATAAGGGCCGCGCCGATTACTATCAGTATTACCGCGAGGGCTTTAGTATTATCGTTCCCTGAGAAGATCTCGTTGATCCTCTTTCCAGTCTCGTCCGCCAGCTCGTTGAGCCTCTCCTCGATGGGCTTCTCCTCGTCCCCCTCCTCTGGCAGGACAAGGGCAAGCAGGAAGTAGAGCAGAACCATCGCGAAGGGGTTGAATACCAGCAGGACAACAAAGATAATCCTGAGGAGCGTCGGGTCTACTTCAAGGTGCTCGGCTATCCCTCCAATAACCCCGAGAAAGACCCTGTTCTCCTTTGAGCGCATCAGTTTCTTCACCACTTCTCCTCACCAGTTGTAAGAAGGGGAAGGGGCTTAAAAAGTCACCCCTTGATGCTCACATCACCGACCACATTGGAAATCGAAACGACTATCGTGCCGTTGTTCCCGCTCGTTGTGCTCTTAACGTCTCCCACAACATCTTCGGCGTTTAGGGCCACACCAAAGTCCGGCGGGACGATTACTATGATATCGCCAACCACATTGTTGATGCTCACGTGATCGCTGGCGTGGAGCGTTATATCTCCAACCGAGTTCTCGATCGTGTACCCCGCCCAGCTCTGGCCGTCGAAATCGCCAACGACGTGCCTTACGGTTATTCTCTTGACTCCTGCCGAGACCAGAAACTCCCCGACGGCGTCTCTTATGCCCAGGTACTCGAGCTCTCCACCAACTTCTACCACAACGGTGCCGTTCTTGTAGTCGTTGCAGATGTTCCTTTTGCCGATAATGCCCTCTTTAATCGGGCAGTACACTTCGAGGACGCCGTTTTCAAAGCTAACGTTTATTGGAAGGTTGCTCTTGACCACTATGCCGCTCACGTTCGCCTTGACCACGTATACATCTCCCACGGTGCCCCTGACAACAAGAGAGGACGCACTGAACTTTCCAAACTCAACGAGTACTCCGGCGGTCTTTTTTGGGATTATACCTCTGATGATCTCAATGTCGCCGTGGAGCGCTAAGGCTAACGTCACCGCCGCACCCACAAGAACTGCCACGAGGATTAATGCTAGGAGTGCACCGAGAGTCCTGCCTTGCCTTTTCATTGCTTACACCTGTGAAAGATCTCATCACTTTTCTGTATAAGGCTTATGCCGGAGAGAAGTTAACAAGAAAAGTTGGAGCTCAGTGGAGGAGCTTCACAAACTCCCTCATCCAGGCGTACAGGTCGCCTGGGTGCCTTGAGCTGACCCAGTTGCCGTCGACGACGACCTCTGCATCGATCCATTCTGCCCCTGCGTTTATCACGTCGTCCCTGATGGTTATCGTGCTGGTTCCCCTCCTGCCTTTAAGGACTTTGGCGGAGATGAGTATCTGCGGCCCATGGCATATGCTCGCGACCGGCTTGTCGTCCTCGAACATCCTTCTGGTTATCATAACTGCCTTCTCGTTAAGCCTGACTATCTCCGGGGCCCTCCCACCTGGAAGAACGAGGGCATCGAACTCGTTGGGGTCAACCTCCTCAAAAGTCAGATCAACGTTAACACTGTACCCGTGCTTTCCGGTTATCTTGCCCCTCTGAAAGCTGGCGACATAAACCTCGTGGCCTTCCTCTTTTATCCTATGGAGCGGGTATATCAGCTCCAGATCCTCGAAACCATCCGCGCTCAGAAACAGTACCTTCATAGGAACACCCCCATATTAACGCTCAGAGAGAAATAGAAATGGGACACTTATAAGCTTTTGTGGACAAAAACGGGCATTATAGCGGAAGTTCCGTCGTCTCTTTGTGGACCTTGAGCACGACCATGGTATGGGTCGCCTCAACGCCCTCGATTTCACCGATGGTGTCGAGGAACTCGTTGAGCTCCTCGCTTCCACTTGTCCTTATCTTCACGAGCATGTCGTAGTCGCCGGTGGTTTCATAGATTTCGACTATCTCCGGGTACTGCGTAAGCTCCTGGGCGACGTGGGAATACTTGCCGGCCTTGGACTTTATGAGTATAAACGCGAGAATCCTGAAGCCGAGAGAATCGGGGTCGAGAATGACGGTGAATTTCTTTATGATGCCTTTCTCTTTCAGCTTCTTTATCCTCTCGTAAACGGTCGATTCGGCCAGATTGACCTCCTTGGAGATCTCCCGCAGGGGCGTTCTGCTGTTCTTTTGGAGTATGGCGAGAATCTTTTTGTCTATTTCGTCCAAACCCATTCGCATGAGCATCACCACCCCTAAAAAATTTTCGGATGATTATATAAACTTGGCGATTTTAGAGAACCATACTTTTATAAAACGCCATCCGCTCTTTAATCCAGAGGCTTCTGGAGGGTCAGCCATGCCAACCAACGTAACAGCGGAGTACCTAGCAGCTGAGGAGGAATACCGGAACGCCAAGACGATTCCAGAGAAGATTCGGGCCCTCGAGAAAATGTACTCCACCGTTCCCAAGCACAAGGGAACGGAGAAGCTCAGGCTCCAGATAAAGCGAAAGCTGGCTGAGCTGAGGAAGGAGCTTGAAAAGCAGAGGCAGGTTCAGAAGAAGGGTGGCGGCTACTCCTTCAGCGTGAGGAAGGAGGGTGCTGCTCAGATAGTCTTGGCTGGCCTTCCGAATGTAGGAAAGTCCTCCCTCATGAAGGCGCTGACAAACGTTGATATCGACGTGGCTGATTATGCCTTCACAACAGTCGAACCTATCCCTGGAATGATGCATCACAAGGATGTTCAGATACAGCTCGTTGAGGTGCCCGGCCTCGTCGAGGGTGCCGCCCTCGGAAAGGGCATGGGACCCCAGCTCCTGAGTGTTATAAGGAACGCCGATGCTATAGCCATCGTCGTTGACCTCTCTCAGGATCCCGTAAAGCAGATGGAAATCCTCCTGAGGGAGTTCGAGAGGGCGGGAATAAAGCTCAACAAGCGCCGTCCAAGGGTCGAGATAAAGAGGACAGCGAGCGGTGGAATAATCATCAACGGTCAGGAGAACATAAAGGGCGACATAAGTGAAGTCATGAAGATGCTCCGCGAGGAGAGGATTCACTCAGCTGAGATAACCGTTAAGGAGCCCGTGACTCTGGAGGAGTTCGCCGACGCTTTAGACGAGAGCCTCGTCTGGAGGAGGGCTATAATCATTGCTAACAAGGGCGACGCCCCTGGAAGCAAAGAGAACTACGAGAGGCTCGTCCAGGCTTACGGAGACAGATTCAAAATCATCCCAATCTCCGCGAGGAGGAAGATAAACCTCGACAAGCTCAAGGACGAGCTGTACGAGCTGGCTGGAATAATAAGGGTCTTCACGAAGAGTCCCGGGGAAGAGCCGGCCTATCCCCCGGTGCCGCTCAAGAAGGGCTCAACGGTCATGGATCTGGCGGAAAGAATTCACAAGGACTTTGCCAAGAACTTCCGATATGCCCGTGTCTGGGGTAAGAGCGTCAAGTTCCCGGGCCAGAGGGTTGGGGCCGACCACGTGCTGGAGGATGGGGACATAGTGGAGATTCACGCACGATAATGTTAGCTCGTTTCTTTCTTGTGTGTTGTTTATATGTCATTCCTTTAGTCATCGGGATGTTTTTAATGGTCTGAGGCGGGTGGAGGATAATTGCTCCCATCGGCGGATTCCGGTGTAATTTAACCAAATGTTGTAAACCATTTTTGGTCAGCCTAACGTTTATAAGCATTGGTGATCATCTTAGAACGCCTGCTTTTAGAAAATCCAGAGGTGGGAGCATGAGACCGCTCGACCTGACGGAAAAAGACCCTTCTAAGAGAATCACGATTTACTTTGAGGGGAAATCCCTCGAGGCCTATGAGGGTGAAAAGCTCACTGTTGCCCTTCTGGCTAACGGCATCTACTGGCTCACCACGAGCACCGAGGGTAGAAAGAGAGGGGCCTTTACGTTCGGCCCCGTTCCGATGGTCGTCAACGGCGTGAAGAACATCAACGGCAGAAAAACGGTTGTAAAGGATGGCATGAGGATAGAGCGTCAGAACTACGGTGATTTTCAGGAGACTGTTGAAGTAGATGAGAGCAAACCCGTAACGAGACAGGTCGTGGATGTGGCCGTTATAGGTGCTGGCCCCGCCGGAATAGGGGCAGCACTTGAGCTTCAGGAGCATCTGACGGTCGCCCTCATTGAGGAGCGCGGCTGGCTCGGCGGAGACATGTGGCTCAAGGGCCTCCCACAGGAAGGTTTTGATGGTGAACCAAAGGAGGTTATAAAGTCACTCGTTGCCCAGTTCAACGACAACGTTCGCGTTTTCAGGAAAACGATAGCGTTGGGAATCTTCGACAAGGGGGAGTACTTCCTGGTTCCCATCGTTAAGGGAGATCAGCTTATAGAACTCATGGCGAGACGCGTTGTTTTGGCCGTTGGAGCAGTTGACAATATTCTCCTCTTTGAGAACAACGACATTCCGGGCGTTTTCAGGCGCGACTTTGCCCTTGAGGTCATGAACGTCTGGGGTGTCGCTCCCGGCAAAAAAGTCGCAGTCGTCGGGAGCAGGCCGGAGGACATCGTTCCTGAGCTTGAGAGATGGGGTATCGAGTACATCGTCGTCCCAAACCCGAAGCGCGTTGAAGGAACGGAAAAGGTTGAAAAGCTGATAGATATGAACGGCAACGTTTACGAGGTTGACGCTGTGATAGTTTCTGATGGCAGAAGGCCGGACATAAACCCGATAACCCAGGCCGGCGGAAAGCTTCGCTTCAAGAGAGGCTACTACATGCCAGTTCTCGACTCCCAGCACAGAATAAGGGACGGCATCTACGTCGCTGGAAGCGCCGTCAGCATAAAGCCCCACTATGCCAACTACCTTGAAGGCAGACTCGTTGGGGCATACATCCTTGGAGAGTTCGGCTACGAAGCCCAGCCGTGTGTTTATGAGAAGAAGCTGAGGGAGTACGAGCCTGAGGCTATCACCATCCACAAGATAGAGTTCGACGCCTTTAGTCTGGAGGACGTCCAGATATGTGGCTGCGACGTCTCGCTGAAGAAGGTCGACGATGTGGTGAGAAGTGGTATAACAGACCTTCAAATAATCAAGCGTCTCACCCACCTGGCCATGGGCTTCTGCCAAGGTCGCTTCTGCCTCTTTAACGGCGCGGTGGTGGTTTCCCAGAGGGCCAACCTAGACATGGCGAAAATTGACCTGCCGGTAGCGAGACCGCCGCTCAAGAACGTGAAGATGAAGGTTACCGCCGCTGGGGGATGATGGCTTATGCCGACGAAAGAACTTCCCGAAAGAAGCGAAATCGTTATCATCGGCGGGGGAATAATAGGTGTGACCCTTGCCCACGAGCTAGCTAAACGCGGTGAGGAGGTCACCGTCATAGAGAAGCGCTTCGTAGGCTCAGGCTCGACCTTCCGTTGTGGAACTGGCATAAGGCAGCAGTTCAACGACGAGGCCAACGTTCAGGTCATGAAGCGCTCCGTCGAGCTCTGGAAGCACTATAGTGAAGAGTACGGCTTCTCCTTCGAGCAGACAGGTTATCTATTCTTGCTCTACGACGATGATGAGGTCGAGGAGTTCAAGAGGAACATAGCCATCCAGAACCGCTTCGGCGTCCCGACGAGGCTCATAACTCCAGAAGAGGCGAAGGAGATAGTCCCGCTCCTTGACATAAGTGAGGTCATAGCGGCATCGTGGAACCCCACTGATGGAAAGGCCGATCCCTTCTACTCGACCGCTGCATTCGCCCTCAACGCCGAGCGCTTTGGGGCTAAGCTGGTTGAGTACACGGAGGCCAAGGATTTTATCATCGAGAACGGTGAGATAAAGGGTCTCAAGACCAACAGGGGAGTTATCAAGACGGGCATCGTCGTTAACGCCACCAACGCGTGGGCCAAGCTAATCAACGCAATGGCCGGAATAAAGACTCCTATTCCGATAGAGCCTTACAAACATCAGGCGGTGATAACGCAGCCAATAAGGAAGGGCGCGATAAAGCCGATGGTCATTTCCTTCAAGTACGGCCACGCTTATCTGACCCAGACCAGCCACGGCGGCGTTGTTGGAGGCGTCGGCTACGAGCTGGGGCCGACCTACGACCTCAATCCGACCTATGAGTTCATGCGCGAGGTGAGCTACTACTTCACCAGGATAATCCCGGCCCTGAGGGAGCTTCTTATACTCAGAACATGGGCGGGCTACTATGCTAAAACGCCTGATAGCAACCCTGCCATAGGAAAAATCGGGGAGCTGAACGACTACTACATTGCCGCCGGCTTTTCCGGCCACGGCTTCATGATGGCCCCGGCCGTTGCGGAGATGGTCGCCGATTTGATAACCAAGGGTAGAACGAGCCTTCCAGTCGAGTGGTATGACCCATACAGATTTGAGCGTGGTGAGCTCAGGGGCCAAGCCCTCCAGATGGGGTGAAGTCCTTTCTTTTTCCTTCGCTATCCTTAAATATCTTCTCGCCGAATTTTCGTGGGTGAAATCATGTATCGCGTTGATTCTCCCGGTCGGGTGAATCTTATCGGTGAGCACACTGACTACGCCCTTGGCTACGCCATGCCGATGGCAATAAACATCCACACGGTTCTGCATGCCAGGGAGGACGAGCAGATCTGGGTTTACTCGCAGATATTCCGTGAGGTCAAGGAGTTCTCGCTCGATGACATCAGAAGGAGTGGGGACTGGGCGGACTACATAAAGGGAATCTTCTGGGTTCTCCGGGAAGAAGGGCATGAAGTAGGCGGCATGAAGGGAATTCTGAATGGAGACCTGCCTATAGGCTCGGGTTTGGGTTCTTCAGCGAGTCTTGAGCTTGCCGTTCTGGCGTTTCTCAACGAGGCATATAAACTGAGATTACTCCCCATAGAAATGGCCCTCCTGGCTCAGAAGGCCGAAAACGAGTTTGTGGGTGTCCCCTGTGGAATACTCGACCAGTTCACCATGACCCATGGAAAGAGGGGGCACGTCATTTTCCTTGATACTGATACGCTGAGGCACGAATACATAAAATTCCCGAGGGACATTCAGGCGATCGTCTTCTATACCGGTGTCAAGAGGGAGCTGGCCAACTCAGCCTACGCGGAGCGTAGGAAGGTTGCAGAAGAAACCTTAGGGCTTCTCGGTAAGAGAACTTCCAAGGAGGTTGAGGAGGCAGAGCTGAGAAACATCCCCTCCCTCTACAGGCGCCTCTTTGGCTACATCGTTAGAGAAAACCGGCGCGTTCTAGAGGCAAGAGATGCACTCAGGGAGGGGGATGTAGACACATTGGGAGAGCTTATCACAGCTTCTCACTGGGATCTTGCGAGGAGCTATGATGTAAGCTGTGAAGAGTTGGACTTCTTCGTTCGTAGATCCCTCCAGCTCGGCGCCTACGGCGCGAAGCTCACGGGAACAGGTTTCGGCGGTTCGGCCATAGCGATAGTCGATAGTGACAGGGCACTGAGCATTGCTAGGACAGTCTTAGAGGAGTACCAGCGTACCTTCAACTGGGAGGCCGACTACTATCTTGTCCTCCCGACCGATGGTGTTGCTGTGAGGAGGGTTTAGGGTGTCTCTCTTGTATCTTTTATCTCTCCATAAACATTGGCACTTTTCCCAAGTTCTCTCAAAGGTCGTGTTCTGAAGAGAGAACCATCGAGATGCTTCAGCGCCATAATAAATCCTCAGCCTAAAATCACCTTGGAGGAAGTTTTATAAGAGGCTTCCCATAGGCGCGAGCGATGAGCAGAAGGGAGCTCGTCGTAACGCAAGGGAGGCGCGAGAAGGCAGGGAAGATTCGCAGAATAAGGATCAAGCGCAGGAACGTGGTCCTGCTAGCGGTGAGTATGTTCATCGCCAACGCGGCCTTTGGCATGGCGTTTCCATATCTCAGCGTCTACATGAAGCTCCTCGGCGGCGGCATGCTGATGGTCGGGCTTTTAAGCGTCGCCTTCAACCTGACCTCGACAGTCTTCCAGTATCCCTTTGGCTATCTCTCCGATAGGACTAGGAACAGGAAGGCCTTCATATCCTTCGGCCTGTTCTCTACGGGGACCTTCTATGCCCTCATGGCGGTCGTTTCAACTCCGTTAGCCCTGCTTACCCTGAGGACGTTTCAGGGGGCACTCGGCTCAGCCATTATGCCTGCCCATTCGGCGCTGATAGCGGAGCTCTCGACCCGTGTGGGTTCAGCCTACGGGCTCTTCGGTTCGATTGAGAACGCGGGCTACATGCTGGGCAACTTCATCGGCGGCTTCCTCATAAAATACATTGGAATTAGGGGAATCTTCCTCATAGCAGGGGCTCTCCTCGTCCTTTCCTCTGCGATAGTTCTCCTCCTCAGGGAGAGGCCGAGGCCGAAAAGGGCTCCAAGAAAGCTTATACTCGTCCAGGAAGGGCGGGAAAGCGAGAAGGCAACCTTCCAGGGTGCGGCATTCAAGCGGCTCATGAGGGGCCATCTGGGCCTTTTCTACTTTACAGTTCTGCTCGTAATGATAGCTTCCGGTCAGGTCTATTCAGTGGTCTCGGTTTACTTTGAGGAGGTCTTTGGGAGCGAGTGGGTCGGGATACTTTTTGGAATAGACTCTTTAGCGGCGGCGGTGAGCGGATACTACCTCGGGAAGCTGATTGACCGCTACGGCGCCAAGAAATTCTACCTGCTGGCGATAGCCGGCTACGCCATCGCTTTCCTAGGCTACGCTTTCGCGAAGAATCTCTACCTGATGATCGTCGTGGCCCTCCTTTCGGGCGTCAAGTGGTCACTGACCCTAAACGCCTCCTCGACCTATGTTGCCACGAAGGTCAGGGCGACGGAGAGGGGTCAGGCTATGGGCCTGCTCAACGCTATGATGAGCCTCGGCTGGGTCGTAGGTCCATTACTCGGAGGCTATCTCTCCGCCATAAGCTTTGAGCTGAACTTCACAAGCACGCTCGTGCCTCTCGGAGTAGCTTTCCTCTTCGCGCTTAGACTGCCAGAGTGATGCACTCCGGTGGGACTTTCTCGACTATCCTGACGTTCTTCCCGGCTTTGTAAACCTTCAGGCCTTTCTTTCGGAGGCATTCGGCGTCTATTACCAGAAGAACCACGTCCCGCCCGTGCCGCCTGCCGGTTTTGATTGCCTCGCTTTTGCTCGTGCTTAGGTGGACGAACTGCCTCCTCATGGGCTTCAACCCCTCGCGGAGAATGCTCTCGAGGTTCCTCCTCGGCGTGCCGTGGTAGAGGAAGCGGCTCTCGGTGTCTTCTTCGTGGTTTAGACTCACCGGAAAGCTGTGGCCGTAGCGGGCGCGTATTCTGTCTCCTTGAATCTCGTAGCGGCCCTTCGCATCGCGGGCGACTACTTCGCGTACGAACTCCTCCGTAACGTCTGGATAGACAGTTTTTAGGGCCTCGACGAGCTCGGAAAGGGGCACGAAGCCCTCCACGTCAGGCCTCAGTCCGAACTCTTCCGGCGAGTGCCGCAGGATGTAGGCCATTAGCTTGCTGACTTTTCTTCTGCCCGGAAACATCGTGAAAAGTTGGAAAGAAGCTCCAAAAAGCTTTCCCTTACGCACGGTAAGAAACGGGCTTTTTGACGGGCTTCTTGACGTTTATGTCCCTAACAACGAACTCATCGTAGACGTGGCCTTTTTCATATACTTCAAATTCCTGACCGTAGATGTCCTTGCCCCAGATACGGATCTCCATTTGATAGGCTATTCTGCCTCCGACAAGAACGCCATCCCTGAACCTGACCTCAAGGATGCCGTTGGTAACGTTGAACGTCATGTTCGCATTGGAGCCTATGAACAGCTTAGTCATGGCATCGAGGTCTTCCTTTGTTATCTGATAGTAAAGCAGCTGCGTATCGTTTTCGATGGTTGTGTTGGATGGTTCTTCCTGTAGATACTTTGCCACGAAGCTCACGATGTTGTATTCCCAGGTGAGGTTTAAAATGGTCTCCGGATCAATTCCGAGGGTCTCGTTCGTCATCTTCTGCCATGTTCCGCTTGAAAAGACATAGATTTCGTCGTCCTTTATAATCTGGCGCGAGAAAACGGCGGCCCCTCCCGGAAATGTCCTGGTCGTAGTGTTGACGTCGGCTTCCTTGCTATCAAGATCGATATAGCCCTTCCGTTTGTAAATCACAGTAACGTTGCCTTCATCCCGGGTAACGTTCCCCTGAGAGATCCTGACGTGAAGTATCATGCTTGTGTTTTCGAGGTAGGTGAACTGCTTTATACTCCTCATGTTTTTGAGGAGCTCCTCCGTCGGGTAGTGCTTGGGCTGGAGGACTACTTTTGGGGATGATGTGTTTGACGTTGCCGCGGGCGTAGTGGATGTCCCCGTGTTCTCCCATATACATCCAGCACCAATTCCGACCAGAAAAACGACCAGCAACAGGATGCTGAGCTTTTTCATTATTCATGCCTCCTTTTTAATTTGTTTCAATGCCGTCCCCTCCGCTGAAGGATTAAACCAGTCGAAAGAAACATCACGCTCAGAGATAGCGCACTGCCGTCACGAAAGAGGAGTCCCAGAACCATTAAGAAAAGCCCGCAGATAATCACCGTCCTTCCAGGGTCATCTTTAACAAACTGAAGCAATTTCATCTCCGACCCTCCAGTTCTTTTAAATGCTCTATCCTCTTTTCAATCGAAGGGTGTCTGTTCAACAGGTTAAACCATTTCCCTGTTTTTTCCGGCAGCAAGTTGAGCTCAGCCAGCTTTTTAAGTGCCATTAGAGTTGGCTCAAGCCCCACGACATTCGCCGCGAACTCATCTGCCTTGAACTCGTTCCTTATGGCTATTCTTGATTCAATAACAAAGAGCCAGAAGTAGAAGGCAAAGAAGAAAACGCCGAAGAAAACCCACGGCGATGAGAACAGCTGAACGTTGAATTTGTGGAGGATGTAGATGAGTCCTATCCAGAAGATGAACCAACCGATGCTCAAAGCCGCGTTTATCCAGAGGTGCTTTCCTTTTATGTGCCCAATCTCATGGGCTAAGACCGCTTTAATCTCGTCCTCTTCGAAGTTATCAACCAGATAGTGGGTTAAAACAACGTAGCGGTAGCGGGGGATTATACCCGTAACCATGGCGTTTGCGAGCTTTTGACCGGGCTTTCCTTTAACGATGATGCCCCTGACTTTAACTCCCTGCTCCTCACAGAACCTCATGAGCTCGGCCTTAAGCTCGGGGTCGAGCTCGCTCTTTGTCCCAACTCTAATGAGGATGAGTGGAAAGAGCGCAAAGAAAGCGAGTATTAGGGTTGAGTACATGAGCAGGTCAAACCACCACTTTGAGGTCAAACTCTCTGGCAGGTAGAGTATCAGCAGCAGCCAGATAAAGGCAAAGCCAACTGTTGGACCAAGAATAAGTGCGAGAACTTTCAGAACCTCCTTTTTTGGATTTTCAATCTTTTCCTCTGTAATATTCACCCCTACTTTGACGGTCTCGTAGATGATGAGGAAGATTGACAGCAGAAGCGGGAAGATCAGGATTGCTGCAAATGCAAACACCTTGAATATTTCGGGTAGGGGGAGATTATCCACTATGTCAGAGGCCCAGTCAAGGGCTCCGAGGGCTATCATCGCAGGCAAGTAGAGTATGAAGGCCCCGAAAATGCAGACCACCTCAGCCTTCAGCAGATTATAGTTTTTCTCTTTCTTTGGTAGCTCTTCTCTCAGGATTTTGCGGCCCCAGTGTCTCATGACGAGGGGAGGAATAATAACGGTTGCAATGGACACCAGAACCAATGAAATCTCTTTCATATTTTTCACCGGGCGGAGATACGTCTGGTTTGGAATTTAAGAGTTGTGGTTCAATTTTCAAAAAAGGTTGGAAGAGTAAAAACCTCACGGTAGCTCGATGACGGCCCATATCGGCCTGTGGTCGGAAACTTCCACATCGCAGAGGCATCCGTAGTCTTTGACCTTTGCCGGCCAGTCCTTCTTGAGCAGGATGTGGTCGATGTTTTCGATGTCGATGTTGCCCCAGTTTGAAAGTGTATGGCGGCCTCTTCTCAAAGGAGTTATAGTAGTTGCGCGTAAGTATTGCTATCGCCTCCTCGTCCGGTTCGACGTTAGTGTCGCCTGCTATTATATGGGCTACCGGCTCGCTCTCCGCGAACTTGAGGAGCTCTCCCGCCTGCATTGCTCTCTCTGTCTCGTTCAGCCCCATGTGCACGTTGACGAGGGTTAATTCGAGCTCATCGATGGTTACCTTCTGGGCTGACCTCGCCTGTCCGAGGCTCTCGGGGTTGAGTTCACTCTCCGTCTTCATGTGCCAGTGCGAGAAGACCGCTATGCCGTGGGTTCCTTCAACGGCCGGTTTGTACTCATAGGCGTAGCCGAGGTATGCGGAGATCATCAGAGGGATATCCTGGTAGCCGTTGCCGATCATTCCACCGACGACCTCCTGAGCCGCCCAGATATCGGGTTTCTGCTCCTTCAGGAGATTAATCAGCTCGTAGCCGTTGAACGTCCCCTGGTAAGGCCCGAAGCCCTGGTGGACGTTGTAGCTCCAGATGAGGACTTCCTTCTTGGCTTCAACGTAAGTTGGGCCCACGTTGAAGAGGGCGAGAACTATTACCGAAACCACTGCGAGGCCGAGAAGCGGGCCCACTATTTCTTTCGCGTTTGGAAGCCTAACCTCGGTACTTCCACCGTAGCTCGCGAGGGCGTAGATCACGGAAGCGGCTAGAATTAGGGCTTCAAGGTTGTCATCCATGAACGCCAAACCGATGTCCATGCCGACGTAGGCACCCAAAGCCAAAGTTGCCACGAGGAAGAGGTAAGCGGCGCCGATTACCCCACCCCTGCTGCCCTTAGCGCTCTCGACGAGAGCTATGGCTGATGCAAAGGCAAGGGAAGCCACCGCGTAGGCCGCCATTAGGGCCGCTCCAGCTTTTCTGCTCATTTTGCCAACGAGATGGAGGCGAGTATGAGGAGTATTATATCAAGTCCCGATGGGAAGTTCACGCCGTAGAAGAACGTCTTCTCAAGGCTGGAATAAGCGCCGGCAACGAAGATCCTCAGGCTCGACGCCAGCAGCACTCCGGTCCCGATTCCAAGCAGTATCTTATTCCTATCGCTAACCTTCACTAGCATCATCTAAAACCCAAGTTTGCCAGAATGGACTTAAAGTTTGCTAAAATGTGAAGAGAAAAGAGGTGTCACTTGAACTTCCTCAAAGCCATCTCGGCTGCAACGCTTATCGGATCTATCGTCGGGCTTATCGGCGGGGCGTAGGCGGTCTCTAAGTAAACAACGTCCTCGACAGTTGCACCTTTCTGTGCTAAAGCTGAGAGCGTCATTATCCTGCCCCAGACGCGCTCGCCGCCGACTATCTGCGCTCCGATGAGCTTTCTATCGTCCTTCCTGAAGATGACCTTCACGGTTATCGGCTTGCCGCCGGGATAGTACTCGGGCTTGGTGGAGCCTTTGAACTTACCAACGGCTATCGCGATGCCCTCTTTCTTCGCCCTATCCTCCGTTATGCCGAAGGTGCCGATCTCAAGGCCGAAGAGCTCGGTTATTGCCGTGTTGAAGACGGGCCTGAAGGAGACGTCCTTTCCTGCTATGTGCTCCGCTGCCACTTTCGCCATCCTCACTGCAGAAGTTCCCAGCTGGCTGAGGATTCTCCCTCCAGTAACGGCGTCAATAACTTCCGCACAGTCGCCTATCGCGTATATGTCAGGGTCGCTCGTCTGGAGGTGCTCGTTGACAACTATTCCGCGGTTAACTTCGAGGCCCGCTTTTTTAGCGAGGTCAACGTTGGCCCTCACACCGGTGGCGACGAGAACCAGATCAGCCTCGACTTCCTCGTCACCAATTTTTACGGCCTTGACGGGGCTGCCTATTATCTCGCTCACACCGACGCCGAAGCGGAAGGAAACGCCGTGCCTCTCCATCTCCGTTTGAACGAGCTTGGCGATATCTTTGTCCAGCATCGTGGGCAGAAGCCTGTCCAGCAGCTCGACGACGAGGACCTCCATGCCGAGCTTTGCGAAGGCCTCCGCGCCTTCAAGACCGATCAGGCCAGCACCGATGACGACGGCTTTCTTCGGCTTCCTCTCGGCTATGTAGGCCTTTATCTTCCTCACGTCGTCGAGGCTCTTGAGCGTGAAGACGCCTTCGTTCTCGACGCCCTTGATCGGCGGGACGAAGGCCTTTGAGCCTACAGCCAGAACGAGCTTGTCGTAGGGAACTTCGCCCTTGTCTGTAATGACAACCTTCCGCTCCCTATCTATCTCCTTGGCCTCGGTGCCGAGCATGAGGGTTATTTTCTGCTTCTCGTAGAACTCGTTCGGGAAGACGATAACGTCCTCGGGCTTCTCTATCGTGCCGCTTATCACGTGGGGGAGCGCACACGGCGAGTACTGCATCGTCTCCTCCTTTCCGATGACGATGATTTCCGCCTTCCTGTCGAGCTTCCTCATAAAAAGGGCGAAGTTGCTTCCGGCAGTTCCAGAACCGATGACCACGATTTTCATAGACACCACCGGAGAAAAGAGGAAGGAGGGATATAAAAATCTGCCCTTAACCGAAGGTTGGTTAGCGCATCCACTTCCTTGCTATGACGGCGACGATAAGCGCCATGAAGATGGCACCGGTGAGGGCTTCAATGGCACTCAAGGCTTTGAGCCAGCCGGTCGGGTGCATGTCGCCATAGCCGAGGGTTGTGAAGGTGACGAGGGAGTAGTAGAGGGCGTCGGCGAAGCGGACGAGGTAATTTGAGGTTTGAGGAAAGCCGTCAATGTAGGCGCTCCAGAGGGTGTATGGAACCGCGTTGCCAATAATAACGAGCAGTGAAAGCAGAAAGAGCCGAACCCAGTTCGTGCCATATTCTGAGGGCAGATCACCCAAAAGCCATTCAATGAAGTTGTGAGTGCGAGCTTTAAGTTTCTCCAACTTACCCTGTGCGTTCCTTAGCCGTGCCCTTCTTTTGGCGCGCATTTCGAGGACGAACATTCTGTCGGCTTCGTCGCGCTTGCCTTCTTTTTCATAGCTAAGACGCTGGACGCGGCGAGCTTCGATTTCGGCTTCTGGGAGTTTGAACCATTCACTTGGAAGGTCCAATTTTATTCCTTTGCGAATATCACTATTAGAAAAGTTCAGTTTGCCATAAAACTTAAACTTATACTGCGACCTCCAATTTTCGTCTGCAAAATCTTCCCAGTCTGCAAAGATTGGAACCTCATTAAAGGTTGTTTCCTCAAAATCTACATCACCCCTAAAAATAGTTGCTACAAACCAAGCTTCTTTTCCAAAAGAAACCTTCCAAAAACTTACCTCTTTTTCAAATACTGCATATTCGAAGTTTGCAATATCTTCAAATTTACTTTTAGTGAACTCTGTAACTTGTTCAAAATGAGAGCCCTCGAACCAAGCTTCTCCTTCGAAAACTACTTCTTCAAACTTGACATTGCAATGGAATATCGCTCCCGCAAAATCCGCATTGCCTTTGAAAATAGCTTTATAAAAACGAGCTCCTCCAAAGAACCTTTTCCCTTTAGGAGAGTCATAAAACTCTGCTCCTGTGAAATCGACATGTTCTTCAAAAATGGTCCAATCAAATATTGCCCCTCTCCTAAAAATGGCATGTGAAAATAGAGATTTCATATCTTTTGGAATTTTAGGGAAAACGAATCCTCTACAATCAACAGGAATATCAAAAATAGTACATGTAACAACTTTTTGTCCTTGAGGCACACTTCTCTTAATCTCCCTTTGTCTCGGCTTAAACCTCTCCAGAAACTTCCTGTAGAACTCTACGGCCTCTTCCTCGGTCTTGTTCGGCTTGTGAAAAATGCAGTACTCCTGGTCGGCCGTCTCGGGGTCGCAGTTCCCGAAGTGTGCCATCTTGCACATGGCTATACCTTACTCCTCAGAACTATAAAAGTTTTCGTTAAAAACCGTCAAAAGGAAAGAAAACCTCAGGGCTCCACAACCGTCCCGCTGTGCTTACCCTTTATCACATCGAAGAGGCTGTAGGCGTCCTTCTTGCCCACGATGTACGTCCTTATCTTGCCGCGCTGGATGAACTTCGCAGCAAGGGCATCGACGACGCCGCTTCCACCGGCCTTGCTTTCGCCCTCCATCGCTATGTCGACGAGCTGGTCGACGGTTATCCTGTTGAGCTTCTTTGCGTCAGGATTCTTCCTCGGATCGCTGTCGTAGACACCGTCAACGTTGGTGACCACGATCAGAAGGTCGGCCTGCAGGTACTCGGCGAGAAGGGCAGCGACCGCATCGGTCGTGTGTCCTGGGTGAGTTCCGCCCATTATGGGTATCTTCTTGAGCTGTATGACCTCCCAGGCCTTCCTGAAGTCCTGGACGACGAAGGGATAAGCTTTCTCGCCGAGCGCAGCTATTAGAAGCATTGCGTTGGCCCTGGTGATGTGAATTCCTATGTAGTCCTTGAAGGTCTCGTTGGGCGTGAAGGTCTTCGCAGCCTTGATGTACTTGCGCGCCACTTTGCCGCCGCCGACTACCACAGCCACCTCATGGTCCTCGCTTATCTTGGTGAGCTCATATGCGATGGCCTTGATAAAATCGATGTCGGGATCGTCCGGAACGAGAACTGAACCGCCTATGTCAAAGACTATCCTCATGATGACCCTCACGATGCTAATTGGGGCCCCTTTATAACCTTTTCTTGCCAGTAAAATATCAAAAAGAGTAGAAAGTCCTCAGTAGTAGTACCAGATGGTCTCGTAGTCCTCCCTCTTCTCCCCGATGCTCTCCAGATAGCGGAGATACTCCTCTATTGGGACGTCTGTGTATGTGTAGAGTTTCGTCTCGCTGATGCCTTTCTCCCACGGATGGAAGAGGTACACCCTGCTTCCGTCGGGCTTTATGGCTATGAGCTCCCTGTCCTGCCAGGCCCTCAGGTGGTTCTTGCCCATCCTCGGCACGTTGAAGATCGGCTCGTCCGTCCTGAACTGGCCCGGTAAGAGCCTTGCCTCCTCTTTCCTCTCCTGGATGACCCTCGCTATCGGCACGAGATAGTCTCTCTGCTCGATCTTACCTTTGGGATAGAAGGTGTAGTATGGATCGATGCCGATCTTCTTGAGGGCTATTCTAAGTGCAACGTTCTCGAAGCGCCTGCTGACGTTTCTCTGGTAGACTAGCTGGTTGTAGACGTATATTCCCTGCCTCCTGAGGTTGTAGACTGCCCTGGCCATCTCTGGGGTCACCTCGTAGGCCGTTTCTACGTGGGTCGAGACGGCCACGTTCCTCTTGCCTGGCTCGATGTACGATCCGAGTATCTCGGCCAGCTCTTCAGTTATGCGCATTGGGACGGTCACTGGAATCCTTGTTCCCCAGCGGATGTTAATGACGTGGTCGAACTCGCTCAGACGGGACATTATCTTGTCTATAATCTTGTTGCTCAGGGCGAAGGGGTCTCCTCCAGTTATGAGCACGTCTATCATCGACTCGCGCTCGCCGAACCACTCTATAGCCTTCTCTATCTTGTCCCATCCCGGGAACGAGCCTGCCATAAAGGGTTCAAGGACCTCCCAGTTCCTCTGGCAGTAGACGCATATCTGTGGGCAGGTGTCGAAGGCCTTGAGGATCGCTATCATCACGTACCTCCTCGTGACGAGGTCTATCGGAGAGGTGTCGTGCTCGCCCATGAAGTCGAAGGCGTACTCTCTGTCCTTGCGGTGGAGTATCATGTTGTCCATGTACCACTTGGGCGGCATCACCTGCCTTCTGACGTGCCTGTCCTCCTTGTAGGGCTCCTTAAAGTCCCAGAGGTGGAGGTAGTAAGGTGTTATTCCCCAGGGAATGCGATACTTGACTGCTCTCTCGACTTCTTCCAGATCCTCCTCTGGAACCTTGACGATGCCAAGTTCGTTGAGCTCTCTGAGGATTTCAAGGCCCTTCCTGCCCTTGAGGACATGGCTGAACTGCCACCTGTAGTCGAACCACTCCTCATCGCCTATGCCCCAGTACTCCTCGAGCTGCTTCCTCTGCTCCTCCCTCTTCTTGATTATCCTCCCGTCGAGTCCACTCGGATAGCGGTCGAGCCAGGCCTTTATGTACTCGTAGACCTTATCGAGGTAGTCGGAGCGCAGCTTCCCTGCCTCCCTGCCGTGAACCTTACTGAAGTCGGGTGAAACTATGCCTGCTTTTTCCAGCTTCGGCCCAAGCCAGCCCTTGGAGTAGTTGGCCTTGCCAGACATGGCAAGGAAGAGGTGCCTGAACTCCTCGAGGAATCCCTTAGTGAGAACACTAAGGGTCTTTTCGTCGCCCTTGGCGGCTTTCCAGAGATATTCCAGCGTTGAGAAGCCTGCTGCCTTTTCGTTGTATGGCGAGAGAATGTTCTCAAAGACGTCGCAGGCATAGATGGCGAGCCACCTGTCTATGGGGCTTACCTCTATCTCGCCGCTTTTGAACTTCCACCCCAGGTTCCTCGTGAATTCCAGGAGCTTCTCCCTTGCCTCCTCAAGACTCTCGCTCTTCTGGAGAATTTCGCCTATTTCTGGAAGTGGCTCGAAGATTTCCATGAATTCTCCGTGCCCCACCCCCTGCTCAAGACCCCATGGAGACTTCTCAACCCCAAAGGCTGAAAGGGCACTCTCAACCCTAATCACGGTGATCACCTCCTGACCTTGAAGAGGACAGAAAGAGGCGTGGAAGTACGTATGCGTGCATTAATTCTGAGAATACCTATTTAAATTTTACTCCCATTCTCGAATAACCTGCGTCACATAGTGTAGAAAACAAAAGAATATTTGGCAGACTTTTGGGATATATTAGCCTATCTGAAAGGCCGAGCTCCTCAGTTCGCCGCGCTCGAATCTGTACGGGTCGTACCACTCCCAGTCGAGGGGCACTTTGCTTTTTCCTTTGGTCATGAACTCCGCCATCGCTTGGGCAACCGCTGGAGCCATCATGAAGCCGTGGCCGCTGAAGCCTGCCGCAATGTAGAAGTTGTCGAGGAGCCTTCCTATGGCAGGGTTCTTGTCAGGCGTTTTAGCGTAGAAGCCGGCCCACTGGCGGACGATATGGGCGTGTCTGATGGCGGGAATTATCTGAACGGCGTATTTCAGCACACCCCTCAGAAAGTCGTAGGTCGGCTCGTAGTCGTCGAGGCTTTTGGCTTTGTGCTCTATTCCCGAGCCACAGATTATTCCACCGTCCTCGCCGTCCTGGATGAGGTAGCTGTCGTTCCAGCTTGGCGGACAGACGAGGGGTTCGACCTGACCCGGCTTGAGGGGCTCCGTCTTCACGAGCTGGTGCTTGTACGCGGTTATTGGAACGAGTTCCCTGCTCAGGCCTGCCATCTCGTTAATCAGCGGTGCCCATGCGTTGGCCGCGTTGAGAAGGGCGTCAACCTTAACGCTCTCAACCTTTCCGTTGCTTCTGAACTTCACCGCGATTATCTTGTCCCCCTCGCGCTCCAGAGCCACAACTTCGGTGTGCTCCCTCGCGTCAACGCCCATCTCCTTGGCTTTCGTGAGATATGCAAAGAGCGTCTTGAATGGGTTGGCCTTTCCGTCCATCGGGTTCCAGGCCCCGGCCAAGAATGGTTCCGTGTTGAGTGGCGGGACTATTTCCTTTGCCGCGTCCATATCTATGAGCCTCGTGGGAACGCCAAAGCTGTTCTGGAGCTTTATGTTGTTTTTAAAGGCTTCAACCTCCTCCTCACTCGTCGCCAGGAAGAGGTAACCAGAGTGCCGGAAGCCTATCTCGGCCCCGAGCTCCTCTTCAAGTCTCTCCCAGCGCTCGATGGCGTACTTCATGAGCCTGATGTTGGCCTCGTCCGTGAACTGCGCCCGTATTCCCGTTGCACAGCGGAAGGTCGAACCTGAGCCGAAGTAGTTCTTCTCGAAGAGGATTACCTCTTCTCCGAGCTTTGCCAGCTCATAGGCCGTCGCGACGCCTATTATTCCGCCGCCGATGATCGCTATCTTACTCATCGGCACCACCCACCAGAACCTCGACGCGGACGGGCATTATCGGAACCCTCGACTTTGGGAGCGGTATATCCTCCTGCCTCTTTCCCGTCTTCCTCGCGAGGATTGAGATTACAATCGGGATGCACGTCCTTCCCTGGCAGGGCCCCATGCCTATCCTGAGAAGCCGCTTGATTTCCTCGATGTCCGTGATGCCCGAGTCGATGAGCCTCTCGACGCCTTCAACCGTGACGTCGTTGCAGCGGCAGACGATTTTCTTCCCGCTCATTCTTTCACCACCACAGCTCTTTCTGATGAAAGCGCTGGCGGAATGTTTCTGACTCCCAAACTAGCTTCAACGATATTGGGTGCCCGCGCAATTGATGCCATTCTGTTGTTCACCCCTGAAATGCGCCCTTCGGGCGCGAGATGACTGTGAACCTTACAGAGGTGTCCCATCTTTTGGCACCCATCAGATACAATCTCGGCGGCCGTCATTCTCTCATCACCTTAACCGCTCTGACCTCCCAGGCGAGTTCTATTGGAACCTCCACAGTGATTATCGGCGTGTCCCCCTTGCTTCTCTCCCTCGGGACTACCGTGAGGACTTTCCCCTTGCCAACAGGCTCCCCGACGCGGTTAAGGAGAACGACCTCCTCGCCCCTCTCCGGAACTGGCAGAAGCTCGTGAGGCATCGTTATCCTCGCCTTGTCTCCAACGTAGTGCATCATGAAGAATGCTAGGCCGGGGCATATCTGGACACAGAGAGAGCAGCCTATGCACTTGTCATAGTCAACGATGGGCAAATCGTTCGGCGTGGGCATGCTTATGGCTCCAGTAGGACATATCTCCCTGCAGGGGGCGCAGGGTATCTCCTGCGGACACTCTGGAATTGCTACTGGCCTTTTCCTCAGCCTCTCCTCGCTCGGAAGCGGGATGAACTTCTGAAGCTCCTCGGGCGTTATGTAGCCGGTTCTCAGGTACTCAGGAATCTCGCTCATTCTCTCACCACCAGAGCTTTCTTAACACCTTCCATAGCATGCCTGCCGAAGGGTCCGGAGCGGAACTCGTCCAAGTCTCTCTGTGCCTTCTCTATCTCTTTGACCCAGCTCTCTTCGGCTATGCCGAGCCTCAGGGCAGCGGCTATTCCTGCTATCTTGCCCTCCAGCATCGCAGTGGTAGCCTCCTCTATTCCGGCAGAATCGCCGGCCACGAAGATGCCTCTCACGGTTGTCTCCATCCACTCGTCGCGAACTGCCACATGGCCGCTGAGCTCCCGGATGTACTTTATCTGGCAGCCTACCTGGTGGAGGAGCTCTATGCTCGGCCTCAGGCCAACCGCGAGGGCTATCACATCGACCTCGAAGACCTTCTCCGTTCCGGGAATAACGTTCCAGTTCTCGTCGAGCTGAGCAACAATTGCTTTTTCGACCCTCTCCCTTCCTTCAGCGCGAAGAATAGTGTGCCTGGTCAGTATCGGAACGCTCAAGCGTCTAACCTTGGCCGCGTGAACGAAGTAGCCTCCCACCTTCGGCATCGCCTCGACTATAGCCTTGACTTCAACTCCAGCCTGAATGAGTTGATACGCCAGAATAAGTCCCACGTTGCCCGCACCAACGATTAGAACCTTGTCGCCCGGCTTCACCCCGTAGGTGTTCATGAGGGTCTGAATGGCTCCAGCACCGTAGATTCCGGGCAGATCGTTGTTCTCGAAGGGAATCATCTTCTCCATCGCACCGGTGGCGACGATGACGGCCCTTCCACGGAACTCTATCAGCTCGCGGTTGTTTTTGACGGCCAGAACGAGCTTCTCATCTCCATCTTGGAATATTCCCACCGCCGAAGTTTCGAGGAAGACCTCGACGTTCTCCCTTTTTCTGACCTCATCCTCCAGAATCCTAGCTATCTCGACGCCCCTCACTCCAGCGAACTGCTCGCGTTTGCCAAAGAACTTGTGGGTCTGCTTGACGAGCTGACCGCCGAGCATCGGATTCTCGTCGAGAAGAACGATCTTTGCTCCTGCGTCGGCCGCATGGATTGCCGCCATCAGTCCGGCGGGCCCACCTCCAATGATGACGATGTCTGCCTTCACGACCTTGGCATCCTTCCACTCCGGCGGCTTGACGTCCTTCGGGAGCTCGGCCTTTCCTCTCTGGCGCTCTATGGTCATGCCGTCCTCGACGAGGGTTATGCACGTCCTGACGTTGGGGATTCCGTTAACGACCATCAAACAGGAGGAGCACTTTCCAATGGCACAGAAGAGGCCTCTTGGACGCTTTTCGTTGGCCGAGTAGTTCAGGACTCTGATTCCATTAGCGTGAAGTGCAGCGGCGATGGTTTCGTCCTCGTAGGCCTTGATTGGCTGTCCTTCAAAGTATATGATAACTTCTCTTCCGCGTTCAAAACGCAGAACAGGGTGTTCAGTTAGGCGCATGATGTATCACCTGTGCACCCATCCGTGCAGGAACTTATGAAAATTTTTCAATCCAATGGTGGGCAACCTTTGGTTTGTGAACCTACCAAAGCTTTATATATCTAAGAGCGGATAAGTTAGCTGGCGGCGGGCTAGGCCGGGGGGTTCGGCGTCCCCTGTAACCGGAAACCGCCGATATGCCGGGGCCGAAGCCCGGGGGGCGGTTCCCAAAGCCGCCTGCGGAAGTCGGGGCACAACGATGATCCCTCGTCCCACGGGGCCGACGGTGGGCGGGGTCCGGCTGGAGGGCCGGACTAACGCCCTTTGCCCGCCGAACCCCGCCAGGCCCGGAAGGGAGCAGCGGTAGGCGGGACGTTCGGCGCTCGTGGGGTAGCGGGGGTGAGCGAGCCCCGGTGGAAGCGGACGGTGGAGGGTTCCCACCCCCGGGCGCGCCCGCCGCCGTTAAAATTCTGGCAAAAACCTTAATAGCAAACCACCTCTTTTGCCTCCGGGGTGTTAAATGTGGTGAGGCTTTTCGTTGAGGTCGCCGGTCTTAAGCTTGAAAATCCACTTATTCTCGCCTCGGGAGTAAACGATAAGACCCCTGAACAGTGGATACGCGCTCATGAGGAAGGTGCTGGCGGCGTCGTTACCAAGTCCATCGGAATCGAGCCGAGAAATGGCTACGACAACCCCACTATCGTGGAGCTCCCCTATGGACTGATAAACGCGATGGGCCTTCCGAATCCCGGCTGGAAGGGCTTTCTGGAGATGGTTGAAGGCTACACCTTTGACTTTCCGCTGATAGTATCGATATTCGGCGGAACGCCGGAGGAGTTTGCCTTTCTCGCTGAAAAGCTGAGCGAAGTGGCCAATGCCTTCGAGCTCAACCTCAGCTGTCCCCATGCGAAGGGCTACGGCATGGAGATAGGCCAGAGACCGGAGATGGTCTACGAAGTCGTCAAAGCCGTTAAGGATGTGACGGACAAGCCCGTTATAGCGAAGCTCACGCCAAACATAGACGACATAACGAAGCTCGGTCTGGCCGCTGAAAAGGCCGGTGCAGATGCGGTCGCAGCCATAAACACGCTGAAGGCGATAGCGATAGACGTCTACGCGAGGAGGCCGATACTGAGCAACAGAGTCGGCGGCTACTCTGGTCCTGGGGTCAAGCCCGTTGCCTTGAGGGCGGTCTACGATTTGGCCAAGGCCCTTAATATCCCGGTCATCGGGATAGGCGGCATAACTACGTGGCAGGACGCGATCGAGTTTCTTCTGGCTGGAGCAAGAGCACTTCAGATAGGAACTGCAGTGGCTCTACGGGGCTGGAAGGTCTTCAGGGAGATAAACGAGGGAATAGCGAGGTATCTCGAGGAGGAAGGCTTTGAGAGTATTGAGGAAATAGTTGGGCTGGCGCTGGAGTAGATTTTTAACCTTCAGTCCTCCTTTTAATCTAAGCGAGGTGATAACATGAAGCGCGCAGTTGTGTTATTTTCCGGGGGGCTCGACTCGACGGCCTGCCTCTACTGGGCGAAGAGGAACTACGACGAGGTGATAATGCTGACAGTAAACTACGGCAGCAATGAAGAGAAGGTCACTAATAGGGTCGCGGAATTCTTCTCGAAGGAGCTGGACGTTCCGCTGAAAATAGTTAGGCTTGACTTTCTCGAGGAGTTCTCGAAGCTGAGGGGGACGACCTTGGTCGGCGGCGAGACTCCAAAGGTGACCGCTGAAGAGCTCGAAGATATGGGCGTTGCACAGGAAACCGCGAAAAGCGTCTGGGTTCCAGCAAGGAATGTCGTTCTCATCAGCGTCGCTGCTTCGCTCCTTGATGCGCTTGGTGGAGGCGATATAATAGTCGGCTTCAACGCTGAAGAGGGAGCAACGTTCCCTGACAACACGCCCGAGTTCGTCGAGAGGATGAACGAGATGCTGAAGTACGGAGCGATGGCGGAAGTTAGGGTCGTTGCCCCGCTCATAGACCTCGACAAGAAGGGAATCGCAGAACTCTTGAAAGAACTAGATGCAAAGTACGAGTACTCTAACTCTTGCTACATGCCTAAGGGCTTCACGGAGGATGGCAAGCCTATACACTGCGGCGAGTGCGAGAGCTGCGTCAGGAGGCATCGCGGTCTGATGGAAGCACTTGGAGAGGACAGAACCGTTTATGCCGTTGAGCCGAAGATATAACTGCCTTTCTCCATCCTCTTTAAATTTTTAAAGACCTCTGGCCATACCACCGCAAGATTTATAAATACGCTCTCTACCCTATCCATTGGGCGTGGGGCGGTAGCTCAGCCTGGGAGAGCGCCGGACTGAAGATCCGGGTGTCGGGGGTTCAAATCCCCCTCGCCCCACCACTTTCTCTCAATGCGGTGGTAGTCTAGCCTGGTCTAGGACACCGGCCTTCCAAGCCGGTGACCCGGGTTCAAATCCCGGCCACCGCACCACATTCTAACAAACTTCGCCTGCGCGACGTTGAAGCGAAGCTTCAACGCACGGGACTATCGTCCCGTTGAGTTTGATCAAGGCTCGCATGTCCTCTCAAACTGGTAGTTTTTGAGTGGTTTACTTCGCATTTTGCCAGTTTTATATCGTTTCACTGCAGGAATAACGCCCTTCGGGCGTTAAGAGGAAAGTGAAACATTTCAATTCACAGGTTTTCAAGTTAAACCCTTGGAATTTGCTGTTTTTGAAAAAGACATGCAAACTCATTCCAGCGGATTTAAGGTGAAGTCCGCTTTGCTGGAGGAATTTGATGGGGTTCGTGCATTTTTCTTCACATACTAACTTCGCAGGCTCTTCATTCGCTGACTTTTGAGTTAAACCTGTGTTAAACTCGCGAGTTTGATAAGACGTGAAAGCGTGCCAGCCAGTTTAGTGAGAAGTTAACTCTTTAATCAAACTTCCTCCGGTGGAGCGGGAGGAACTGAAACGACAGTCTCAGGATGCACAGGCAGAGGTATTGTTCAGCTCTTCAGCTCCATTCTGACTTCCTCATCCAGCAGTATGAAAAGCGCCAGTGCTGAGAGCAGCGTTAAGCTTACCGCTGGAATCGAAAGGCCGATGAGAACCCACAGCAGGCCGAAGAGAAAGTCAAGGAGTGCTATATGGGGAGCGACATCGACTACGAGATCGCGGCCAGTTTTGATTCCATAAGCGAATAGGAGATGGATCGTCGCTATTACGATAAAGCCCCCGAAGGTGTACCTATCTCCAAAGCTTATCGCTGCCATTCCGTAGAAGTAAGCCGCCAAAATCAGAAAGAATGAAATGACGATGGGCTTAGACCTCATCGCCGAGTTCCTCCACGGGGAGTTTCATCCTCGAAACAATCACCAGCGTCAGAATTCCGAGAAGGGGCATTATCGCCAGCTCCCCGAGGGCAAGGGCAGTACTCTGCCTCGCCAGCGCATCAGTAAGGCCCGGGGCTATGATGTTGGCAGAGTTGGAGATGAGTCCAAGGGCAAAGCTGGCCTTGGGGAAGATGCTCTTCGGGTAGGTGGCTGGAGCGCTGGTCCAGAACGCCGGTCCCGTTCCCTGGAGGGCGCCGATGAGGACAACGGAAGCAAGTGCGAGGGTGTAGTTGCCCGCCAGCATGGCCTTCCCATACACGAGCAGACCGACAAAGGCCACCGCGTAGGAGAATATCATGACCTGAACAATGGCCTTGAAGAGTCCCCTGGCTGTCGGGTTCTTTCTTGAGAGCAGGTAGCCCACGTAGCCCATACCTATGCTCCAGAGGGCCTTTGATATGTTCAGGCTGGTACTTAGGGTTGCCACGTGCTCCTTAGTCCAGCCAATCTCATAGCCGAGCGAAGCTGAGAAACCGACGATGGTGAAGATTATCCACAGAGCTGGGAAGAAAGTCAGGCCAAGAATCCAGGTGAACGGCATCTTCCAGACGTTGATCTTTGTGCTGGCCTCATTTCTGTGGCTTATCTCAAAGTCCTCGGTGAACAGCCACCATATGGCCAGGACAGTGTACATGATAACGACTGTGCTCCAGAAGCCGCCTTTCCAGCCGAAAGTCTCAACAGCGTACTTTGCGCTTATGCTTCCAAACACGCCGCCCCAGAAGATGCCCGAGAGGATTATGCCCTTGGCGAAGGGCCTTTCAGCCACGAAGAAGTGAGCTATCTGGGTGCTAAAGAGCGGAACGAGCGTGACGACGAATCCCTGAATGAATCTCAGGAAAACGACAACGTGCCAATTGGGAGCGAGTGGGATGAGCGCCTGGGTTACAGCAGCCCAGCTCAAAGCTATTGCAACGCTCCTCTTAAAGCTGCCCTCGTAGATTTTGGTATGGCCGAGAAGGAAGGCTATGAAGAGACCGAAAACATAAGCGATATGCTGCCACTCGTAGGCGGCACTGTCGATTCCGAAGTGCGCCATGACGTCGGGCTTCGCAACGGCCATCATGGTGAGAGTTCCAAAACCGGCAGTCATAACCAGCGTGTCGAGCAGGACTGACCTCCACCGTTTGTCCATGATATCTCCTCCCTAAAGCTTTCCGAGTATCATTAGCACGCCGAAAATAATGAAAAGTCCTCCAGCAAGCTTGTGAACAACGTCCAGGGGCAGTACGTCGCCAAGCTTGTCCCCCAGAAATGCGCCGATAAGATTGACCGCCGCCAGGCCCAAGATCGCTCCAATGAAGGCTGTCTTCCAGCCGTATTTGGAAGCAAAGGCTATCGTTGCGAGCTGGGTTTTATCCCCCAGCTCGGCAAGAAATATTGCAATGAAGATGGTGAGGATACCATCCATGTCTTGTTCACCGTTAGAGCTTTGATAGTGCCTCATTCATTCTTTCCAGCGCCTCTAGGAGCTGACTCTTCTTAGTGGCGTAGCTTATCCTTATCCATCCCTCACCGGCCTTGCCGAAGGCGGTTCCTGGAATAACGACAACCCTCGCGTTCTCGAGCAGCCACTCGGCAAAGTCCTCGCTGCTCATATCGAGCTCTGGGTCAATTTTGGCCCAGATATAGAAGGCGCCCTTCGGTCTGAACGGCGTTATGTGGGGCATCTTGTTGAGGTACTTAAGAACGAGCCTTCTCCTTTCGGCGTAGGTCTGGCGCATCCTTTCAACTGCTTCCCAGCTGCGCTTGTCTCTCAGGGCCGTTATTCCTGCTATCTGAACGAAGGAGGTAACGTTTCCAACGACATAGGCGTGGAGCTTTATCATATCCCTGATTACTTGGGTCGGCGCTATGGCAAAGCCCAAACGCCAGCCGGTCATGGCGAAAGTCTTCGAGAAGCTGTTCGCGAGGATTGTGTTGTCAGGGGCGTACTTGATCATGGGGTAGTGTTTGGCCCCCTCATAGAGGAAGTGCTCATAAGGTTCGTCGCTAAGGATGTAAAGGTTGTAGTCCTCGGCTATATCAGCTATGGCTTTCACGGTTTTCTTCTTGAGGACTGCACCTGTGGGGTTGTTGGGGTAGTTGATAACTAACATCCTGGTACGTTTGGTTATAGCCTCGACAAGTTCATCAGGATCAATCTGGAACTCGTTCTCCTCGCGGAGGGGGATTCTTATTATCCCCGCCTCGGCGATTTTGGCATCTTCAACATAGCAGACAAAAGCAGGATCGGGGATTATAACGTCGTCATCCCCTTCGAGAAGCGTCTGGAAGGCGAGGTAAGTTGCTTCATAAGCGCCAGCGGTAACGATTATATCGTCGGGAGAAACGTCAACCTTGTAGTGGGTCTTGTAGTACTCAGCTATGGCCTCCCTGAACTCTGGAATGCCTGCGTTGGGTGTGTAGTGGGTGTAACCTTCGTCAATGGCTCTCTTCGCAGCATCCTTAACGACATCGGGCGTGTCGAAATCGGGCTCCCCTATTCCAAGGGAAATGACATCCTCCATTTTTCTGGCTTTCTCAAAAAGTTCTCTGATTTTTGAGCGCTGGATGAGGTTTATACGCCCTGCAAGGAAGTACTTGCGCTTTTTATATCTCATCGAGCATCACCTCGGGCAGTCCGAAAATGAGGACGGAATTTTATAAACCTATCCTCAATGAAGTACAAAAATGGGCATCTAATGCCTATAAAACTTCAACGAGGGCAGCCTTTTCAAAAAAAGTTTTCACTTTTTCCTTATCACAATCGTTCATTGGTAACTCCTTGAGACCTAGTTCTTGGAGTATTGATTCTGCCCGCTCACGGCCCCCAAAGACAACCAGGTAGTTCTCTCCATTTCTTATTCCATGTTGGGCTATTGCATCCTTTATCTGAAGTGTCCCGGCAAGACGGAGAAGCAGCTCGCCGCCCACGGTTCTCGCGTGGTTTGTTCCCCTCTCAAATGAACGAAGGGCTAAGAGTGCTGCAAATGCTGCGGCCTCCCAACATTCAACGTTCACTATCTGAAAGTCCCCACCCAGCTTTGGGATGAGCTCCTCGGCATTGTCTACACGGACCTTTGCGATGTGAAGGCGATCTAGTATTTTTCTCATCGAGCCACCCAGAGTTAGCTGAAATTTCTGAAGTTAAAACCCTTTCTCCCCTCCAATTTTTCTTGGGTTGGACTATTTTTTGTTTTTTTGGTTTTTTCAAAAAATTTTTTGAAAATCATAATATGCTAGTAATATTAAGCAAGCGCAAAGTATTTAACTAATTAAAGCACTACTTATTTCAGCGGCTTGCTGGACTGGGTGGTGCAACGATGAGCAAGATGCGTATCATCAGTGTACAGCTCCCCCGGGGACTGATTAACGCCATGGATCAACTCGTTAGGAAGGGAGTCTATCCTAACAGAAGCGAGATTATCAGAGAAGCCATTCGCGAGCTCCTGAAGAAGGAACTCTATCAGTTTGAGACTGAGGAACGCTCAACGCCCGACTACATCATGAAATAAGCCGCTAAAATCAACGTTAAAATCACTATCCTCTAATGGCTGATGGACTGAGGGGGTTGGGGCCAATGGTATTTAAGCTCTTGGAACAGGCCGGAATTAAACTCGATTTGGACGACGAGCCGAAGACGGCAAAGCTAGATGGATTTTCAGAGGATAATTTAGACGACCTGATAAGGATTGTAATAGTCGGCGTTGGCGGTTCTGGAAACAACACCATAACTAGACTCTACGAACTTGGTGTCCAGGGTGCTGAGCTGATAGCCATGAACACCGATGCTCAGCACCTTGCTAGGACGAAGGCTCATAAGAAGCTTCTCCTTGGTAGAGAGATAACTCACGGCAAGGGTTCCGGCGGGAACCCTGAGATAGGCTACCGGGCAGCCGAGGCGAGCGCCCACGAGATTGCCGAGACCATAGGTGACGCTGATTTGGTTTTCATAACAGCAGGTATGGGCAACGGCACAGGTACGGGCGCCGCTCCAGTCGTCGCTAAAGTTATCAAGGAGCGCGCTAGACACAACGGTCGCTTTAGGGAGCCGCTCGTTGTTAGCGTTGTCACGTTTCCGTTTAGGAACGAGGGTAAGATAAGGATAGAGAAAGCCAGGGCGGGTATAAAAGCCCTCATGTACTACTCGGACACCGTCATAATTATCGAGAACGACAAGCTCCTCAAGCTCGTTCCGAAGCTGCCCATCAATGCCGCCTTCCGCTTTGCGGATGAGATAATAGCAAGGATGGTCAAAGGCATCACCGAGACCATAAAGCTGCCCTCTATGGTTAACATTGACTTCGCCGACGTTTACAGCGTCATGCACAACGGTGGAGCTGCCCTCATCGGGATAGGTGAGAGTGACTCCAGCAACAGGGCAGTGGATGCCGTCAAGAACGCCCTTGAGAACAAGATGCTTGAAGTTGAGTTTGGCAGCGGTGATAAGGCTCTGGTTCACTTCACCGTTGGTCCGGACGTCAGCCTGGGCGAGATAAACGCCGCTATGGACATTGTCTATGAGAAGCTCGGTGAAAAGTCGGAGATAAAGTGGGGCGCTAGGATAGACGAGGACATGGGTAAAGTCGTTCGTGCGATGGTAATCATGACCGGGGTTAAATCACCGCACATACTTGGCGGGGAGCACGCCCTCCAGATGGGCTCATCATTCAAGGAGAACCTGATAGCCCCAGAGCCGATAAAGCCCTTCAAGTCGGATGGCGATGGAGCGGACAAAATCTGGAGGGTTATCTCGGGTAACAAGAAGAACAAAAAGGAGCTTCCCCCCTACGCGAAGAGGGTTCTCGACGACTTTATCGACTTTACCTGACTTCTTCATCTTTAACTTTGAGCAGGTGATTCTATGGCAGTGGTGATTAGCGTAGCCAACCAAAAGGGTGGAGTTGGAAAAACGACGATCACTATGAACCTCGGTCACGCGCTGGCCTCGATGGGCAAGCGCGTTCTTCTCGTGGACATCGACCCTCAGTTCAACCTCACCTTCGGCCTGATCGGCATGGATGTGCTCGAATACGGGGAAAACAACGTCGGAACGCTGATGACGAGAGAGAGCAGTGTCGAAGAAACCATCGTCGAGGTCAGGGAGAATCTCCACCTGATACCGAGCCACCTCAACCTCTCGGCCAAGGAAATAGAGATAATCAACGCCTACAACCGCGAGAGGAGACTTGAAAAGGCTTTAACCCCTATACTGCCCGACTACGACTACGTGCTCATAGACAACCCGCCGAGCATGGGAATCTTCTTGGTTAACTCACTCACGGCGTCAGATTACGTTCTAATCCCACTCGAGCTCAGCTACTTCGGTGTCATCGGAATGCAGCTCATGTTCAACCTGATGCGCATGATAAGGGAAGAGACCAACGAGAACCTCAAGCTGCTTGGTTTAGTTCCCAACAAGTTCACGCGCCAGACTAAGGTTCCCAAGATGCGCCTCAGGGAGCTGAAGGAAACCTATCCAGATGCGCCGATTCTGACGACGATCCCAAAGGCCATAGCACTCGAGAAGGCCCAGAGCCAGGGGCTGAGCATATTCGAGTTTGAGGGTGACGGACGGGCCGCAAAGGCCCTCTTAAAGCTCGCCAGAGAGGTGGTTGAGATTGTCGAAGGATAAAATCCCGAGACTTTTTGACGGTTCCGTTAACGAGCTTACCAAGCCTTCTAGGCCAAAGAAACTGGAGGAGAAGGTCAAATTGAAATCAAAAGACCTGAAGAAGGAGAAGAAGCAGAAGACCCTCTACATAAGCCTCGACATGAACAGGAAGCTCATTGAGCTCTACGGAGAAGAGGGCAGGAGGCAGAGCGCCATCGTGGAGGATGCAGTTAACCTCTACTACTACCTCAAGCTGGCCCTTGGCGAAAAGAAATTCAACGAGTTAATGAGTGCCGTTAAGAGGGAAGACCCCGAGTTCCTGAGGGAGTACATGGGACGGTTTAAGCTCTAACGTTAATCTAGGACAAGCGAAATAAGTGTCGGAATCGGCTCCAACTCCCGTTGGGAAGGATCCGTGATGAAATAAGGACTGAAATCAGAGCTGGAATCACTCACAGTATGTTTCCACTATCCTTTGAATTATTTTGCTCGTCTTTGCCCTATCCTCTTTGTAGAGGTATGGGATCCTTATGACCTCGGAGTTTATTCCGTGCTTTCTCAGTTCCTCCTTCAGCCTCTCGCAGCTGAATCCCTGATCGGGCCCTATTGCAACAATATCCGGATTTATTTTCCTGACAAGCTCGTAGTCTATCGTCCCTGGAGAGCCAATGTATACCTCGTCCACCATCTTGAGTGCTCTCAAAAGCTCGGCTCTGTCCTCAGCGGGGTTCACCGGCTCGCGGCGCTTCTGCATTCTAACCGTCTCATCGTGGGCGACTATGACCACCAGCTCATCTCCAAGGCTCTTTGCCTGGCTCAAGAAGTGGATGTGGCCAACGTGGAGGAGGTCAAAGACTCCGCCGGCGAGGACTCTAATCTTCTTTCTCTCCTTTTTTTCCATATCATCCCACCGTTAGCTCCCAGATCCTGTCCTTTGCGTGGTGTATGACCTTGACGGCTTTGCCTTTGGGCTTCTCCTTCATATCCTTTCCGCTCATTAGGGCTATCCCAATTGCGAGAGGTCTGCCGTAGTCCTCCTCGACGACGAAGACGAAATCACCTTCTTTAATTCCCTCATCGGCGTCGGTTATTCCAGCTGCCATCACATCGGCGCCCTTAAGGATGAAGGGCACCGCCCCGGCATCGACGACAACCCTGCGCTTCCAGGTTCTCAGGTCTTCCTCATTGGACAGTTCGTAGAGCGCTATAACGAGCGGGAAGATTAGGTCCTTCCGCCTTATGAATGTCGGCTTCCCGTTCACGATGATTATCTCGGTAGTCTTGTCGAACTCGGCTAGCTCGACTCTGTCTTTTTTCTTGATTAGCTTTTGGGCGACCTCTTCTCCAAATATCTCGCTCATCTCACGAATTATCTCTTTTACCTCCTTCTTGCTGAGCGGGTGCTTGACTTTCAGCTCCATCTTCACACCCCCATTATTTCATCGTGGAGCTTTCTCGCACTCTCCCTTGGGTTCTCACTTGCGTAGATGCTCCTCCCGACGATGATGTAGTCGGCGCCGGCCTTTAAAACTTCCCAAGCCTTTCCTCCCTGTGCCCCGACACCGGGGGTCAGGATTTTAACCTTCTTTTTGAGTCTCTCACGGATGTAAGCGACGCGCTCGGGCCTCGTTGCTGGGGCGATAACACCAAAGGGCTCGAGCTCGTTTGCCATCTCGATGAGCTTGTCTGCTACAGGCTGAATGAACTCTTTTGCTCCTAGGTGACTCATCTCGACGACGATTATCGTCTTCCCGAGATCCATGATGGCCTTAACGCTGTCTTTGCCAACAAAACCATGAGCAATTACGTAATCTGCCCCCGCTTCGAAAACTCTGCTTGCTATGAGCCTGTTCGTGTTTGGAATGTCCGCCAGCTTTAAGTCCGCTATTATGGGGAGACCCGTAACCTGCTTCAGCTCCGTGATGATTCTCAAACCCGAGCCGATTATAAGCGGCCAGTTTACCTTGATAGCCCAGAGATAATCAGCTGTGCATTTGGCTATCTCCAACGCCCTGTCTTGTTCGTAGACATCTAACGCCAGTATAAGCTTGCGCTCTTTGTGGGATGTCATGCAGTCACCTCACAAGGCACTGGATGTCCTCTGGAAGCTCCTCCCCTTTCAAGAACAGGGCTACATGATAGGCGCTCTTCATGGCCTCGGGCTCCTTCTCAGCCCAGGTAACCACGATAAGATCGCTCTCTTCCAGTTGAAATGCCTTCTTGAGCTTTTCTGCCAGTTCAGGCATTGTGTCACTAAGTGGCCTACTATCCTCTGGAAAGACTGGCTCACCCTTCTTAACGACGAGTATCATCGCTCCCTTCGCGAAGAACCTTATTGCCTCGTCGCGGAGCTCTATACTTTTGAACTCTGGCGGATCCTTCACGATAAGAGCATAGGCTGGATAATCTTCAACTTTCCCTACTTTTTGAACTTCTGAGAAGCTCTTGGAGATTCTTTCGAGGAGTTTCAGGCCCTTATCATTTAGTGAGTGCCCTCTCTGAGTCGACTCAATGACTTCGAGACCGGCAAGCTTCTTCAAGAGAGTTCTAACACTCCCCTCACCGAGGTCGAGAACCTCCGAGATAGTTTTTCTACCCGCTGGATTTCTCAGCATAAACAGAACCGCAATGACATCCTCGAGCGTGAACTCTGGATAGGCTCCCCTCTTCCAGCTCATCGGCTTCCCTCCGAGAAAAGTAGGGCAAGGAGATTAAAACTTTATTGGAAAAAGGGAGAAAGGCTCAGAGCCACTTCGGTTCGAGACCGGCCCACATGCGCATCTTCTCGTGGGCGATGATCCTCGGGATGTTGCCCTTCTCCTTCGGTCCCGGGTTCTTCATGTAGAAGGCGTTGACCTCGTAGACGGTTCCGTAGGCCTTCTTGTCGAGGGCTATCTTGCCGAGCCTGGCGAGGTCAACGAGCAGGCCGGCCAGAGCAGGGCTGTCGTTTATCCTTCCAGTTATGACGAGCTCGTCATGGGCGCCGTTGAAGCTAACGTACTCGATGTGCATGGCGATGAACTTCTTGTCGCCGAGCGGTTCGAGGAAGCCGGTCGGCTTGATGTAGTGCGGCGCGTCGTAGCCGAGCAGATCCTTGACGATGGAGCTCTTGGTGAACTCCTTGCTCTTGTTCCTCTCCTTGTCGGTGAGAGCCAGGAAGTCGTTGTTTCCACCGATGTTGAACTGGGCTATGTCGAGAACGTAGCGGTTCCTCTGGGCGAGGTGGCTGAGTACGTCGGCGGTGAGCGGGGTTGCACCGGTGGCACCGTCGTCACCGAAAATGACCATGTTGCTCTCCTTGGCGAGTTCTACAAAGACCGGGTCGTTGGCGATGAGAGTCGGAATAGCGTTGACGAAGGCAGCGCCGCCGACCTCCCTAGCGTACTGGGCAATGGCGTAGGCGTAGACCTGCGTCGCCGTGAGCCTGTCCCTGTTGTCTTCCTCGATGGCCTTCTCAAGCTCCTCCCTGCTCTCGAAGGGAACGAAGGCCTCGGTGGTGCAGACGTTGATGAAGACCTCAGCCTTGAGCTCCTTCCACTCGTTTACGAGGTGTTCAATGGCATCCTTAAGGCTCATCTCGTCCTCCAGACCAACGGCCTCAATCGGCAGGTTCTTGAGGCTCCTCAGGTGGATTCCCTTCCTCACGGTTATTCCTCTGAGGCTCTCTGGCGCCTCTGGATCGTAGGCCTTGACGACCTCGTAGAGGTCCTTGCCAACCTTAGAGGCATCGACGTCGTAGGAGCCAACTATTTCAATGTCCTTTATCTTAATTGGAAGCTCGTCGGCCAGGGGGACGCCGTAGGGCTCAAGCTTTCCGGCCTTTATCTTCTCAAGACCGCTCGCAAAGATGCTGGCAACGTAGCCCTGTCCGAGGATTACAACCCTAACCATTTTTCCACCCCCTTTGCTTGTTTATGAGATATTTTATGGCAGTTAAATAGTTTTCGCCCGTTAAATTCTTGGGAGGTTTTTCTTAACGAGGTGGAGGGTAAGTGCAACCCGGAGGTTCGTCAAAACTGCCAGGAGGGCAAAGAGAGCCTTAACCTGGCCGGGAAGGAGCAGGATCATCGTTAAAAATATCCTCTCATCTCTCTTGCCCGGCAGATATCGAAGCGTTGGAACGGCTCTGTAAGCATCCTTGCAGTAGGCCGCTTTAAAGCGCTCTGTGGAGTAGCTCACCATCACTGAGCCTAACAAGGCCAACAGAGCTACGAGCCACCAGACTGGTTCGCTTAGCGTTGAGTATGCGAGTAGGGCCAAAAATGCTCCATCCACGTAGCGGTCGAGGAGGGAATCAACATAGCCTCCAAAGCGGCTTGTCTGCAGTCTCGCTCGAGCCAGTTCACCGTCCATCCCGTCAAGGATTGAACTGAGCTGGTACAGAATTCCAGCTACCGCTGGATTCCAGAGGTTTAGCAGTGCCGAGAGCAGGCCAAAGAGGAACGTAACGACGGTCATTAAGTTTGGGCTGACGTACTCGATCAGCAGTATGCTCATCTCGGTTGAAATCTTCCTGTTCAGATGCCTGCTGATGAAACCATCGCCAGTTTCTTTAACAGCGCTCTTAATAAGCATCCTCCTGGCGCGCTTGACGTCCTCTGGAGTGTCCACATCGATCCATGGAAGGCCGTCAACGAAGGTGACTTTCAGCTTTGCCCTTTCAACAACCTCCCTAAGCTCAAAGCTGTCCTTCTCCATGACTAGTGAGGACGTGACTTCAAAGATATCCTCCTCGAGGACGAAGAAACCGGTATCTACGGCATCCCACCTCGGGAGATCCTTCCCGATTCTCGTCACTTTTCCGTTCTCGACCTTCACCTTGGTGGCCTCTTCAACGTCGGCCCATTCTGGTTTCCTATCCGCTATGAGTCCTTTACCCTTCACTGCTTCCCTGACGAAGGCTTCCGAATATACGTGGTCGCTCATTACGAGGACAAACCTTCCACTAACCCTTCCCCTCGCGAGATGAAGGGAGTAGCCGTTTCCTCGCTCCGGGGCGGGGTTTGTCACGAACTCTGCATTGAAGCCGTGTTTTTCGATGAACTCTCTGTAAAGCTCGACATAGTGCTCGTTGGTGACTATAACGAACCTCTTGACTCCCTCATTGCTCAGAAGCTTCATGGTGCGGTAGAGTATCTCTCTTCCTGCTACCTTGAGCAGTCCCTTGGGCCTTCCGCCGATCCTCGTCCCGAGGCCAGCTGCCAGAATCACTGCCGTAGTTGGAACCATGGGCATCACCTTTTTAAGGCATTTCAAGTGCGTTGGATTAGAAGTCTGAAATTAAATTAACTGAAGGTGATTTAAAACTTTCGGGTGAGAGAGATGCGCGTTGCAGTGCTCTACTCCGGCGGTAAGGATTCGAACTATGCCCTATACTGGGCTCTGAAGCAGGGCTTTGAGGTCAAATATCTTGTCAGCATGGTTAGCGAGAGCGACGAGAGCTACATGTACCACGTGCCGAACATTCACCTGACCGAGCTTCAGGCCAAAGCGATTGGAATACCCCTCATTAAGGGCTTCACCAGCGGCGAGAAGGAGAAGGAAGTCGAAGACATGAAGGCCGTCCTTGAGGGGCTGAAGGTAGACGGCATCGTTGCTGGAGCTTTAGCGAGCGAGTACCAGAAGAAGAGGGTTGATAGGGTTGCAGAAGAGCTCGGACTTGAGAGCTTCGCTCCTGCCTGGCATCGCGATCCGGTTGACTACATGCGCGAGCTGATAAACATTTTTGACATCGTGATGGTTGGCGTTTCCGCTTATGGCCTCGACCAGAAGTGGCTCGGAAGGAGGATAGACGAGAAAGCTTTAGAAGAGCTTATCAAAATTCATGAAAAGTACAGCATTCACGTCGCTGGCGAGGGTGGCGAGTTTGAGACCTTCGTTCGCGATGCGCCCTTCTTCAAAGCCAGGATAGTCTTCGATGAGGTAGAAAAGCGGTGGGACGAGTGCAGCTATTCCGGCGTTCTTGAGGTTAAGAGGGCGCATCTGGAGCCAAAAGAGTGATTCTTCACCTTTTAAAATTTGGAAAAGAAGGGAAAGCCTCAGCCCTCTGGCTTCACCCTTACCCACAGCCAAGCCTTACTGCAGCCTCCGCTGACGCCGCAGACGTTGAAATCCAGGCCCCACTCCTTGGTCGGGATTCCGGAGAAAACGTGCCAGTCGAAGTAGTCGTCGTCGAGCAGGATCGTTATCCCCACGATGCCCACCGGGTCGTCGTTGTCCCACCCGGTGGTTTTGATCAGAATCCTCCTGTACTTCCGGGCCTCGTCGAGCGGCATTACAAAGACAGGATAGCCGTTGATGTAGGACCAGTTTATGCTTATCGCACTATCGTCGTGATACAAAAGCCTGCTGTGGTCGTTCGCCTCGACTCGTTCCCGTTGATGTTGATGTGGGGTATTACTCGCACATCCGCTGATAATGACTAATAACGTCAGGAATACAAAAATTAGAACCTTTGATGTCTCTCTCATGAAGGCGCCTCTAAATCCAAACCCTTGGAGGCAAGAAACGAAATTAGGCCCCATACAAGGGTTTGGATTTCATACAATTTGACACTCATTTTATTTAGTTATTCAATGGACAAGACTTATTAGCGGTGGGTGAAATTTTATCCCGGGTGGTAGGGTGATTGAAGCCGAGAACCTCGTCAAGACCTTTGGTTCCACTCACGCCCTTAGGGGAATCAGCTTCACGGTAAAAAATGGCGAGATATACGGCCTTCTTGGTCCCAACGGTAGTGGAAAGTCAACGACGATGAAAATCCTTGCGGGGATCCTGAGACCCACCTCCGGGAGGGTTCTCGTTGATGGTGTTAATGTATCGGAAAATCCAATCAAAGTGAAGGAAATAGTCGGCTACGTCCCCGAAACTCCCGTTCTCTATGAAAGCCTCACCCCAATCGAGTTCTTCAACTTCATCGGGAGTGTGAGACGGATTCCAGGAGAAAGGCTCAATGAGATGGTCGAGACCCTTGTGAAGGCCTTTGGGATAGAGAAATACCTCGGTGAGCTGATAGGCTCCCTCAGCTTCGGAACCAAGCAGAAGGTTTCCCTCATAAGCGCCCTCCTCCATGATCCAAAAGTCCTTATCCTTGATGAGGCCATGAACGGCCTCGACCCTAAAAGCGCTCGCATTCTCAGGGAACTTCTCCTTCAGTTCAAAGGGGAGGGCAGGAGCATTGTATTCTCCACCCACGTGCTCCAGCTGGCGGAGATGATCTGCGACCGTGTTGGCGTTATCTACAACGGCGAAATAATTGCCGAGGGAACGGTTGACGAACTCAAGAAGTTCGCCCATGAGGAGAGCTTGGAGGATGTCTTCCTCAAACTGACCGAGAGCCAGGACGAGATTTTTGCCGTAGTTCGGGCCCTCAAGGAGAGGCTTTAGGTGGGAGCATGTTCGAGGTTGTAAGGATACTCTACCGGGAGTTGCACTACAGACGGCTCAAAAGTAACCCTCAGATAGCAAGCGATCCCAAAAAGTTCGAGAAGCAGCTTAAAACCAGCGGGGACATAATCCAGGGCATTCTTTTCCAGTCCATTGTGTTCCTCTTCTTTGGTTTCATAATGGCGATGGCCATAAAATCCACCGGAGACAAAACCAAGGCAGTTATAATGTTCTCAACATACGCGATGCTTCCCTTTGTGATGGCTCTCTACACAACTGCAGTCAACGCTTCCTACACTACCTCTATGGGAATTTTTGAGCCGTTGAAGCCGCTCCCAATAAAAACCGGGGCCAGATATCTCAGCCTGCTTCTCATGATTGACAACGTTCCGGCCCTGGTCGCCATGCTTCCGTCAGTCGGGGTTTTGGCTCTCAACTACGGCCTCACAGGCATCCTGGGTCTCCTCTGGATAACCATTGGTGCGTTCCTCGGCCACGTTCTGGGTCTGATGATATTCACGTTCTTCGGCTCCGCCAGTGTCGGCGGAAGGTTCTCTAGCCTGAAGACCCTTGCGAGAACAATTGGGGTACTGCTATTCATCAGCATGTTTTACGCCCTCAACTACATCCAGGCCTACGTTTCTGAACACTATGAGGAGCTTATCCCGGTTTTTTCGCGCTATTCCATAGCATACCCGTTCTCTGTGACGTCAATACTCGAACCCATTATCTCGGTTTTAATACTGCTCGGCTACATTGCCATCCTTGCTCCCTTATACCTGGTAGTTATTCGTAGGCTGTGGGAAAGGATGGGTGAGAACCTCAAGACCTCTCGCACTGTCGTTTCCAAGTTCAGGGCCAAAATCCTGTCCCCGGTGTTGGCGCTAACCATGAAGGACCTCAGGATAATTTTCAGAAAGAGCTCCCTGCTCGTTGGGCTTTTACTTCCCCTTTTTATCGTCCTCCCGAGCGCCCTGAACCTCCTCATGGCCGGTTCCATCAGTGAATGGGCCGTTGTTTCGGTTCTCTTTATGATAGCATGGATGGCCTCCGTCGGAATTGACACTGTTCTCAAAATAGACGGCTTGGAGTTCGAGTTCCTAAGAAGCCTGCCGATAACCCTTGGTCAGTTCGTGAAGGGGAAGCTGATAACTATGAACGCAGTTCCAATATCCGCTGGAGTAGTCCTTGTGCTCGTTGCATCCTATCTCAACCCCTACCTCCTGAAACTAGTTCCCGCTGCAATAGTTCTGCCTCTTCTGACGTCATCACTGGCGATGACCTTCTTCTATCACGGGGAAAAAGAGCTATCCCTCCCGGAGACGAACTTTGGGCACGTCATAGCCCTGATGATACTCAACGGAATAACCCTAGGAATCGTTGCAGGGGTCTGGTTCCTCCTGGGCTATCCCTACGCCATGGGGCTTTCTATTTTAGGAATTTTTGTTTTCCTGAAAGCGGTTAGCAGGTGACGTGGAATATCCCGAGGACTCTTTTCTCCTTTCTTAGCTTCTCGAAGAGCTCGGCCGCCTCTGGCGTTGGTATTTCAATGATTTCTTTGTCCTTGACCAGCTCTTTGCTCTCCGGCAGAAGGGAGAGCATGCCCCAGAGGCCGGTCCCAACAACGAGAACGTCAAAGTCCTCTCTCAGGTACTTCCTTAGCTCCTCTGGATCTAGCTTGTGGCTTGTCCCGTGTTTCTCCTTGCTTATCCACTTCTTTCTCATCTCTATCCTTCCACTGGGATATATCACGATGTCGTGGGCATACTCCTTTCCATCGACGATTATCCGACCGAACTCGGGGACTTCTATCATATCCTCACCTCAGTTCAAGGGCGTCCCTCAAGATTTTCTCATGATCAAACGCCAATGGGATTTCATTAACCTCATCTATCGGGACTACCATAACGTCCTTGGCGTCGTCTCCTGCCTTCAGCTCACCGGTTCCCAGAGCAAGAAACGCCACAGTTACCGTGTGTCCTCTCGGGTCCCTGTTGGGGTCTGAGTAAACTCCAATCAGCCGCAATAGTCTGACGTCGAGCCCCGTTTCCTCCTTTGCTTCTCTTACTGCCGCATCCTCAACGGGCTCGCCGTACTCGACGAAGCCCCCCGGCAGGGCAAAGTGATCCTTAAACGGCTCATGCTTCCTCTTAATGAGCACAACACCCTCGCGGTAGAGAATTACTAAATCAACGGTTAGGCCTATGCATCTGTGAAGCTCGACCTTGAGTTCAGGATGCCTCTCGCTGAGGAACTCCTTCAGCTCCTCCCTTATGAGGAAGATATCCATTCCCTTTGGAGCTTTAACGAGGAGAACGTACCTGTCCATATCACCACCTCAGGGAAGTCCCTTCTCATAATCTTCAGCATGCTGACGTTTCATCATCGGTCGATAATAGTTTCCGCTGGGGCTTTTATAGTTTTCAATGTTAAGAAGCGTCCTCGCTCCTTTCGACTTTCACCCTCATCGCCAGCTCGTCCACATCTTCCATGGAGAAGTCGAAGCTCCTCCTCTCCAGGAACAGCCCAGTGAATGCATTTGCCCTCTTGAGCGCCTGAATGAACGGACAGCTCTTGTAGAAGTAGCTGAACGCGGCGAGAAAAACGTCCCCTGCACCGGTGGATTCCTCGACCTCAACCCTAACCGGCCGGTAGATGTACTCCCTGCCTCTCAGATACGCCCTTCCAGGTTCCGGTCCGTTGGAAGCGAGAAGAACCTCAACGTCCTCGGGCTGAAGGTTCTTGAGGTACGGAAGCTCTGATAGGTCAGCGTGGAGCACCTTGAGCTCCTTGAGGAAGGAGGTTTCCCTCTCGATAAGTTCTACCATCCCGGGCCGAGGTTTTCGGATGAGCCCCTGGACGTCGGCCGCCAGAAAGTCTGTTCTTTCCTTGAACGCTGCGACCGTTTCGGGAGGAATCTCGTTGGCAACGGGGTTGAGGATCACCATGTCATAGCGCTTATCCGGGACTTCTGTTATTTGCTCGGCCCTAGCGAGAAGCCTCAGCGTTCTCGTGTTTCCGTCCAGGTATCTGAGCTCGTAGGCAGTACTGGTTTTTGAGGAAACGACGTTGAGTTTTATTCCCATCTCTCCGAGTTCCTCGAGCCATTTCTCTGGAAAGTCTTCCCCCACGCTCGTGAGAATCTCAACGTCGCAGAACTTCGCCAACGCGAGGGCTGAGTAGTAGGCTCCTCCCCCAATTCGGATTTCGGACTTCAAACCTCTGACCACGATGTCAATGACAATGTGACCCACGAGAAGGCACTTCATTTTACCCCGCCTAACTCTGGATATAGAGAGCGCCTTAAATAAAAACCTTTTGGAAATTCACCGAAAAGTTTATAAGTGTAAAAGCGAAAAGCTTAAAAGGATATATCCTTTTGGGGTGGGGCTATGAAGCGCCTGGGCAAGGTTTCTCACTATGCAAAGCAGGGGTTCTTAATTCTGCGTACAGACTGGGTTCCATCGCTCAATGAACCGGTTGTGGATAAGAATCTCACCATGGTCGGGGTAGTGAAGGATGTTTTCGGGCCGGTTAAAAGGCCATACGTGGCCGTTAAGCCGCGTGTCAAGAACCCTGGGGAGTACGTTGGGGCTTTGCTCTACGTCGATACCAAGCGCAAAAAGACCAAGCCGAATCACGGGAAGAAGCGAAGAGCTAAGGGCGGAACGGGTAGACGCCCTGCCCCCAGAAAAAGGGGGTGAGAACTTTTGGCTGATAAGAACATCTGTCCGGTTTGTGGTTCCGATAAGCTGTTCTACGATCCGCGGAGGGGCGAGATCGTCTGTTCTGTCTGCGGTTATGTCGTTCAGCAGAATGTTATCGATGAGGGTCCTGAATGGCGCGCCTTTGACCCCGATCAAAGGACAAAGCGCGCTAGGACTGGCGCGCCCATGACATTGATGATCCACGATAAGGGCCTCTCCACCGATATAGACTGGCGCGATAGGGACATTCACGGTAACCAGATTACGGGAATGTATCGTACCAAGATGCGTAGGCTCAGGATGTGGCAGCGCAGGATGAGAATAAACGACGCCGCCGAGCGTAACTTGGCATTCGCCCTGAGCGAGCTTGACAGGATGGCTGCCCAGATGATGCTGCCGAGGCGCGTTAAGGAGGTGGCCGCCTCGCTCTACAGGAAGGCCGTCATGAGGAAGCTCATCCGCGGAAGGTCAATCGAGGGAATGGTCTCGGCTGCCCTCTATGCCGCCTGCAGGATGGAGGGCATTCCAAGGACGCTCGATGAGATTGCTGCAGTTTCGAAGGTAACCAAGAAGGAAATAGGGAGGAGCTACCGCTTTTTAGCTAGAGGTCTTGGACTGAACCTTAGGCCGACGAGTCCGATCGAGTACGTTGACCGCTTCGGCGATGCCCTCGACGTGAGTCAGAGAACCAAGAAGCGCGCCAAGGAGATACTTCAGGAGGCCATCAAGAGGGGAATAACAAGTGGAAAGGGACCAACTGGTTTAGCTGCCGCGGCTCTGTACGTTGCCTCACTCCTCGAGGGGGAGAAGAAGACCCAGCGCGAGGTAGCCGAGGTAGCTCACGTGACCGAAGTTACTGTCAGGAATCGCTACAAGGAGCTCGTCGAGAAGCTCGGCATAAACGTCCCGATCTGAGGGATGGCCTTGCTGATAGCGGTGATGAGCGACACACACTACGGCGACAAGACAAGAAATTTCCCTTCCCTTCTTTTCCGAGAGCTTGAGAAGAGAGGGCCAGACCTTATTCTTCACGCCGGCGACGTTACTTCTCCGGGACTCCTCGAAAGGCTGGAGGAGTTTGCCCCTGTAATTGCAGTCAGGGGAAATGCCGACCGCCTAGGACTGCCTGAGGAGCAGGTCGTTGATGCTGAGGACGTTAAAATCGGCCTTCTGCATGGTCATCAATTCTTCGGTCTCAATGCGCAGTTCTTGACCCTTAAGGCCCTTGACATGGAGGCTGATGTACTTATTTTTGGCCATACTCATATGTATTATTATGACACATACTCGATTCACGGCCAGAAGGTTGCCCTTCTCAATCCGGGTTCTCCGACTTTCCCGAGAATGGACTCGGCAGGTTTTGCCTTTATCAAAGTGGAGGGCGATAAAGTCTCGGTGGAGCGCGTTAAGTTCTGGTAGAAAAGTCGAAAAGCAAGAAGAAAGGCCTTCAGGCCTTGATGGCGAGCTTGATGTCTTCGGCCTTGACGGTCTTCCTGCCAGCGTGGTGGGCAAGGTCGACCGCCTTCTTGGCGATCTCGAGGGCCTTCTCCTCAAGGTGCTCGGCGAGGAGCTTGGCAGCGCCAGCCTTCCTTATCAACCTGTCAACTGGGGCAATCGGCAACTCAGCCATTTTCCCAACCTCCTAAACGTTGTTTTGCAGGCATCTGCGTTCTATTCTAAGAACAAGGAGCTATATAAACTTTTCGGAAATGGGGCACTCTGGAGGCAATACTCGGCCATTTTTCAGTGGGGTATTGAGAAATTGGGCATCATTGGGTCTGTGACTTATAAACGGCTCAATACTAACTTCAGGGCGAAGTTTCGAAAGTCGATTTTAGGCCTTTAAATCAGGTTTACCTACTGCTTGTTGTTCTGATTTCCCAAAAGGGGATGGGAGTTTGGGTCGCTGGCGAAGGAAAAGCGCCCTTAATACGCACATAGAGGCATCAATGTCCCAAAATTGAACCATAGCATTTTTATAGGGATTTATGCAACCTTTAGGTTACCAAGGAGGTGAAAGGATGGTAGAGAAGTTTGACAAGATATATGACTACTACGTGGACAAGAGCTACGAACCCAACAAGAAGAGGGACATCATAGCCGTATTCCGCATAACCCCTGCTGAGGGATATACCATCGAGCAGGTGGCCGGAGGTGTGGCCGCCGAAAGCTCGACGGGAACTTGGACGACGCTCTACAACTGGTACGAGGAGGAGCGCTGGGCCGACCTTTCAGCTAAGGCCTATGACTTCATTGACATGGGTGACGGCTCATGGATAGTTAAGATCGCTTATCCGTTCCACGCCTTCGAGGAGGCCAACCTTCCGGGACTTCTCGCGAGCATAGCCGGAAACGTCTTTGGAATGAGGCGTGCCAAGGGGCTGCGCCTTGAGGACATGTACTTCCCGGAGAAGCTCATCAGAGAGTTCAGCGGTCCGGCTTTTGGTATCGAGGGCGTCAGGAAGATGCTTGAGATCAAGGACCGGCCCATCTACGGTGTCGTTCCCAAGCCGAAGGTCGGCTACTCCCCGGAGGAGTTTGAGAAGCTTTCCTATGAGCTTCTTCTCAATGGGGCCGACTACATGAAGGACGACGAGAACCTCACCAGCCCATGGTACAACCGCTTTGAGGAGAGGGCTGAGACCATCGCCAAGATCATCGAGAAGGTCGAGAGCGAGACCGGCGAGAAGAAGACTTGGTTCGCCAACATAACAGCTGACGTTAGGGAGATGGAGCGCAGGCTGGAAATCTTGGCTGACCTCGGCCTCAAGCACGCGATGGTTGACGTCGTCATAACCGGTTGGGGAGCCCTTGAATACATCCGCGACCTCGCGGCAGACTACGGTCTGGCCATTCACGGCCACAGGGCAATGCACGCGACCTTCACTAGGAACCCCTACCACGGCATCTCGATGTTCGTCCTGGCGAAGCTCTACAGGCTCATCGGTATCGACCAGCTCCACGTTGGAACCGCTGGAGCTGGCAAGCTTGAGGGTGGCAAGTGGGACGTCATACAGAACGCCAGAATCCTTAGGGAGGAGCACTACAAGCCCGACGAGAACGACGTCTTCCACCTGGAGCAGAAGTTCTACAGCATAAAGCCAGCCTTCCCGACCAGCTCAGGCGGCCTGCACCCGGGCAACCTGCCGATAGTCATAGACGCCCTTGGAACCGACATAGTCCTCCAGCTCGGCGGTGGAACCCTCGGCCATCCGGACGGGCCTGCCGCTGGAGCGAGAGCAGTGAGGCAGGCTATCGATGCCCTCGTCCAGGGTATACCGCTCGACGAGTACGCCAAGACCCACAAGGAGCTCGCAAGGGCATTGGAGAAGTGGGGCCACGTCACCCCAATCTGACCGCTCTGACGGCTTTTTCTTCCCATTTTCGTCTTCCGTTCAACTTTTCTTCCGCAGGTAATTTTAACCCCAAGGTTCTTGGTTCTTCGGTGAGACCATGCATCCGGGAGGGTTCTTGGAAGTCATCACGGGTCCAATGTTTGCGGGTAAAACAACGGAGCTGATTAAGCGCATAGAACGCCAGATGTTTGCAAAAAGAAAGGCAGCGCTCTTCAAACCTGCCATAGACAACAGGTACAGCGAGGATGAGATCGTTGCCCACAACGGGCTGCGTTACGAGGCTTTTGTCATACCGGCGGATGAAGAGGGTGTGAGAAAGATAGAGGAAATAACCAAGAGGGAGAACTTTGAGGTCATAGGAATTGACGAGGTGCAGTTCTTTCCGATGATCATTGTTGAAACACTCAACAGGCTTGCCGACGATGGTGTTTACGTCATAGCGAGTGGCCTGAACCTCGACTTCAAGGGAGACCCGTTCCCTGTAACTAGGGAACTTCTTGTCAGGGCTGACAACATAGTCTACCTAACCGCTGTCTGCACTGTCTGTGGGAGGCCTGCGACCCGAAGTCAGAGGCTTATCGATGGAAAGCCTGCTCCCAGGGATTCCCCGGTAATTCTCGTTGGAGGAAGGGAGAGCTACGAGGCTAGATGCAGGCTCCATCACGAGGTTCCTTAGCTCGTCAGCACTTTGCTCCAGGTGTTGATGTCTTTGAGTCCGTGGCCGGTTGCGATGATAACTACGCTTTCGCCTTTGTCTATTATTCCCTCTTCCCTCATTTTCTGAGCAAGAGCCAGGGAGGTTGCGGAGGAGGGCTCAACAAAGAGTCCTTCCCTTCCGAGGAGAAGGCCAGCAGCGGCTGTTTCTTCATTGGTAACTGTATCGAGGTATCCGTTGCTCTCCTTTACTGCCTTGAGAACGTTTTCTCCATCAACTGGGGCCTTGACGGCTATTGCACTGGCGATTGTTGGGACCTTTTTTGTTATCTTTTCAATGGGTTTGCCGGTCTTCCAAGCTCTAACTATTGAGTCATAGCCCTCAATTTGGACGCCCGCTATCCTTGGAAGCTCACTGATGAGGCCAATCCGATAAAACTCTTTTAGGCCCTTCCAGATTGCCCTGAGGTGTGTTCCGGCTCCTATGGGCACTACTATCCAGTCGGGGACGTTGAAGTGGAGTTGATCGATGATTTCAAAGCCCGTCGTCTTCTGTCCCTCGACACGGTAGTGGTAGTTGCCGGTCAGGTAGTAGCCCTCCTCAAGCGCCCTTCTCTCTGCCTCTGCCAGCGCTTCATCGTACGTCTTTCCGAAAACCTCAACGTTTGCTCCATACATCTTGGCCTGGACGAGCTTGCCCTCTGGGGTTCCCTCGGGAACTACTATAGTGACTTTGAGGCCAGCTTTTGCCCCGTATGCACTTATTGACGCTGCCATGTTGCCGGTTGAAGCTACTATCACTTTCTGCGCGTGAAATTCAAGGGCTTTTGTAATTTCGACGCTTGAGCCTCTGTCTTTAAAAGCTCCAGTCGGGTTCTCGCCTTCGTTCTTGATGTACAGCTTCGAGATGCCTATTTTTTCCTCAAGCCTTTTTGCCCTGTAAAGTCTTGTACCGCCTTCATTGAGCGTAACCGCTTTTTTAAGATTTGAGACTGGAAGGAACATCCAGTACTTCCAGACGTGCGGATGCTCCCTGAACCAGGGGTCGTTATCCTGGATGAGGTCTGCTATATCGTCGTAATGATAGCAAACATCTAGGGGTGAACCACATTTGGTGCACTTATAAACTCCACATGCTAGGGAGTACTCCTCACCACACTTTGTGCAGACAAGCTTCGCTGCGAACATTGGGACCACCGCTGGTAATTCTTTCGATGTCTTTTAAAGTTGGGCATCCAAACCGAAAAGCTTAAAGTGGCCTTTTCTTACATTAAGTTAGGGAAAGATAAGGGGGTGAGAGCATGGAGTCAAATAAGAACATGGGACGATTGCTTGACATACTAGGAAACGAGACGCGAAGAAGGATACTCATCCTGCTCACCAGGAGGCCGTACTTTGTGAGCGAGCTTAGTCAGGAGCTTGGTGTTGGCCAGAAGGCCGTTTTGGAGCACCTCAGAATACTTGAGAGTGCGGGACTGATCGAAGGTAGGGTGGAGAAGATCCCGCGTGGCAGACCGAGGAAGTACTACACGATAAAGCGCGGCTTCCGTTTAGAGGTTCTCCTGACGCCGTATGCCTTTGGAACAGAGATGTACGAGCCAAAGGCGCCAAGGCCCACCCGTGAGTATGCTCAGGCGAGGGCGCTGATAAAGTCTACCGAGCCAGTGGAGGACAAGATTAGAGAGCTCGTGATGTTCCTCGCCGAGATTCAGGAAAGGATTGAGGAGCTCATAATGACAAAGCAGGAGCTTGAAGAGGTCCGCCTTATCACCGAGACTTACATAGAGAATCTCCTGCGGAGAATAGCCCAGGAGAACGAGCGCGAATTCGAGAGACTCATGCGCGAGTTTGGCCCGAGGCTCCCTAGGAAGATACTGGAAGACCTCGACGACTTTTAGAAAGCGGCTGGAGAAGGAGAAAGTTAAAGCTCAGAAAAACGAGGGATAGGGCATTCAGAGCATCTTGCCCTCTTCTTTCATTCTCACGAGCCTGGTGATGTAGCCCGCTATCCTGTTCCTGATGGTCTTACTGGTAACGTTGGTCAGCTCCCCGACCTTCTTCTTGTTGTGCTCGAAGTCCTTGGTGAACTGGTCTGGATAGCGGTCAAAGAGCTCCCTTGCAACCCTCTTAATGAACGTCTGCCTGATGTTTCCCATCATCAATCCCCCCGTTAGCTTGAGTTTGACAACCATATGCCCAATCTCGAAAGCCGTTTTAAAACTTTTCCCCGGCTCAGGCTTATAAACCCTCTCTCAAAACCTGAACCATGCTCAGGGAAATCATCCGCTGCCGGGGTCACGAGAACGTTAGGGCCACTCACAAGTCCACGCTTGAGTTTACAAAGGAGGACTACCTGACCCCGAGAGGAGATTGCATACTCTGTATTGAAGCTGACAAAGGAATAAACGACCTGAGTGAGGAGTTTAAGCGAGCGCTGAAAGAAGGAAAGAGGCTCCTCATAAGGATAAAAATCGCTGACCTTATCGACGAAGTTCTCGCCGAGGGGAGCCCCAGGCTGATTCTCGAACATCCCTACTCCATGGTCGTCAGGAAGAGCGACTACATCGATGGAAGAACCCTTGCGATAAAAGCGAACAAAGCCGCTAGAGACATAGACAGGCGCATCGTTGAGCTTCTAAAGAACCCAAAAACTGTTGCTGAGATAGAGCTGATTATCCTCGACTGAGGGTATCCTGTGCTTCTTTCTCCATGCTCTAGCACTGGGAATAAACCTTTAAATACTCTTGGCTATTTTATTAACTTTTGGTGATGAAAATGCTCGAAGGGTACTACATAGTTGAAAACTCTGGCGTTGTCCTGCCGAAAGGAGGTTCCGCTTTAAGGATCTCAAGGCCTGGGGCTACGACCTCCACCTCGGAACGATAGAAAGTGAAAGGGCTTACTTTGTCTCAAAGGCTGGCCGGTTGCGGGGGAAGGAAATGATGATTGGAGACACTAAGACCATCGCCTTCGAAATAATGAACACCGCCCTCAAAGCGGCTGATCCTTATATGGCAGTGAAAAACTCCCTCGGCTTTGATGGGGAGTGGCTGATTGTTAAAGAGGAGAAATTTAGGGTTTCTGGAAAAATTTACCTCCTCGCTTTCGGCAAGGCTGCCTGTGCGATGGCTAAAGCTGCTTATGAGGTTCTCGGTGAGAAGATAGCGGAAGGCCTCATCGTCACAAAATATGGATACGCTGCAAATTGCGTGGACGACCCGAAAATTACGGTAATCGAGGCGGGTCATCCAGTTCCCGACGAGAACTCTATGAGGGGCGCACTGGCTGGCGTTGAGCTCGCGGAAAAAGTTGGGGAGGAGGATTTACTTCTTGTCCTGATTTCAGGTGGAGGTTCGGCTCTCTTTACTCTCCCCGAGGACGGCATAAGCCTTGACGACAAGATACAGACGAACGAGCTTCTTTTGAAAAGTGGGGCGAAGATTTACGAGATAAACACCGTCAGGAAGCACATCTCAAAGGTGAAGGGCGGAAAACTGGCAAAGCTTGTGAAGGGGACGGTTGTAAGTTTAATCCTCTCGGACGTTGTCGGCGACCCCTTGGAGGCCATTGCCTCTGGATCAACTGTGAGCGACCCCACAACTTTTGAAGATGCCCACAGGGCTCTGAGGCTCTACGGTGTGTGGAACAAGCTCCCGGAGGGTGTTAGGGAGCACATAGAAAAAGGCCTCCAGGGGGAAGCAGAGGAGACCCTCAAAGAAGATCTGCCCAACGTTCACAACTTCATAGTGGGGAGCGGGGCTATAGCGTGTGAGGCCGCAAAGAGAAAGGCCGAAGAGCTCGGTTTTAATGCCCACATCCTGACGACCACCCCTGAAGGCGAGGCAAGGGAGGTAGCGCTCGCAATCGGCTCGCTGATTCAGGAGATAGCCTCGAGAAACCGGCCCTTTGAGAGGCCCGCTGTTCTGATAGCCGGCGGTGAGTGGACAGTCACGATTGAAGGGGAAGCTGGTCTCGGCGGCCCGAACCAGGAGTTCGCGCTGAGCATAGCGAGGAAGATAGCTGGCTTAAACGCCGTAGTTTTGGCTCTTGACACCGACGGAACCGACGGTCTCACCGATGCCGCCGGGGGAATTGTTGACGGATCCACCCTTGAAAATCTCAAAACGGCTGGAATAGATGTGGAGGAAGTCCTTAAGAAACACGACGCCTACAGGGCCCTCGAAAAAGTAGGTGCGCTCCTCAAAACCGGCCCGACCAGGACGAACGTCAACTCGCTGGTGATAGTGGTGATTCCGTAGAAGATATAAATCCTTCCGCTGAACTCTAGAGGGTGAAATCATGAACCGTATATCTCGAAGGGAGCTGATAAGAAAGGCTTGGCATATCTCACCGGGAATACTTGGTGCTCCAATAATAGTCTTCACGCCAAGGTGGGTAACGCTCTTGGTGGTGTGGGGTTTAGCATTCCTCTACACTCTCCAGCATCTCAAGCTCAGGAGGAGCTGGCGCTTTACCGTCCCTGTAGCAGACCTGAGCTACCGCCAGATGGCGAGGGAGGACGAAGCCGACAACTATCTGGGGAGCTTCCTCTTCTGGGTTACGATGGCGATGATATGTTCAATCTTTCCGAAGATAGCCGCCCTCTCGGCACTGTGGGTCTCGACCTTCGGCGACTGCTTCAATGCAATAATCGGCCAGGCGGTTGGTGGCCCGAAGATTCCGTGGAATAGAAGAAAAACCATCATTGGAAGTGCCACAATGTTCGGTGTATCTCTGGTCATGCTGGTTTTTGCCCACAGAGTCCTTGGTATGCAGTATTCCCTCCCGTTCCTGGGACTGGTGGCTATGATTGCGGTATTTCTGGAGAGCCTCCCCATCCCGTCGGCCTACGACGAGTTCACGGTTCCATTTGCAACTGCCCTCCTGATATGGCTCGCCTATGGTGGAGAACTGCTTGGTGTGACGTGGTGATCAGAGCGGAACGAACTCCCACCCCTCCCTGTGGGTCTCTACCCCCTCCGCTCGAACCTTCAGCGCCTTTATCTCCTTTTTCAGCGCTCCTATGAAGCTCTCAAACTTCTCGTTGTCGGTCAGGACCTCATAGCTCTCGGAATACTCCTCCATCAAAAGTCTCTCAAACTCCCTCCCGGCAGCGCGGAGGTTGAGAACTTCGAAGAAGTAGTAGTCAGCCAAGCCCCGTGTCTCCTCTACGATGGTTCTGACATCGGTAACTCCTGGGATTATTGGGCTCACGAAGACGTAGGTTCTTACGCTCTCATCGTAAAGCGTCTGGAGCGCGTTTACTCTCGCCTTATGCAGAGGTGCCAGCGGTTCAAAGAGCCTCTTTTCCCTCCCATCAACGCCGTTAATCGTCAGGCCAACTTCTATCGAGCGGAACTCCCGGAATAAGTCTATGTCGCGGGTGACCAACGGTGACCTCGTCAATATGGACAGCTCGTTTCTCTTGTCCATGTAGCGGAGAACCCGCCTAGTTAGCTTCAGTTCAGCTTCTATTGGCTGGTAGGGGTCGCTGACGGTTGACATCACAACGCTCCCTTGCACCCGCTTTCTGGCGAACTCTGGTGCGTTGGTCTTTACCTCTACCCAGCTCCCCCACTCCCCGTAGTCCCTCCACCGGCACAGAAACTTGGCGTAGCAGTACCTGCAGGCGAAGGCACAGCCGACGTACTGGTTCACCGTCCAGTTAACTCCTGGAATCTTCGAGCGGGTGTAGATGCTCTTGGCTTTTCTCTTGAGAACCTCAACTTTCATAAGCTCAGCTTCTTACTTTTCCTTAAAAGGTGAGCGGGATGGACTACGAGCTCCGCGTGAGGCCGGTGAAGTACGCCCGGCTTGAGGTCAGGCCGGATGGAAAGGTAGTTGTTACGGCCCCGTTCGGCTTTGACGTTGATTCCTTTATTGAGAATCACAGGAAGTGGCTTGAGAAAAAACTTGCTGAGGTTGAAAAAGCCCGGAAAGAGGCGGAAAAGGGTTTTCCCCTCGACGGCAGGTTCTACCACGTCATCCATGGTAGAAAGCCGAAGATACACGACCGGTTCGGGACGGTCGTCCTCCCTCCGATGCCCGAACAGATGATCTCGCTCCTCAGAGAGCGCCTCAGGAGGGAACTCCACGAGCTTATCGGTGAGTACTCCCGGAAGATGGGCGTCGAACCCGGAAAGATCTACGTGAGGCTCGGCAGGAGCAAGTGGGGAAGCTGCTCTTCGAGGAAAAACCTGAGCTTCAACCTCCGTCTCATAGTCGTTCCGGAAAATCTGAAGCGATACGTTGTTGTTCACGAGCTTGCTCACCTGAGGTATCCCAACCACTCAAAGGCCTTCTGGGAACTCGTCGGAAGGTTTTATCCTGACTACAAAACCGCCAGAAGGGAGCTCAAACACTGGTGGCGCGTGGTTGAGCTGAACGAATACTGGCGCTGGCTGGAGGGAAGGGAATGAAAAAGGGAAATATTCTCAAGCTTCTCGCATTGATGGCGGACGAACTTATTGTGGCCGTTCTGCTCTTAATCGTCCTCCCCGCAATGGGCATAAACGTTCCCACCAGGGGTGTGCTGGTTATCTTGGGAGTACTCCTGATCAAGGACATAGTCATCGTCCCGTTCCTTCTCAATACCTTCGACAGAAAGGTGGAAGTCGGCGTTGAGGTGTTGATAGGCAGGCCTGCAGTGGTTGTTGAGGATTTAACGTCCGAAGGTCTTGTCAAGCTCGAAGGCGAGCTCTGGAAGGCAGAATGCATAAATGGAACTGCCAGGAGGGGTGAGGAAGTGAAAGTCGTTGCCGTTGAGGGCACTAAGGTTCTCGTGGAATGCCCAGAGTAGAGAGAACCATCGCGACTTCCTCTGGTCTGTTCGTTGTGAAGGAAACGCTCCAGCCATGTTTCTGGCGTATCGTGACGCAGCCTTTGGCGGGAAGGTTGAAGTGTATCATTCCGTAGCACAGGGTCCAGCTCTTACCAACTCTAAAGCTCGCGATGTTCTCCAATGAGATCGTCTTTCTGATCAAGAGCCCCACAACACCACGTATCCTCAGCTCACGGTCGTCTATCTCAATCCTAATTGCCATGACGTCCAGCAGGATTATAAGAGCCCCGATGGTGGAGGCCACCATTATCTCGAACCCTTCTCCGGCTTGGTACGTCTGGTACGTTCCCCAGAGCATTGCCGCCATGGGGAGGACCATCAGAAGCTGGAACATCCTGCTCGATACAGTTTCTTCGTAAAGGGGCATCTTCCCACCGAAGGAACTTTCCCGTTACCCCTTTAAAGGTTCACTTCCAGGTTTCTCCGGTGGTAGCATGGTAAGGGTAATGCCCGTCGACAGACTGACTGATGACGACATTAAGGAGATACTTACCAAGTAAAGGAGGATAGCTCTCGTTGGAGCTTCCCCGAAGCCGGAGCGCGATGCGAACGACGTCATGCGCTATCTGCTTGAACATGACTACGAGGTCTATCCGGTGAACCCGCGCTACGAGGAGGTCCTCGGCAGGAAGTGCTATCTGAGCGTTCTTGACATTCCCGATGATATTGAAATCGTCGACCTCTTCGTCAGACCGGAGTTCACGATGGACTACGTTGAGCAGGCGATAGAGAAGGGCGCCAAGGTCGTCTGGTTCCAGTTTAGAACCTACAACAGGGATGCCTTCAAAAAGGCGAAAGAAGCGGGACTTATAGCAGTTGCCCACCGTTACATAAAGCAGGAGCACGTGAGGCTGCTCGGGGATTAACCTCTGTATCTCAGCACATGAATGTCTCTGACCAGCTTGTGCCTCTTTTCATAGTCAGTGTATTTGCCCAGGACCTCAAAGCCGAGTTTCCCGAGCCACTTCCTGTCTTTTCTATAGATTCCACCGCTGGAAAGCCTGTAGGCTGGGAAGACGAAGACAACCTTTCCGTTCCTCTTGAGAATCTCACTGAAGCTCTCGAAGACCGGATAATAAAAGCGGTCAAGCTCGTTGGCGAGCTTTATCGCCTCCCCTCTGCTCGGGTTCCTCTTGAGGGGCTTGCCGAGGTAGGGTTCCGTGACTATGGCGTCAAACCTTGCCCTGAGGCACCTCTTCAGCTTCCTAGCATCGCAGACTTCAAGATGGGCCGAGTTCTTAAGGTGGAACTCCTTCCTAAGCCACGCTAAGTTTTTCTTGGCGTCTCTAATGGCTTTCTCGTCCCTGTCGCTTCCGTAAGCTGAAAGCCCCTGGAGGACGAACTCTTGGATTATCGTTCCTATGCCACAGAAGGGGTCGAGGAAGTTGCCTTTTCTCACCTCGCTCAGGTTCACCATTATCCTCGCCAGTCTGGGTGGAATGGAGAGTATCGGCCTCTGAATCGGCCTTTCGACGTCAAGCTTTTTCAGCTCAAAGGGGTCAGTGACCTTAATAGTCTCTCCAACCCAGAGACTCTCGCCGAAGAGGAATACAAAGTCCTTAGTTTCTGGAAATCCCTTGAGGATGAGCTCGGCCGGCATGGCGTAAACTTTGGCCGGCTTGAAGAACTTTGAGGGACCTTCGACTTTGAACTCCTTCTTTATCTCGCTCCCAAGCTTCCGCCAGAGCTTCCAGTCGCTCTTCCCGTAGAGGCTCACTGTGAAAAGCTTTGAGTATTCAAACTCCCGTATAGTTCCCTCTCCCTCACCAAGTATCTTAACCAGCTTCAGCGAGCCTCCGAGCCACCTAAAATATCTTTCTACGTTGGGATCAGCCTCGAAAACCAGCCAGTCCCTCCCGCTCTCGACTGGCCTAACCTTTAGATGAAACCTCCTCGCGAAGGAGTGAAACTCTGCCTCGCTGAGACGGGGATTCTTACCGAATATTACTGCGTACATGGTCTCTTCATGGAGTCAAACTCTTAAAAAAGTTCCGAGGGTTAGGTTTAATAACATCGAACGTGTATTTTTGGTGAAATGAGCCCCGGGTAATTTACTCTTACGGGTGAAGGATATGCTAGTTAAGGAGATACTCGACTCTGTTGAAATAATTCAGGATCCCTATATCAAATCGATTACCTACGCTAAAATCGGCGAGAGGCTGGCAAAGGCGAAGGACAACAACTACAAGACTGCCTTTTTGAGGGCCGTGGAGACTACAAAGGAAATCGACGAGCCTGTTAAAATGTTCCGAGCACTTCTCTCGGTTGGCTACTCTCTCAGCAAGGCTGGCCTCAAATCCGCCAAGAGGATATACCAAGAGGTCCTCGAGGATTCCCGCGTTCTTCCAGCTCCTCAGCGGGATTTAATAATGCAGAGCGCTGCCACTTACATGCTTTTCCTCGGCGAAATAGGTGAGGCCGTGACGTATGCCCTCGAAATCAGCAATAGGAAGCTTAGGAACGAGGTTTTACTAGAAATAATACGCACTAACACCCGGATGATTGGAAAAGAGCAGCTGAAAGTCGCTTATCGCCTCAGGAGAAGTAAGCTTGCCCTGGAGTATATTGATTCTGAACCCTACCGCTCCAAGGCCCTTCTCGAGCTGATTAAGGCCTATATGATTCTTGGAAGCTATGAGAACGGGATAGCCCTCATCAGAGCAATCAGTGTTAAAGAGTGGGCCAGGCAGGCCTTTAAGGAGGTCTCCTTCTACCTGAAGGATAAGGAGGTTCTTGGCCATTACATAGATTCTCTCGAGGAGGTGGCCAACGAGCTCATAGACCGCTTTGGGAAGGAGTTCACTGTGGAGCTTGCCCTTGCCTTTGCCCTCACCGGAGAGGGTGTTCCGGCTGTCAAGCTCATCAGGCGTCTCGAGGACAGTGAGTCGCTTCTCGTGAAGATGGCTCTGGAACTTCTGGAAAGAGACCATGACGTTCTCCCCAAGTTCATATCCGCGCTGAATGAAGAGGAAGCGGATGCTGTTGGTAAGGCTGTGATGAACAGAATCCTCGAGAGGCCGGAAAAGGGGAGCTGGGAAATCGTTAAGGCAATAGGGAAGAGCACACCAAGCGAAGAAGTATGGGCCAAGATAGCCCGCTACTACGTCCTCGTTGGGAAGCTCGAGGGAGCAATGAAAGTTGGGACCCTCATCCAGGACAGAAAGCTTCGCTCAATAGTGATGGCGGACATAGCCCATCATCTGGTCAAGAATGGCGAGGTTGAGAAGGCCATTGACACCGCCGTTGAAGTCAGGGATCCAAGGTTCTCTTCGATACTCATCTCGGAGATACTCATCAAAGCGCTTGAGCGTGAGCTTCCGGGGAGGGTTAGGTCATGGAACGGCTCAAAGCACTGATCGGGCGGAAGGAGAGTAAAGTCGAGTTCATAGGCGACCTCATAACCCTTCTCTTAACCGACAATAATGTTTACTCGGACGAACTTCTGTTCAGGGACGCCGTCGAGGAGATATACAACACGCTGCGCTCGGAGGTTATTGATAACGGCAGAATCGAGCTCGTTGGGGCTTATGAGAAGGCAGTCCTTTTAAGGGCCGTAGTCTCTGGGGATATTAAAAGTCCGGAGGAAGTCCTTATTGATATCCGGAAGAACCTCCGCGTGGTGAAGTGAATGCTCTTCGAGATTGAGGTGCCCACGAAGGAGAGATTTCAGATAATAGACATAACGAAGGAGATTCAGCACCTCGTCTGGAGGAGTGACGTCACGAGCGGCATCGTTGTTGTTTTTACCAAGCACACGACGACGGGCCTCTTCATAAATGAGAATGAGGAGAGGCTCCTCCAGGATATAAAGGCCAAGATGAAGGAATTTGTCCCTAAAGGGGCCGGCTACGGTCATGACTCAATAGATAGCAACGCCCATTCCCATATAAGGGCGAGCCTCTTCCTCAGCCCAGAGATCGTCGTGCCCATAGACGAGGGAGAGCTCCTGCTTGGAACTTGGCAGAGGATACTCTTCGTCGAGCTCGATGGGCCAAGACACAGAAAAGTTCTGGTAAAGATATGCAAGTGCTGATCAGACGTACTGGGCGTAATAGGCTAACGCCTTCAGCAGATCGTTGAAGCCCTCATAGGTGACCAGCGAGAGAGGGATGGCCTCCTGTTCAAGGCGCTTCTTTATTATCCTTCTCAGCTCCTCGACCCGCTCCCTTGGGACAAGGTCTATCTTGTTGATGACCACTATTATTGGCTTCTCGTATCTGAACTTGAGCATGTGGTGGAGCTTTTCCATACCCCTGTGGAGGCCGACCGTCGCATCAACCATGTGGATGACGATGTCCGATGATATTATCTCCTCTATAATCTCCCTGAACTTTTCCTCACTGAGGACCTTCCCTCTGAGCTCCCTCTGTGGATCGAAGAGTCCGGCCGTGTCTATGAGGACAAACTCATCTGCACCGCCCATCGGGTTCTTCATGCTCTTCGGTATCTTCAGCTTGCCGAAGCGCCGTCTTATGGTTCCCTTTGTAGTTCCTGGAAGGTTCTCCACCTCTGAAATTTTGCCTCCAATGAGGGCGTTCATGAGCGTTGATTTACCGACGTTTTCGGCTCCTATAATCGCAACCTTTATCATATCCTCACCCCACAGATAGTACTCGAAGTCGGGCTATAAAGGTGATGAAGTATGCCCAAGAGGATGAAACTCGGTCATCATTATTATTACATCGTTACGGTTGATGAGCTCCATGCCAGGGGTTTCAGGGGCAAGAACGTTGTCATCGAGGGTACTATTGAGGACAAGCCTTTGATTGAGTTCCTCCCCATGGAACTTCCTGGATACAGAGCCACGTTTAAAGTTTCCGGCATCAGGGTCGAGTTCTCCGGAAGCCCATGTCTGGGTAAAGGGGAGTGGGTGAGGGTTTACGGAAGGTTCTTGGGCGACTGCATAATGGCGAGCGCGATAGAGACCGAAAAAGCCGTTTTCATCACGGAGGAGTGAGCATGCTCGATCTGTTTTTTGAAGCAGGGAACCTCAAGAAGCTGCCGAGAACAGGCTGGCTTCTGAGGGGTGTTTCAAATCCGGAGAGCATAGCTGACCACAGCTACCGTGTGGCCCTGATAACCCTTTTCCTGGCAGATTCTTTGAAGGAAAATGGGATTGAGATAGATGTTGAGCGGGCCCTCAAGATAGCAATACTCCACGATCTGGCAGAGGCAAGAATAACGGACGTTCCCCTAACTGCTCAGTACTACCTCGATAAGGGGAAAGCTGAGAAGAAAGCTGCAATGGAGATGTTCATTAAGGCCGGATCCCTGGCAAAGGAGTACTTCAGGCTCTGGCGCGAGTACGAGGAAGGGCTCAGCCTTGAGGGCAGACTCGTTAAGTTCGCCGACAAGCTGGAGATGTTGATTCAGGCACTGGAATACGAGCGGGCGGGCTTTAAGAATCTCGACGAGTTCTGGAGCGCTCTTGAAAAGTTGAGGGAGAGCGAGTTTTACGAGTACTTCAAAGAGTTGGTGGAAGGGCTTGCAAGGCTGCACAAACAAAAACTTTAACGTCTCTGTTTGCTTAAACATTTTAAATAATCGCTTTTAGGCATTCCTCTGATAGTTTCAGTGAAATGTGGAGTCCAGTTGAAGAGTTCTATCTTTAAGCTCTTTGTATGTTGGTGATAGGAATTGAAAAAAGGAAAGAGATCTACGTGAGCCTCAATGAGAGCGCCCTTCGTGTCTTCTGAGCTTGTCTTTAATTTCCACGGGCAGTTTATCGTAGAACTCCTCCAACACTTCAATGAGCTTTACGAGTTCTTCCGCAGTTAGAACCGTCGTCTTCGGTCCGATTTCGACCACAAGAGCGTCGTATTCATCCGGAGAAACTTCCTCCAGCTCGTCGAGGTGCTCGTCCTTCCTCGGAATCAGGTTTATCTCTCCCACCTGTCGCGATTTCTTGATGTCGAGTTCCCACTCCTCGATGGGCATTTCCTTTGGACAGTCGAGCCTCTCGACGAGTATTTTGATGTCGGCTATTGGCGTTCCGTCGTGGGCGTCAATCCAGTCTATGTACAGCCTGTTTCCTTTTATTCTATGGATTTTGACCGCATAAATTGCCAGAGGGTTTGGCCTAATGGGAGAGCGGGTGGCGAAGACGCCCTTGAGGGGATTTTTAGTGTTGTTGTAGGGATGAACTTTCAAGACGCTCTTCCGTTCGGGCGTGTCGCTTTCATGGAACCAGAGGATGAGCTTTATCCAATCTCCCTCTCGAAGCCCTTCTACGGCTTCGCTGAACTCGGGATAGAGTTCAAGCCAAGTTTTCTCGTTTTCTTTCCTGACTCTGCCAACGGGAATAATCTTAAGGGACCCAAAGTCCATAACACCACCAGAATAAGAAAAGAAGAGGGAGTTAAAACGCTTTACGGAAGGAGATCGTTGGTAAAGCCGTCCACGATGACTGGTGTCTGTTGCTCGCAGTTGGCTAGGGTGTAGTCAAAGGCCTCCTCGACGGTGACGTCCGGGGTGGTGGGGTCTCCATCGTGGTCGTAGACATCAGCGTAGCCGTAGTTTATGCCCTCAAGGAAGAAGTAGTACGTGAACTGGCCGTGCTGCCATTCAGAGCTCTCAAGTGAGAACTCCCTCTCTCCGGAAGCCATGACCACAATCCTACCCTCGGCAGCTAGGTCGGTCATTCCTCCGGAGTAGCAGCTGTCGAAGATGAATATTATCCTGTCGGTTGGGAAGTCCTCGAACCACGCTTTGAGCTGGCCGTCCCATATAAGGATGAAGCTTCCGTCTGGATTGCCGTCATGGGTAACGAGTGCTTCGTCGATTATTTCATCATCTCCATCCTCTGCCCTTCCGTTTGAACCGTGTCCGCTGAAGTAGAAGACAACCTCATCGCCAGGCTGAACCTTTGATTTAAGCTCCATGACTGCGTTATATATGTTGTAGAAGCTAGCGTCCATGTTTAGAAGTAATATTATGTTCTCTGGTTTGAACCCATAGACGTTAATCAGAGTGTCATAGACAAGCTGAGCGTCATCGTCAGTATACTGAAGGTCGCTTGAAGTACCTGGGTAATCGGCGATGCCTATGACTATCGCGTACTTCTCTCCCTCGACGGGGGCTCCAAGAATGCCCGTAGCTGTCGTTGTGACACTGGTTCCACCGCCTTGTCCGCCCCGGAATCCTGCGGCCCTTGGAATATAGTCTACGGTCATTTTATATCCTATCTTTACGTCCTCTGCATAGAGTGGCTTGGAGTAGTCTATGCCGTGCCTCTGCTGGACAGAGGCAGCCATGGGTAGACTAAGCAGTACTACTAACACCACGAATATGGTTGAAAACTTCTTCATGGGTACCACCGCAGCGGGATATGGATTTATGTATAAAAGATTTTCCTCAGATTTTGCCTTGATGGCAGCCCTTATCGTTACAAGTAGCAACAAAAGAGTTTTCAAAAATGAATAAAATTCGGCAGGGCTTCTGTATTATCTGTGTGAGTAAAAATCAACGTTGCCCCTTATGTGCCGTGTTCCCAGCTCTCAAGGTACTTTCTCTGCTCCTGCGTGAGTTTTTCAATCTCGATGCCCATTGCCTTGAGTTTAATCCTCGCTACCATCTCATCTATCTCTCTTGGGAGCACATAGACTTTGGGCTCAAGCTTCTCGTGGTTATTTCTGATATATTCGGCCGCCTTAGCTTGCAGAGCAAAGCTCATATCCATTATCTCGGCAGGGTGGCCATCTGCCGCAGCCAGATTGACGAGTCTACCCTCCGCGAGGAGATAGAGCCTTCTTCCATCGGCGAGCTTGTACTCGGTGATGTTTGGCCTCGGCTGGTTTATCTCTACAGCCAGTGCCTCTAGGTCGGGTTTGCTTATCTCAACGTCGAAATGGCCGGCGTTGGCAAGGATAACACCGTCCTTCATGAGTTCGAAGTGTTCTTTGCGGATACAGTTGATGTCTCCGGTTGCCGTAATGAAGATATCGCCAATTTTTGCAGCCTCGAGCATGTTCGTGACCATGAAGCCGTCCATTCTTGCCTCGAGAGCCCTGATCGGGTCAACTTCGACAACGATAACGGTTGCTCCGAGTCCCCGGGCTCTCATAGCTATGCCTCTTCCGCACCAGCCATAGCCGACAACGACGACATTTTTCCCGGCTATAAGCAGGTTGGTAGTTCTTAGTATGCCATCCCACGTGGACTGGCCCGTTCCGTAGCGGTTGTCGAAGAGATATTTGGTGTAGCTATCGTTCACAGCTATTATCGGGAACCTCAGCACGCCGTCCTTCTCCATTGCGCGGAGTCTTATAACGCCGGTCGTAGTCTCTTCACTGGCACCCCAAACCTCGTCTATCAGCTCCGTCCTTTCGCGGTGGACAACGCTTATCATGTCTGCCCCATCGTCTATTATTATGTTCGGCCTAATATCCAGCGCTCTATGCATGTTCTCGTAGTACTCCTCCCGGCTCTCGCCCCTCACCGCGTAGACCTTAACGCCAGCCTTGGCCAAAGCCGCAACAACGTCATCTTGGGTTGAAAGTGGATTGCTCGCCGCGGCCGAAACTTCTGCACCGGCTGCCTTGAGGGTGAGCAGTAAAAATGCCGTTTTCATTTCGAGGTGGAGTGTTGCCGCGATTCTAACCCCTTTGAAGGGCTGCCTCTTCTCGAAATCATTCCTTATGTTCTGGAGAACCGGCATAAAGCGTGATACCCAGTCTATCTTTTTCTCCCCGCTGGGTGCCAGGTTGATGTCCTTGACGCAGTAATCCTTCGTGCAGTCCATCGTTATCACCGCAGGGTTTTAATCCTTTAACGTTAAAAGTCCATTGGTGGTTCCATGATAATCGACCTTTCCCTTTCCCTCTCCGAGGAGACCCGGGTTTATCCTGGAGACCCGGAGGTACGGATAAAGCCCTGGGCGGTTATAGAACGTGACGGCTACTACATGAACGTCTTAAAGCTGGGTGAGCACAGCGGGACCCATGTCGATGCGCCGGCGCACTTCATACCTGGGGGAAAAACAGTTGATGAGCTTCCCCTTGAGAAGTTTATGGGCCCCGGTCTCGTTATCGATGTCCGGAGCGGTGAAGGACTGGTAGGGCTTGAAGAGGTGCCTGACTCTGGATTCCTGGGGAGGATCGTTCTGTTTCTCACTGGAGGAAGGGAATTATCACCTGAAGTCGCCCTGTTCCTTGTTGCGGAGGGGGCTAGAGCTGTTGGAACAGATGCCATGAGCATAGGGGATGATGCCGTGCACAGGATACTCCTCAGTGAGGAGGTACCTATCTTCGAGAACCTTACCAATCTCGAGCTTTTGGTGGGGGAAGAGTTCACATTCATAGCATTTCCACTGAAAGTTAGGACGGGTTCGGGTAGTCCAGTCCGAGCAGTTGCTATAACCAAATAAGTCCATGCTGATATCTGTTTGGCCTTCCACATCTCAGCCGTTTTCTAGATTTGGCGGTGAATCCTTGATTTTTAAACGCAGCTAAACATTGAGAAACCTTTGTTAACAGTTACTGGATAAAAATCTGATCTCAACACTTTTTTCTAAACAATGGGTAACACAACTGGACGATTTCCTTAAAAAAGCTTAAATATATCCTTTTTCATAAAGATAACTGGGGTGAAGTGTTATGATAGGAAAGAAAGTCCTTGCAATCCTGTTCGGATTGCTGATGTTAGCAATGCCAGTAAGCTTCACAGGCGTCAGCGCGGCCACCGAAAGCGTCACAGTGATACTCGTCAGCGACAACGCTGCAGATAAGTGTATAGCGGAGTACTTGGCCAACGAGACGGGTGCGGTTGTTGTGATGACTACGTGGGGTGTTTACGATCCGAACGTAACTGCTGAGATTATGAGCTACGCTCCGGATGAGGTCATAATAATAGGTGGTCCTGAGGCAGTGGTGGAGGAGTACGTTA
>NZ_SNUN01000005.1:0-141587 GCF_012027535.1 Thermococcus sp. GR5 | reverse complement strand
TAACGTACTCCTCCACCACTGCCTCAGGACCACCTATTATTATGACCTCATCCGGAGCGTAGCTCATAATCTCAGCAGTTACGTTCGGATCGTAAACACCCCACGTAGTCATCACAACAACCGCACCAGTCACGTTTGCTAGGTACCGGGCCAGTGCACAGTCGGCCTCGTTATCACTAACAAGAATGACTGTTACTGAAGTTTCCTCGGCTGAAACCCTTCCGAAAGATAGGGTAGTTGTTATAAGCATCAAACCAAGGAACAGTGCAATTGCTTTTTTCCACCTCATGTCACATCACCTCGATTATTCCTGTGTGAAAAGGCATATTTAAGCCTTCTTCATGAAATCGTCTGTATAGATTCAAGTTTGTTCAGCCTTGATCTGGTTATTGTGATTTTTTGGTCGACATTGTTAAACAACGTTAGCCATCGTTTATTTGTGTTTAAGATGACCATCCGGGAAGGTTAATAGGAAAAGAAGACGTGAGGAAGTTTAAAGAAAGACACTCTACTTTCATACTTCCTCCAGGATCTTTTCAACACTATTAGTCTGCTCTCTTAGCTCAGAGGCAACTGTGTTTATACCTTTCATTTCACTGAGCACTGCATTGAGGTTCTTATGGAGAGAGTACATGGAGAATAGAACCACCACTAAGAGAACGAGCCAGAGGGCTATGTTCACGTACTCGACGTAGCCAGGAGTTTCAGCATAAAAGTATTGGGGAAGGTAAGGGCCCATCAGCTTCCACCTCCTTCAACTGTTTCGTTTCCTTCAGTTTGAGTGTTTAAATCCAGGAGCTTCTCAATAGCTGCGGCGAGCTCTTCTTTGAAGACCTCTCTGTCCAGTCCGTTCTTGATTTCGATGGCCTCGAGGAGCTCATCTGGCTCTGCTTCGATGCCGTAATCCTCCTTTAGGACTTTAACTAGATCGTCCGCAGAGACTCCATAGAGATCCGCGAGCTGTTGTAACGTATAGCTCTTAAGCATCGTTCCGGTGATCTCAACGTAGGTATATGTAGTGGTAGTGTCATTGGTTGGAGTGTAAACGTACTCGTAGTCAGTATCGCTGGAGTCACTCTCTTCTTCCACGAAGTATGCACTGTAGACTTGGAATCCACCAGCTATGAGACCTATCACCAGCAGGAACCCGACCACGGGCTTCCACTTAGTCTTTCTAAAGCCCATCCTGAGCATGGTTATCATGCTTTTAAATCCAATTATCAGGTGAACCGCCACGAGGCCTATCATGACAAATCCTAAATACGTGTGGATGTTGGTCCAGGTGTCTTTATCAAGTCCCAGAAAGGTCCAGCCGACTGTATTTGCTATCCTGCCGGAAGGCGCTAAGTAAAGGGCTATTCCTGAGAGTGCTATTATTGCAAAAACGATCGTTAGTGCTAGGTCTATTATGCCCCTAAGCCAGGCTGGAGCAGCCCTCCACTTCATAGACGGCACCTCCCTTTGCATTTTATTACCTGTACTTTCCTAGAGTGCTTGTCGAACCATATCATACTATCACCAACATATGTATGTTCAAACTTACATATGCTATAATGATTTAAAAAGATTTCGGATGGGCTCTTTTGTATAGTTCCACACAAATATAGAGTTCGACATAAGAACTTTAGACGTTTCAGAAAAATAAAAAGAATTCAGGCGGAGACGTAGTAATATTCTCCCATCTCCTTCTGTTCCCTGTCTTTGACGCTTCCTTCCTTGTTGGCCCTCGGCCTTCCAGTATCCGGATCGCGCCTGAAGGTTACTCCCACACTGGCCAGGAAGCGGTTCATTCCCTCGCGCATTCCCGTCGGAGGCAGAGCCTTACCGTACTTTCCGGGCTCGCCTTCGAAGACCATTATCCTGTCGCTGATGTAGTCTATCATGAGGACGTCGTGCTCGACCACCAGAGCAGTCTTTCCTTCTTTCTCCATGAGGTGTCTTATCGCCCTTGATACCGCAAGCCTCTGCTCAACGTCGAGGTAAGCTGAGGGCTCGTCGAGCAGGTAGAGATCGGCATCGCGTATGAGCGCTGCAGTTATGGCGACCCTCTGCAACTCTCCACCGCTCAGCTCGTTCACCTGCTTGTCGTAGAGGTCTGGAATGCCCAACGGGTTTAACAGCTCTGTCTTGTAGAAGTTGCTGAGGAGCTTTGAGGCGTCGATCTTGCTCAGGAGGTCGTAAACCGTTCCTTCATAGTCTGCCTTGATGTACTGGGGCTTGTAGCTGACCTTGAGCTCCCAGTCAACCTCACCCTCCGTCGGCTTCTCCACGCCGGCCAGCATTTTCACGAAGGTGGTCTTACCGATACCGTTCGGGCCAACGATGCTAACCACTTCGCCCATGTAGAGCGTCCCTGGTTCGGCCTCCAGCCTGAACCCGCCATAATCCTTGACGAGACGCGGGTATTCAACGAGTATCTCGCTCGCCTGGCTCTGTCTTTCGCTGGACTTTGTGAAGCGTATCTCGTAGGGCCTAAATCTAACGTTCTCATCTCTCAGGTAGCCCCTGAGGAATTCGTTGATACCGTTCCTCGTTCCCTTCGGCTGGGAGAAGATACCGTAAGCGCCAGGCTTACCATAGACAACGTGGATTATGTCGCTCAGATAGTCGAGGACTGCCAGGTCGTGCTCGACTGTCAGAACCGCCTTGCCTGAATCTGCCAGATGGCGGATTATCTTCGCCACCTTGAGCCTCTGCCTTATGTCAAGGTAGCTCGAAGGCTCGTCAAAGAAGTAGAAGTGTGCATTCCTGAGTAGAGCCGCGGCTATTGCAACCCTCTGCAGCTCTCCACCGCTTAGCTGGTCTATGTTCCTGTCTAGAACGTTCCTGAGCTCAAGCTCATCAACAACCTTGTCAAGGGCCCCAATCTCGTCTGTCCTCTTGAGTAAGTCCCTCACCTTGCCCTTCACCGCTTTGGGGATTAGGTCAACGTACTGCGGCTTCACGACTGGCCTGATCTCTCCGTTCTTCAGCCTTTCGAAGTAATTCTGGAGCTCGTTGCCGCGGAAGGCTCTGATAACGTTGTCCCAGCTGTCGTTGTCTCCGCAGAGGTTCGGGAGGAGCTGACCTGCGAGTATCCTAACCGCGGTGGTCTTACCGGTTCCGTTCGGACCAAGGATTCCGACGACCATGCCGTCCTTGACGACCGGCAGGCGGTACAGCACAAAGGCGTTGACGCCGTAGCGGTGGACGCAGCCCTCTTCAAGTTCCTCCGGGAGGTTAATAATCGTTATTGCGTTGAAGGGGCACTTGTGAACGCAGATTCCACAGCCTGTACAGCTCGCTTCCTGGATTATCGGTCTGTAGTTCTCCTCGTCGATTATTATCGCCTCTCCTCCCATCCTGTTGACGGGGCAAACCCTCTCACACAGGAAATGCCCGCACTTGTCGGGGTTGCACTTGTCGTAATCGATGACCGCAATTCTCATCCTCACCACCGAGTTAGGCTGAGGAAGAAGGTTTTAAAGGATTGCGGGTTGGATAATCCTTGTTGTTTCGATAGCTGAGAGGCTTCTATGGGCTTCACGGCCTTCTCTGTCTCTTAACTTCCTTCATCCAGAAGTCTCCGTTTTCCCCTTCGGTAGTCGGGGCAAGGAAGATCAGTAACAGGAGGAACAGACCGCCGAACAGCGCCGCGAAGAACAGGGACGGAACGTTTCTTGATGTGAACAGGAGGATAATCCATAGTCTCAGGATAAAGAGCATTAGTTTTATCTTCCTTCGCTTCTTCGCCTTCATCTGCTCCGCCTACATCCTAACGTATTCGTCCTCGTGGGCCTCCATGGTGATCCCCCTAATCATTCTGAGGGCGGTGTTTAAATCACTTATTGTGTTGGTGCCCTTGCCTCCAGAAATTTTTTAGCGGTTTCCCCCAAATATATCCCCATGTCCCTCTTCGAGACCCTCAAATCCCTCAAGTCCGAAATAGCCAAAGTTCACGTTTTTCCCCCGAGAAGCGGCGAGTTCTCCGATTTTCGGTTTAATAACCCCGAGGTCAATTCTCTCCTTGATGAGTTAGGCTTTAAACTGTACCTGCACCAGGTTGAGGCACTCGGAAAGCTCTACTCAGGTAAAAACATCGTGGTAACCACTCCAACCGCGAGCGGAAAGAGCGAGATTTTCAGGCTGGCGATCTTTGACTCATACCTATCCAATCCTCGCGCGACCTACCTGCTCGTCTATCCCACCCGCGCGCTTATCAACAACCAGTTCGAGAAGTTCTCGCTCGAGAACCTCGCGTTCTACCGTCTAACCGGCGAGTTCATCAACGCAAGAATTCTGACGGGCGACGTCTCGCGGGAGGAGAGGCGCGAAATACTCCGCGAGAGACCGCGAGTGATATTCACGACCCCGGATATGCTCCATTACACCATCCTCAGGAGATGGCGTGACTACGAGTGGCTTTTGAGGAACCTCCGCTATCTCGTCGTGGACGAGCTTCACGTTTACCGCGGCGTCTTCGGGAGCAACGCGGCTTACCTGTTCAGACGGCTGGCCTTCAGGTTCAAGCGCCTCGGCGCGAAGCCTCAAATAATAGCCCTTTCAGCAACACTGAGAAACCCTCGGGAGTTTGCCGAGAAGCTTTTTAGAGCTGAGTTCGAGCCGGTAAGCGAAGCCAGGAATCCCTTTCCGAGGCGGTACTTAATCCTATTCGAGCCCAAGAACCTCGACGAGAGACAGCTTTTGAGGGCCGTTGTGGAGAGGCTCGCCGAGAAGAAGATCAAGACCCTCGTCTTCTTCGACTCGCGTAAAGGAACGGAGAAGCTCATGCGCTTCCTCCTCAATTCGCCAGTCTTTCACAAGACGAGCACCTACAAGGGAACGCTGCCTAAAAACATCCGCTGGGAGATAGAACGGGACTTCAAAGAGGGAAAGCTTCTCGTTCTCCTCACAACCAACGCTCTCGAGCTCGGCATCGACATCGGCGATCTGGATGCGGTGATAAACTACGGCATTCCGCCCGACGGTCTCTTCTCACTTATCCAGCGCTTTGGAAGGGCTGGAAGGAGCGCTGATAGGGAAGCGATAAACGGCATTGTCCTCAGGAAGAACGGATTGGATTATTACTACCGCGAGCACTTCGACGAGCTAACCGAGAGGCTCGAGAAGGGCATAATCGAGTACATGCCAGTCAACCTGAAGAACGAGCGCATAGCGGAAAAGCACCTGCACTATCTGCTCACTGAAATAGGGGTAATCGAATGGGACGAGCTGGACGAGTTCGAGCGAAAGGTGATGGAGAGGCTTGTTATAGAGCGCAGGGCCTCGCTCAGGAAGAACCCAATAACAGGCAAGCTCGAGGCCAGACCTCTGAGGCCCGCTTTCAGCTACTCCTCCCTCCGGATGGCCACCGACGAGAGCTTCTTCCTTCTCAAGGACGAGCCCTGGATAAGGGCAAAGCTGATGCAGAAGCGGGATATGGGAGAGCTTCTCCGCTTCGTCAACTGGCTCAAGATCAAGGGTTACCTCATCGAGGAAGTCGATGCCGACGAGTATCACCGCTCACTCCTCCCCGGAATGACTTACTTTTCCCGCGGAGAGCTTTATATGTCAGGAGAGCGCTTAACCCTTGGAAAGTTCCACTTCGTCTTCGCCAAGCAGTTAAATCGCCTCTGGGACGTGGAGACATTCGTGAACAAGCGCGAGGAGGTAGAGATACTTGAGACAACGGCGAGCAAAGCGTATAAGGGCGTAGAGATAGGCCTCGGCCGGCTCAGGGTAAGGCACATCCATACTGGCTTCGCCGTCAAGGGCAACGACGTGGGCAACTACGTGGCTGAACTGATGAGGCTGAAGGAAGCGGGAGTCCTGAAGGGTGAAATCTATTCCCCCCTGAGCGGTGAGAGGGTCAAGGTCGATGAAGACTTCTCGATACTCAACTGGGAAAGGTTCGCCAGGGTTGAGTTTGAGGAGCCCCACATTAGGGAGTTCGAGACTAAGGGAATCTGGCTCGTCTTCCCCGACTGGATACGAGAGATTCCGAACGAGGAGTTCAGGGAATTTTTCGGCATAGCTGCGGAGAAAGACAGGGAAGACCTCGCCTTCACCCTCTACGAGAACCTGGACAGAAAGAAGCTCTTCCCCATCTACCTCGGTGCCACAAGCCACACCATCAGGAAGGCCATAGGCGACGCCCTCCAGCGTTTTGGAATAAACGAGGAGGAGCTGGCCTTTGCGATAAAGAAGATGGTGGACAGCAAGGATGGAATAGGCTCTGCCCTTCATGCCATAGAACACAACATTATCAAGATAGCGCCCATCTTCACCTACGTAGATTCACGCGAACTCGGCGGCTACAGCTACGCGAGTTTCCCCAATCCGCCACACATCGGAAGGCCCCTCGTCTTCATCTATGACGGCAATGAGTTCGGTGCCGGCCTGGCCGAGATACTCTATGAGAACGTCGAGAAGCTTATGGAAAAGAGCTACGAGCACCTGACCGGCTGTTCCTGTAAGGACGGCTGCCCGGTCTGCGTCCTCTCGCCGAAGTGCGGCACCTTCAATGAGTTCCTTGATAAATGGATGGCGATAAGGGTGTGGGAGAAAATTCTGGGGAAATAATGTTAACGTCGAGCGATTTTTACATACCATGTAATTTACATGTGTAAAAAATCACAGGCTCCTCATGAACAGCGGTCTCAGTCTGACTCTCCCCTTAGTCCTCTCCGTGAGGAGCTCCATCAGGGACTCTGCTTCACCCTTCCGCGTCTCGACCGTGAACCTAACTAGCCCACCGTATTCCTCTTCCACTATTCTGCCGCCAGCCTTCTCAACGGTCTCCTTTACAACGTGGAAGAGGTTGTAGGGGAGGGTAACCTCAAAACGCTCGGTTTCGTAGATTTCGACGATGCCAGCATTATCTATGGCCAAGCTGGCCGCATCGCTGTAGGCCTTAACAAGCCCGCCGTAGCCGAGCTTTATGCCGCCGAAGTAGCGCGTAACAACGACAACAACATTGCTCAGACCTTTGTTCTGGATGACCTTTAATACAGGCTTTCCTGCTGAGCCTTTAGGCTCGCCATCGTCATCGTAGCGAACGGCGAAGTTCTTTCCATCGTTGATGAGGTAGGCTGAGACATTGTGGGTCGCATCGCGGTGATGGTCCTTTATCCTGGCTATGAATGCTTTAGCTTCCTCTTCTGAGCTGGCCGGCGAGGCGTAGCCAATGAAGATGGACTTTTTGACAACAAGCTCGGCAGTGCCCACTCCCTTGAGCGTCCTGTATTCCATACCTCACCCTCTCAGTGTCGCTGTGAGCTTCCTATCATCGAGAAGCATCGCTATTGCATCTTTTACATCTTTGACAACAATGTCACTTGCGAGGAGGGCCTCGACGGTCGCTCCTTCTGGCCCTATGACGCAGAAGGCCAATTCAGCGCTCTCGAGCATTGCCACATCGTTGTTTCCGTTGCCAACAGCTATGTAGGAGCCATAGGCCATGGCCTTCTCGAGTTTTTCACTTCCATCTTTAACGCGCTCGATCCTTACTGGAAGGCCTTTGAACTCTTCCTCCAGCGTCCCGAAGGTGTCTGCGCTCAGAATGACGACGGTGTACCTATCTGACAACCTCTCGAGGAGGTGTTTTACCTCTTCATCCACCCTGCCGCTGACGCCAAGGGTGCCGTTGAGGTCGAACACTACTGTTTCGGCTTCTATCTCTCCGTAACCCGGGATCTCCATTGGTCTCACCACCATCCCTTTGTTCGGAGAGTTTTTAAGGGCTTGGACTCCAAACGCCACTGAGAAGGGCAATTCATATCTTGAATGTTAAATATTAAAGGCGAAAAGGTTAAATATTTCACCACTGGGGGTAATATTATGTTAAAGCTGCGGGAGCTCACCAACGACTGGGAGATCCTCGTGAGGCTAAACGCCTTCTTTATAAGTTACTTCGGGTGGCTTCTATTTGGGCTCTCTTACGGTTTTCTCGGTAGGTACAGCGTTGACGTCACCCACTACCTCCTACAGCTCCCGCTCACCTCCAGAGATTTTGTGATCGGCCTCATCGAATTTACAAAAAGTCTCCCTCTCCTTTACTGGCTCTTTGAAGGTGTGTACTACCTTGGTTTTTCGGGCTCAATAGCCCTCGCCGTTGCGTATCTGCTCCTCTACAAAAGGGATCTGGAAGCTTCGGACGAGCTTTTCATTAGATACCTGCTCTCCTACACCGTGGCAGGGTCAATATATTTGATCGTCCACGTCCACGCGCCCCATCTGGTCTACAACCTGCCTGGATATATCTCGGAGAGCACCTATTTGACCAGACAGGAGTTCGTCCTGCCTTCCCTTCACAACACGTTCGCTATGGTCAACATAATTACACTCTGGAGGTACCGGAAGGAGAAGATTGGTGCGACTCTCATTGTCCTTAACTCGTTGATACCCTTCACGACGCTCTTCCTTGGCCACCACTGGATCTACGACATAATAACTGGAATGGTCCTTGCAGTGATCGTTTCGAGGCTCACAGCAGGTTATTCTCCAAGACTTCCAGCAATGTTGTGCGGGCTGGAGCTTTCATATTTAAGACGGCTGGCGGTTCTGAGCTTTTTCATTGGTGTAATCGTCCTCTTTCTAGCCGCTGATCCTCAGTACTGGAGCCAGCTTATCAGCAATCTCCTTGGGACTCCCTGAGAAAAACTTATAAAGGTCTCCAGAGCCCTTAACATGGGACGCCGGGGTAGCCTAGCTCGGCAGGGCGGCGGACTCGTAATCCGCAGGTCGCGGGTTCAAATCCCGCTCCCGGCTCCACAACCGTTCCTCCCTTCTGAAAAGCCTTCCTTTCGAAGAAAGCCTTGCCAAAATGGCGTCTTCTATGAAACGGCTCCTGTTATACATTGGCTTTGTCAAGCATTTCGATGACCTGCGGACTAAGCGTGATGTGAACTTTTGTGTGACTGCATGTATCTATAAAACCTCTCCAGAACAGCCTTCATTGTTGCCATCAACTAACGTTGATCTACACCTCACCACAGAATAAGGCCGCCCTCCACCTGGAGATGGACGGAGGTTGGCTCATCGGTCGAGTCGGATATTATGACCAGATACAGGGGGCCTCTTTTGGGAAATCTCCAGACTCTCTCCACGCTGGTGGTGCTGTCAACCCTAAAGAGGCATATCATCCCTTCTCCAGATTTTAGCATTCTGAGGCCAGTTTCATCGGTGATGCATACTGTAACAGGTCTGTCGGACTCTATCAAAAAATGGAGCATGCTCCACTCGTAGCCGTCTAGCTTGTAGACCTTGTAATCCCCCGGCTCTATCAGGATATCCTCCTTGAAGTTATATGAAGCCCCCCATAGTATTGGCGCGATTATGAGAACAGTAACCACTACTATGGTGAACCCCAGGGCTTCTATGCGCTTAATGGTTGCTGATTTGAGAGCTATCATGGCCACTGTCTTTCCCCATTTTTTATTATCCGTATAGCGTTATTTAAGCGTTGTGACGTTAAGTTGGACTTTGATTATTTTATTGTTACATTTGTCCTCACAATCTGGAGCTTCAGCATCATATTGGACAAAATCCAAGATATGGCAGGTATTACTCTTTCCCTATATGAGCTATTGGGACATTAGAAGCGGTCTTACGGACCCTCCTGAGGATTTATAAGCAAGAAAGGAGAACAGGAAAACCATGGAGAGGGAATCCCTCGGGACACTCCTGGCGATAACTGGGATGTTCATCTACGGCCTCGAGCCAGTCGTGATAAAGTCAAACCCATCAAACCCAATTAGTTTTGCCGCCTTTTCAGCTCTCACGGCCTCCCTGATACTCTGGGGAAGTCTGTTTTTGAGTGGGGATTGGCGGGAGATCCTGGACAATCCAGGAGACCTCAGGAAGGCCTTTTTTGTGGGATTATTTGGAACTGCACTGGCTTATCTTGCCTATTCCTTCGGCGCGCGAATGAGCACTGCCATAAATGCCGCACTCATAACAAGGAGCGAAGTGCTCTTCTCCTTCTTCCTCTCGTGGCTCTTTCTTGGGGAGCGGATAACCCGGCGGCTAGTGGGTTATTCTCTCTTTATACTCGCCGGTTTAACCTTCGTGATCACCCAGGGCCGTTCTCTGGAACTTCACCTTGGGGACTTTCTGCTTCTGCTCGTCCCACTCTTCTGGCAGCTCGGCCACGTTATAGCCAAAAGGCTCTCATACGGTCCGATTATAATAGCAGCACTGAGAAACACCTTCGGCTTTTTACTGCTCTTCCCTCTGGCGGCTGCTACTAGTTTGGAGCTTTCCAGGTTTGTCATCGCCGAGGGCATGATAATAGCTTTAGGCCAGATAGTCTGGTACAAGTCGATAAAGCTCATCAACCTTTCGAAGGCGACGGCGATAATAACGCCCGCTCCTGCAGTGGCGATTGGAATAGGCGTGCTCCTCGGTGAAAGCTTCACGCTCTATCATGCCATCGGTTTTCTCCTCATAACCCTCGGAACGCTGGGTGCAGTAAAAGTAAAGAGTGAGCTCAGAACTTGAGGAGGGCCCAGAGGAAACGGAAGACGTCCTCAAGACGGAAGTGGCCTGTTTCAATACCGTAAATCATACTGACGGGTACTTCTTTAATCCTCGCTCCCATCTTCGTCGCCTTGATGAGCATCTCAGTTTCAACCTCGTAGCGGTCGCTTTCAATAGTCGGCACGAACTCCCTCTTCATTGCCCTGAAGCCGCTCTGGGTGTCGTAAACGTACTGCCTCAGCTTGAGCCTCAAAAGCCTAGTTGTTATTATGTTGCTCAGCCTTCTGTGGAGCGGTCTCTTACCCTGAACCTCAAACTTCCTCGCGCCGATAACGAAGTCTGCTCCCTCTTTAACTATCGGCTCAACGAGGTTTATTATTTCCTCAGGCCTGTGCTGGCCGTCGGCGTCCATGAAAACTATGATCTCTCCAGTAGCTTCCTTCACGCCCTCCCTCATGGCCGCTCCTTTTCCGCTGTTCTTCTCGAGTCTCAACGCTTTGATTCTGGAATCTTTTTTGCTGTATTCAACGGCTATCCCATGGGTGTTGTCGTTGCTTCCATCGTCCACGACGATTACTTCATCCACGAACTCTGGAATTCTCTCGAGGACTTTTCCGATTCGTTTTGCCTCGTTGTATGCTGGGATTATGACAGTTATCCTCTTGCCTTCCAGCATTCAATCATCCTCGCTCAACCTTTCGAGGACCTTCCTGGCTTTTCTCTTGAATTCCTCTTTGTCAAGAAACTCCCAGTAGTGCTCCCTTGTAGGGAAAGAGCCGTTCTTGACCTCTTCACGGTAGTTCTCGAGGGCGAGGCGAATCATCCCACCTATGTCAGCGTACTTCTTGACGAAGGGCGGGACGTTCTCGTAAATTCCAAGGAGGTCGTGCCAGACCAGAACCTGTCCGTCCACGTATGGCCCAGCCCCGATGCCGATGGTCGGAATGGAAACCTCCTCGGTTACGAGCTTGGCAACATCAGCAAGCGTGAACTCCAGAACGACAGCAAATGCTCCGGCTTTTTCAAGGGCCTTGGCATCGCGCAGGATTTCCTCGATCTCCTCCTCGGTTTCGCCCATCAGGCGATAGCCTCCCAACCTGAGGTAGCGCTGTGGAGTTAAGCCGGTATGCCCCATAACTGGAATTCCCATGCGGACGAGCCTCTTAACGAGCTTTTTATGATCATAGCCGCCCTCTATTTTAACGGCATCTGCACCTGCCTGAATCAGCCTGATGGCATTCCTGATGCCTTCTTCAACGTCAACCTCGTAGCTTCCGAAGGGCATATCGGCCAGAACGAGCGCCCGCTTGACGGCTTTGGCAACGGCCCTCGTGTGGAGAACCATCTGATCCATAGAAACGGCCAGTGTGTTTGGCTCACCGTAAACGACCATGCCAAGAGAATCTCCGATGAATACGATGTCCATTCCTGCTCTGTCCGCTATGAGCGCGGAAGGATAATCGTAAGCGGTTATCATAGCGATTTTCTCTTTGCCCTTCATCTCCATAATCGTCCTTGGGGTTATCTCCCTCATGCTCTCACCCTTAGCCTAATAAACCCTCGTCCCTATAAGTCTTCTGGAGGTGAGGGTATGCGCGAGTGGGAACACTACGAGCACACCGCGGACATTGGAATCCGCGGGTACGGTGAGACCCTTGAGGAGGCCTTTGAAGCTGTCGCGTTGGCGCTCTTTGATGTCATGGTCGATGTGAGGAAGGTCGAGCCGAAGGAAGTGAGAGAACTTGAGGTTGAGGCTGAAGACCTGGAGGCTTTGCTCTACCTGTTCCTTGAGGAGCTCTTGGTGCTTCATGAGATGGACGGTCTCGTCTTTGGGGACTTCAAGGTCAAAATCGAGAAGACTGAGGATGGCTATAGGCTCAGGGCCAGGGCCTACGGTGAGCCCCTCAATTACGAGAAGCACGAGCCCAAGGAAGAGGTCAAGGCCATAACCTACCACGACATGAGGATTGAAAAACTGTCAGACGGGAGATGGATGGTCCAGCTCGTGCCCGATTTATGAGGTGGTCAGATGAGCGTGAGGGACGAGATCAGGGAGGCCAACCAAGAGTTTTACGAGCGCTATTCCCAGATAGAGGATACTGACGAGTTTTGGGAGTTCATAGTCAAGCCGCTCCGGCAGAGCATAAGGGTGAACACGCTCAAGGCCCCGCTTAAGGTTGTAGTTGAACGCCTGAGTGAGGATTACAAGCTCGAGCCGATCCCATGGGTCAGGGAGGGCTTCTTTATCAACGTAGATAACCTCGCCAGAGTTCCGGAGCACAGTCTGGGTCTGGTCTTCGGGCAAGAAGCCAGCTCAATGATTCCGCCAGTTGTTCTTGACCCAAAGCCTGGAGAGCTCGTTCTCGACATGGCCGCCGCGCCGGGCTCCAAAACCGGGCAGATAGCACAGTACATGGAAAACGAGGGTTGCATAATAGCCAATGACCCCAAGATAGACAGGGCAAATATACTCATAGCGAACCTCAACAGGATGGGTGTCTTGAACACCCGCGTGACGACGCGCGATGGTGCATACTTCGGAAGGTTTGAGAATACCTTCGACAGAGTTCTACTCGATGCCCCCTGCTCAAGCGTTGGCATGATAAGAAAGAGCTGGAAGTTCCTGACCGGATGGAGGCTCAGGGGAGTCGTCAAATACATGAACATCCAGAAGAGGCTTATCCTTGCAGCATACAAAGCCCTCAAACCAGGAGGAGTGCTCGTTTACTCCACCTGCACCATAGACCCGCTGGAGAACGAGGAGGTGGTTGACTACCTCCTGAGGAAGACGGACGCGAGGCTGGATGATATAGACCTGCCTGTGAAGACAAGCGAACCCGTTCTCGAGTGGGGGGGTAGAACCTACTCAGAAGAGCTTAGGAAAACCCTCAGGATCCATCCCAACGACAACGACACTGAAGCATTCTTCATTGCGAAGATAGTGAAGCCCGGGGAGGGAGAAGCATGAGCGAGAACCCTAGGGGAGAGATAGGGAAGACGGACGATACCGAGCTTGTGAAGAAGCTTTTACTTGAGAATTATGGCTACGCCCCGGAGTTAATCTACGAGATACGCGGCAGATACCATAAGGTCTATGCATACAAGCCTTGTGACTTTGAGGTGAAAAGCACGGACAGACAGGGGGTCTATTTTGGCAGGATCGAGAGCGATGGTATAAGGCTCACCATCGAAGGGAGCTTCCTGGTTGGCCCAAAAGCGACAAAGAACATTGTTGAGCTGGATAAAGAGCGAGCCAAGCGCTATCTTGCCGGCGAGAACGTTGAGATTGACGAAGACCTTCACGGCTGGGTCATTGTCAAGTGGCGCTCCTACTACTTAGGCTCCGCCAAGGCCAAGGAGGGGAGGCTCATCAACTATGTGCCAAAGGAGAGAAGACTGAAGCTGGAGTAACACTTCAGTCCAGCTAAAACTTAAATAACTTCGGGGGGATTTAAAACGGGGGTGAGAGGATGATTCCGCTGAAGAGAATTGACAAGATAAGGTGGGAGATACCGAAGTTTGATAAAAGAATGCGCGTTCCGGGCAGGGTTTATGCTGACGACCAACTCATAGAGAAGATGCGCCAGGACAGAACACTTGAGCAGGCGGCAAATGTTGCCATGCTTCCTGGCATCTACAAGTATTCCATAGTCATGCCCGACGGTCATCAGGGTTATGGCTTCCCGATAGGGGGCGTCGCCGCTTTTGATGTTAATGAAGGAGTTATCAGCCCCGGTGGAGTCGGCTACGACATAAACTGTGGTGTCCGTCTTATCCGCACGAACCTAACTGAAAAGGAAGTCAGGCCGAAGATCAAGGAGCTCGTCGACACACTCTTCAAAAACGTTCCCTCCGGTTTGGGAAGCAAGGGTAGAGTGAGGCTCCACTGGAGCCAGCTGGATGATGTTTTAGCCGACGGTGCCAAGTGGGCAGTTGACAACGGCTATGGCTGGAAGGATGACCTTGAGCACCTTGAGGAAGGCGGCAGGATGGAGGGCGCGGATCCAAATGCCGTCAGCCAGAAGGCCAAGCAGAGGGGAGCTCCACAGCTCGGATCCCTTGGCTCAGGAAACCACTTCCTCGAAGTTCAGGTCATTGACAGAATCTACGACGAGGAAGTGGCGAAGGCCTACGGCCTTTTCGAGGGCCAAGTAGTTGTGATGGTTCACACCGGAAGCAGGGGTCTCGGCCACCAGGTCGCAAGCGACTATCTTCGCGTGATGGAGAAGGCCAACAGGAAGTACGGAGTTCCATGGCCCGACCGCGAGCTCGTCAGCGTTCCCTTCCAGAGCGAAGAGGGCCAGAGGTACTTCAGCGCAATGAAGGCGGCAGCAAACTTCGCCTGGGCCAACAGGCAGATGATAACCCACTGGGTCAGGGAGAGCTTTGAGGAGGTCTTCAAGCGCAAAGCCGAGGACATGGAGATGACCATTGTTTACGACGTTGCCCATAACATAGCAAAGGTCGAGGAGCACGAGGTTGATGGAAAGAAGGTCAGGGTCGTCGTCCACAGGAAGGGCGCTACCAGGGCCTTCCCGGCCGGTCATCCAGATGTGCCGAAGGCTTACAGGGACGTTGGCCAGCCGGTTCTCATTCCTGGCTCGATGGGTACCGCCAGCTACGTTCTTGCTGGAACTGAAGGCTCGATGAAGGAAACCTTCGGTTCGAGCTGCCACGGAGCCGGCAGGCTCCTCAGCAGAAAAGCGGCAACCAGACAGTACCGCGGTGACAGGCTCAAGAACGAGCTCCTCCAGAAGGGCATCTATATCAGGGCGGCAAGCCTCAGGGTTGTCGCTGAAGAGGCCCCAGGCGCTTACAAGAGCGTTGACAACGTTGTTAACGTCGTCCACGAGGCTGGCATTGCCAAGCTCGTCGCCAGGATGCGCCCGATGGGCGTTGCGAAGGGCTGATGCCTTTTCTTTCAACTTTTGGGGGCGTTGCAATGAAGGAACTAACCCACGTCGATGAAAAAGGTGTCAAGATGGTCGAGGTTGGGCATAAGAGGGAAGTCCTCAGAAAGGCTGTCGCGAAGGGCAGGATACGGCTCAGACCGGAGACTATCGAGCTGATAAAGGCCGGGAAGACGAAGAAGGGCAACGTTATTGCGACGGCGCAGATTGCTGGAATTCTGGCCGTCAAAAAGACGCCCGAGCTGATTCCGCTCTGCCACCCGATACCGCTCACGGGCGTGGACATCTCCTTCGAGTTCGGCGAGGACTACATCGAGGCCACCTGCGAGGTTCGCGCGACCTACAAGACCGGAGTCGAGATGGAGGCCCTGATGGGGGTAACCCTCGCGCTGCTGACCATATGGGACATGGTTAAGGCCGTCGAGAAAGACGAGCAGGGTCAGTATCCGTTCACGAGAATTGAGGGCATCCACGTAGTCGAAAAGGTGAAGGAAGAAGGCTGAGGCCTTTCTTTTCTCATTCCCTGCAGTATCCCAGGATAAAATATTCGAGGGTCTTAAGCAGGTCATTGAGGAAGAAGCCCAGGAGCACGAGGAAGAAGCCTGCGAACGGATATCTCTCGTCTAAATACTGAAGGCCGAAGACTAGGGGCGCCCAGATAACGAGAGGTTGGAAGCCCATCAGTATCTTCATCATTGTTGAAGTCTGGCTTAGGATGAGCTTTTTCAGTGCTCCCTCGTTCCTCACTAGATATGCGTTTTCTTTAAGCTTGAATTCCTTCTTAAGAGGATCGGTGGTCCTCGCAAGCAGTTTGATCCCGTCCTTGAACTTTATAAGGTAGACGTGTTCTCCAAAGGTCGACCCAAGAAAAGCCTCAACCGTCAGCTCAACGTCCCAGTCTTCTCTCAGCTCGGCGACGTGAATGCCTTTTCGCCTCAGGCCTTCCACGAACTTCTTACTATCGAACTCCAGCTCCCATATCCTGAATCTGTAGCTGGGCTTAAGGAGTCTTTCGAGGAGCATTGAAGACACCGTGTTACTGTTATCGTTAGTACTGGTGCAACTCATCCTTATAAAATTTCCCGGGATTTCCCTTGATGGATTGCGCTGGTGTGAGACGGTGAATGTCGGAAGGTTTTTTAGACTTCGGCCCATTTCTTGAACGATGACCCTCAAGCTTAACCCAGAGGCTAAGGCAATCTACCGGGCGATACTCGAGGAGATAAAGAGGCGGTTAGTCCTTCCTGGAAGCTCGGCTTTTCTTGACGAGTTTGGGCCGGTTTCTGAGAGGGATGAAATCCTCAGCAGACAGGCATATTTCAAAGAGAACCTGCCGAAAATCCGGCCCGAACTCAGGAAATATCTCTCGAAGGTTCGGCCCATAAAGTTCAGGCGCGACTTCCTCCACGACAGGGTTTTAATAGTTGATGAGGGCGAGCTTGAAAAAGCAGAGAATTTAAACCTCTGTGCGGTCTCGACCAGCCTTGAAGATGCCGAAGGCTATCCCCTCGTCCTCAGCACCGTTGGCTACGGCATCGATGTTGAGCTTACACCTTCCGATATAGCTCCTGAGCTCTACATCATGCCTCTATGGGAGAACAAAGAGACGCTTCAAGCCCTCGTGAGTATAGGTGAGCTCACAGGAGAGAAGAGCGTTGCGAAAGAAATTCTCGAGGCGCTTAAAGAACTCGAAGAAGTCATGGAAAAAAGGAGGCTCCTTGATGGGCTCGAAGAACTGATAGCCGGCAAGGAGCGCGAGCTGAACGAGAAGATTTCAGAAAAGCTCGAGAAGTTCAGCCTGACGCTGAGCGGGAAAGAACTGCTTGAATTCCTGAGCGAGCTTAAAGCCGGGAACTACGAGGCGATTTTCTCGCACTTCGGTGAGGTTGAGGGTGGAATCTTGGACCTCATCAACGAGGCCGAGGAAGAGCTGAGCGAAAAGCTCGGCGTCACGGTTGAGCTGTTCTCCCGCGAGGAGCTCTATCCCGTCACAGTTCCCCCAGAGAGAGTCGAAATGCTGAGAGAGGAACTTGAGAAGGAACTCAAGGTGGAGCTCTACCTCAAGAGCCGCGAGGTTCTCGGAAAAATCCGTCCGCTTCTGGCCAGGCTTAAGGAAGAGCTGGCTGGGGTTTACGAGCTGGACTTCCTGAGGGCAGTGAAGGAGTTCGCGGAGGGCTTCACCTTCCCCGAGCTCTGGAACGGTGGAATCGCGTTCATCAACGGAAGGCATCTCTTCATCGAAAATCCCCAGCCGGTGAGCTATGTCGTTGGGAGAAAGCCCGAGAACTTTGATCTTCCCGGCGTGGAGAAGGTAAAGGACGAGCCCGTAGTAATCCTCACCGGTGCGAACAGCGGTGGAAAAACTTCACTCCTAGAGCTGATCACACAGATAACGCTTCTCGCCCACATGGGGCTGCCAGTTCCGGCGGAGAAAGCGTGGGTGGAACCCCTCAACGAGCTTTTCTTCTTCAGGCGTAAGAGGAGCGTCTACGGTGCCGGAGCCTTTGAGACGGCCTTGAGGTCTTTCGTGAGAGCACTGAAGGGAGAGGGCAGAAAGCTGATCCTCATAGACGAGTTCGAGGCCATAACCGAACCGGGGGCGGCTGTCAAGATAATCGGAGAGCTCCTCAAAGTCGCCTATGAGAGGGGCTTTTACGTTGTCATAGTTTCACACCTCGGCGAGGATCTGAGGAGGGAGCTGCCCTTCGCGAGGGTCGATGGGATAGAGGCCAAAGGTCTAGACGAGAACCTCGACCTCATTGTGGACAGGCAGCCGAAGTTTGGAACGCTCGGAAGAAGCACGCCCGAGCTCATAGTCGAGCGCCTCGCAAAGAAGAAGCGTGGAAGAGAGAGGGAGATTTTTGAGAGAGTTTGGAGGGCGTTCAGGGGCTTTTAATATGTAGGTCGTTGTGTAGGTAGTTACTACATCGTCTTATGGTTAGGTTATTACTTTTGTTAATTAGAAATATTTAAGTATTTTTATTCCCCTAGCTCTTCGGAGGGATCGACATGGAACAGCGAAGTGTGATAATCATATCCCCAGTACTTGTGTTCCTGCTCACCATAGTGCCCTCGATATTCGTGGGCACTATAGGCGCGGTCGTAGGCGGTGCAATTGGGGTGCTGACAGCGATCATGCTGGTCCGGAGTTCTACAGTAGAGCATGGTATTCCTCCAGATGTTCTTAAGTACAAGCAGGAGATAGAGGAGCAGATCCGCGTTATTGCTCAGATACTTGACAGAATAGCCGAGGGTGACCTTTCGGTCGAAGATAAAAACCTAAGCGGCCACCTTTCTGAGATACGGGAAGCCATAGAAAAGATGAGGCAGGGTCTTGCGGCAATGATCCAAAACATACAAAATGCTGCTGTTATTGTTCAGGATCGCAGTAAGCTCATCAGTGAGAACGTGGAGCAGATAAGTGAGGCAATTAACCAGGTTGCCGAGGCCATCAACCAGGTCAGCATAGAGGCCCAGCGCGAGCAAGAGAATATCAACCACATGACAGAGACGATGCGCTACATCGATGAGATTGGCAAGGAGACCATCAGCACCATGGAGGACTTCGAGCGTTCCATGAGGGAGGTTGTTTCGCTCGCAAGGGAGGGTGGCCAGAAGGGTCAGGAGGCCGTTGGCCAGATAGAGGAGATTAGAAACATGATGCTCATGATAGAGGAGACTGTAAAGGGAGTCGCGGAGATGGGCAAGAACATCGCCAGCATCACCAACGTCATCACCGGCATAGCCGAGCAGACCAACCTCCTCGCCCTCAACGCGGCAATAGAGGCTGCTAGGGCGGGGGAAGCTGGTAAAGGCTTCGCCGTCGTTGCAGAGGAGATCAGAAACCTCGCAGAGGAGAGCAAGAACGCAGCGGACGACATCCGCAACATCGTCACCCAGATTATGGAGAAGATACAAGAGAGCGTCGATGTCACTGGCAAGAGCGTGGAGACCGTTACTCAATCAACAGAAGTCCTCAAGGAGAGCGTCTCCTATCTCACACACATAGCAGAACTCATTGAGGGGATGGAGATCAAGGCAAACGAGCTTAAGAGCAAGGTTCTCGAGGAGGGTGAGAAGATAGACGAGGGTCTACGCTTCCTCGAGAACCTTGCGGCCAGCGCTGAGGAGACGACCGCCGCTGCCGAGCAGGTTAGTGCCGCCGCTGAGGAGCAGACATCGGCGCTCGAGGAGGTCCGTGCCACGCTTAGGGACTTTGAGAGGGTTGTCGAAAACCTCATGCAGGCGGTTAATAGATTTAAGATTTGAAGCCCAATATTATCCTTGGCCTTTCTTTATATCCTCTCCAGCAGAAGATTATTATATTCAGCCAACCCAGCTCCTCTCCCTGTACCGTCCCCTGCTCTCGATCTCTTCAATCTTCGCCTTGAGCTCTTCCGCCTTTTCTCTGCCCCTGACCTCGGCATAGCCTTCCAGCACCTCCTCAAAGCCCTTCTCGAACCAAGTGTAGTGCGTACTCTCCATGGCTCTCTTGAGCAGGTGCAGGTCGACGCCCTGAGCTTCAAGCGTTGGGTCGAAATCGGCCAGACCGAAGTCTATGAGGTAAACCTTTCCGTCTCGAAGGATCATGTTTGAAGTTGTAAGGTCACCGTGCACTATCCCCGCCTCGTGGAGCCTCCCCACCTGTCTCCCAATCTCCCGGCAGAGGTTCAGCCTCTCCTCCACAGGGACGCTCTCGAGGAGCTCCTTCAATCTCTCTCCCTCAATGAACTCCATAACGATTTTCATGTCCCTCAGGTCGACCTCGTAGACGTAGGGGCAGTTGACGCCGAACTCCTTCGCCTTGTGGAGCACCCTCGCCTCGCGGACGGTTCGCTCCTTCCTCAGCCCCTCGTCTATCTCCTTTATGCGGTATCTCTTTGGAATGCGATGTTTGATGATGACCTTTTCGTTGTCCCACGGAAAGTAGAGCTCCTCGAAGTGTGCTAGGTATATCTTAGCCTCCGCTCCCTGTTTTATGAGCTCCACTCCCGATCACCTCTCCTTAAGTCCGAATTCCTCGATTAGTCTCTCGTAGTTCCTGACTGTTGCCCTTATCGTTATTACGTTTTCCATCTTTACAACGAGGGTTCCAGTTCCGTCCCTCACTACGAGGACGGCCGAATCGATGTTGCCGTCGTCGAGCTTCTCGCGGACGTATCTGAGCTTCTCTTCCTCTGATTCAAGCATATCATCAATCACGGAAGCCTCGTTCTCAACGTCCACGCTCAGGAGGTCGTACTCCTCAATGCGCCCAAAGACTTCTCTCACCCTCTCAACAGGCATTTCGTAAACCCTCGGCTCCATGTTCCACACCTGGAATTGGTCAGTTTTGAAGGTTTTAGCCCTTTCCCCCACTTCTATGTCATCTTTTTGTCATTTATTCAAAAATTAGTCGTTTTTTTGAAATTTTCGGCCCAAAAACTTTTATAGAGTGCTGACGAAGCGTTTTTGCCGAATTGATATAGAAGGAGGAATGTCGAATGGCACAGCTTAGTGGACAGCCGGTTGTTATTCTGCCCGAGGGAACTCAGAGGTATGTTGGAAGGGACGCCCAGAGGATTAACATCCTTGCCGCGAGGATTATTGCTGAGACCGTGAGGACCACCCTCGGTCCGAAGGGTATGGACAAAATGCTTGTTGACAGCCTTGGGGATGTTGTCATTACCAACGATGGAGCCACCATTCTTGATAGGATTGACCTCCAGCACCCTGCCGCTAAGATGATGGTTGAGGTTGCTAAGACTCAGGACAAAGAGGCCGGTGATGGCACTACTACCGCTGTTGTGATTGCTGGTGAGCTTCTCAGGAAGGCTGAGGAGCTTCTTGACCAGAACATTCACCCAAGCATCATCGTCAAGGGTTACACCATGGCAGCTGAGAAAGCCCAGGAAATCCTTGAAAACATCGCCATTGAGGTTACCCCTGACGATGACGAGACCCTCATGAAGATAGCCATGACCTCTATTACCGGTAAGAACGCCGAGAGCCACAAGGAGCTCTTCGCCAGGCTCGCCGTTGATGCCGTCAAGCAGGTCGCCGAGAAGAAGAACGGCAAGTACGTCGTCGACATCGACAACATCAAGATCGAGAAGAAGGCCGGTGAGAGCGTCGAAGAGAGCGAGCTCATTCGTGGTGTGGTTATCGACAAGGAGCGCGTCCACCCGAGGATGCCTAACAAGGTCGAGGGAGCCAGGATAGCCCTCATCAATGAGGCCCTCGAGGTCAAGAAGACCGAGACTGATGCCAAGATAAACATCACCAGCCCTGACCAGCTCTTCCAGTTCATCGAGCAGGAGGAGAAGATGCTCAAAGACATGGTCGACCAGATAGCTGCCACCGGTGCAAACGTTCTCTTCGTCCAGAAGGGTATTGATGACCTTGCTCAGCACTACCTGGCCAAGTACGGTATCCTCGCCGTCAGGCGCGTCAAGAAGAGCGACATGGAGAAACTCGCCAAGGCTACCGGCGCTAAGGTTGTTACCAATGTCAAGGACCTCACTCCGGAGGACCTCGGCCACGCCGACCTCGTTGAGGAGCGCAAGATAGCGGGCGAGAGCATGATCTTCGTCGAGGGTTGCAAGAACCCGAAGGCCGTTACCATCCTCATCCGCGGCGGTACCGAGCACGTCATCGACGAGGTTGAACGCGCCCTTGAGGACGCCATCAAGGTCGTCAAGGACGTCATGGAGGATGGCTACGTTCTTCCGGCCGGAGGTGCCGGTGAGATTGAGCTCAGCATCAAGCTCGACGAGTACGCCAAGGCTGTTGGCGGCAAGGAGGCCCTTGCTGTAGAGGCCTTCGCTGAGGCCCTCAAGATAATCCCGAAGACCCTCGCTGAGAACGCCGGTCTCGACACCGTCGAGATGCTCGTCAAGGTCATCAGTGAGCACAAGAACAAGGGCAAGAACATAGGCATAGACATCTTCGAAGGCGGGCCTGCTGACATGATAGAGAAGGGAATCATAGAGCCACTCCGCGTCAAGAAGCAGGCCATCAAGAGCGCCAGCGAAGCTGCCATAATGATCCTCAGAATCGACGACGTCATCGCGGCAAAGATCAGCAAGCCCGAAGGTGGCCAGGGCGGTGGCATGCCCGATATGGGCGGAATGGGCGGTATGGATATGGGCATGTGATGCCCCTTTCACTTCTCTTTTCTGTCCAGCAGTTCTTATAAAGCAGCGTTAAGCAATCCTTCCGGTGGTTGTATGTACAGCGTGAAGAAAAGCAAAGCTGGCTACATTTTTGACCTTCCGAGGGAGAGGATAGCGTTCATGTTCCTTGAGGACGGCACGTACCTTATGTACCACGATGAGAGAGTCCTCTGCTACTCCATGAAGCCAGTCCCCGTTAGTAGGGAGGAAATAGAGCGCTTTGAAAAGAGCGGAGAGCCTCCAGAACTGGTAAAGTCAATAAAGTCTGGAAAATATCCGGAAGTCTGCGTCGTTAAACAGCTCCCGCCTGTAGACGAAGACTTAACGCAGTTCAATCCTAACAGGAAGTGCGTTGTCATCTTCACGGGTTTTCCGGATACGGTAATAGACTACGTCGAATGCAACGGGCAGACCCTTGCAGTGGCGAGGCTTGTGGACGAGCCCGATAGAGTCTGCAGGTTCTTTGGAAAGGGCAACTACAAAATTGCGGCGGTGAAGCTCAAGCGCGGTGGGGACTGTCTCGGCAGGAAGGAGTTTCTTCAGAAGGTCGAAGAGTGCAGGAGTGCACTTCAAGGGAACTTAAGGCACCGAAATATTTTAGTATTGTCTGGTTAGTTTAATCTTGTGGGTAAAGGTTAAGCGGAGGTGAGACCATGGGGCTCGAACTGTGGCTCAGAACCGGCCTGCTGATGGCCGTGCTTACGGGATTACTGATGGCAATAGGCTACCTCATCGGCGGAACGGGTCTAATGTTCGTAATGTTCATGTTTTCGCTCGTCATGAACTTTATCTCCTACTGGTACAGCGACAGGATAGTGCTGGCCTGGTATCGAGCCAGAATAGTTGACGAAGAGGAAGCGCCGGAACTCTACGCGATAGTCAGGAGTCTTGCCGAGAGGGCTGGACTTCCGATGCCCAGGGTTGCGATAATCCCCAGCGAGACACCGAATGCCTTCGCCACCGGAAGAGGCCCCAAGCACGCGGTGGTAGCCGTTACAACCGGATTGCTCAGGATACTCAACAGGGACGAGCTTGAGGGAGTTATAGCTCATGAGCTCACTCACATCAAGAACAGGGACATACTCATAGGTACAATAGCGGCAGCTCTGGCGGGGGCGATAGTCCAGCTCGCCTACTGGGCTAGGTGGATAGCAATATTCGGAGGCTTCGGCAGGGACAGGGACGAAGGTGGAGATGTACTCGCGGCCATACTTGTGGCAATACTCGCACCCATCGCCGCGATGCTCATTCAGGCGGCCATAAGTCGCTCCCGCGAGTTTCTCGCAGATGAAGGTGGGGCAAGGATAAGCGGGAAACCCCACGCTCTGGCCAGTGCGCTGATGAAGATAGAGCAGGCCGTTTACTACAAGCCAATGAGGAAAGGCAACCCTGCGACGGCCCATATGTTCATAGTCAACCCCTTCAAGGGAACGAGCCTCGCGAGCCTGTTCTCCACCCATCCGCCAACGGAGAAGAGAATAGAGAGGCTCAGGAAGATCGCGGAGGAGATGGGCATCTACTTCTGAGGCCTTTCTCTTCTGTTTTTATTTTGTCAGATGGAGATGGATATTGTGGGGTTCTTGAATTATAGAATTGTTCAATTCTGTAATTACATCATCGACAGGCATTTAAGCGCTCGTTTATATTTCTGAGCGGTGACGACCATGAAGGCCGTTAAAGCCACCCTTCTCTACGATGGTCTGGGCAATGTCCAGAAAGACGTATACGTAGTCTTCGACAATGAGATTAAGGAGATAACGAAGGAAAAGCCCAAGGAGGCCGAAGTGATAGCGGAGGGCGTTGTAACCCCTGCATTCATCGACGGCCACAGCCACATAGGTATGGATCGCTACGGTGAGCCCTATCAGGAAGGTGAGGCCAACGAGCAGATGGACGCGGTTCTTCCACTCGTTGATGCACTCTACTCCATATATATGGACGACAAGGCTTTCAAGCACTCGATTGAGTTTGGTGTCCTGTATTCGTCCGTTCTGCCGGGCAGCGGAAATATCATCGGTGGAAAGGCAGTTCTCATCAAGAACTACGGCAGAGACATCGAGGAGGCCTTCATGAAGTACGCCGGTGTCAAAGCTGCATTTGGCTACAACCCGCGCTCGACCACGAACTGGAAGGGAACAAGACCAAGCACGAGGATGGGTGCCATAGGTATTCTCCTCGACTGGCTCATAAAGACGCAGAAGACGATAGCTTTGCTCGAGAAGGGCAAGAAAGAACCGGAAGAGATTGAGCCTACTGTCGAGGCACTAATCCCGGTTCTTAAAGGAGAGGTTCCACTCAGGGTTCATGTGCATAAGGAAGATGACATCGCCGCCCTGCTGATGATAAGGCGCAAGTTCGGGCTTAAAATAACCATCGAACACGCTGGAGATGTGCACAGCAGGGAAACCTTTGAGAAGATAAAGAAAGAAGGCGTGCCACTCGTCTACGGTCCCTTTGATTCCCTGCCCTACAAGGTCGAGCTGAAGCATGAGGACTGGAAGAACGCCAGATACCTGCTCGAGGTCAAGCCGCTCTTTGGGCTGATGAGCGACCACCCAGTTACGCTCCAGGCCAATCTATACCTTCAGCTCAGGCACTTCATAAGGCTCGGCATGAGCAAGGAAGAGGCGATAAAGATCATAACCCACAACAACGCGAAAATCCTCGGCGTTGACGACAAGCTCGGAAGCATCGAGAAGGGCAAGTGGGCCTCGCTGGTGGTCTGGAACGGCGATCCGTTCCACATGGAGAACTACCCGACGCACGTCTTCGCGGAGGGAGAGCTGATTCACGAGGTGGACTGGTGAGTTTTCTTTTTCCTAATTTTGAAGAAATGAGAAGAAAGGCCTTCAGCTCACCCTAAACTCAAACCCCCTCGCGAAGGTGTAGGCTTCCCTCAGCTCTGGCCTCTCCTTGAGGAAGCGGAGGATATACCGGCCTCAGTTCGAGCCGATGAGGTTCTCCCTCGTGTCGCCGACCGATATAATGACGTCGTAGCAGAGCCTCTTTAATCGTCCACGAACTTCCTGTGCTTCATCGGAAGGCCCGTCTCAAAGTCAACGTCGTTGGTGAGCTTATTCTTTAGCACGCTCACCGTCGGGTTGAGCGGCGTTATCTTGATGAGGAAGTATCTCTTAGAAAGTCTCTTTTATGGGCATAAAATAGGGGGAGATGGCTTAAAGGCTTATTCCCCTCGTCATCGCGCCGTCTATGACCACCGTCGAGCCGAGCATGTACTCTGCCTCATCGCTCAGGAGAAAAGCCACCAGCGAACCCAACTCGTCCCATCCGCCGGTTCTGTGGAGGGGTGTTCTGCCCAGCACTTCCCGCTCCCAGGTCTCCTCAAAGATCTCGCCCCTCGACTCGGCAACGGCCTTGAGGTTCTCCCGTGCGCCGGGCGTATCGAAGCTGCCGAGCAGAACGTTGTAGGCCCTTATTCCGTGTTTTCCGTATGTTCTTGAAACGCTCTTCGCCAGCTGCACCAGGCCGGCCCTTGTAACGTCAGCCAGAACTAACGGCGGCATTGGCTCCTTTATCGAGACGGAGTTGAGGTAAACGAGGACTCCCTTCCTTTTCCCTTCAAGCCACGTCTGGACGAGGAGGGTCGTCAGGTAGCCTGGGGCAACTGCGTGGAGCTTCGCGGCCTCAACCCAGTCATCATAGCCCGCCTCGTGGAGGAGGCACGGCTCGCAGCGGACGTTTCCGGCATTCCAGACGAGGGCACCAACTCCACCCAAAAGCTCCCAGGACTCCTTGACGAGGTTCTCCAGGTCCCGCTGGTCACAGAGGTTGGTCTTAACTGCGTAGACTTCTCCTAATGGTGAGAGCTCGTCGAGAGCTTTCTTCAGGTTCTCCTCGCTCCGTGAGCTTATAACGACTCTCGCGTTCCTCTTCAGCAGTTCCCGCGCCACATTGAACCCTATTCCGCGTGATGAGGCCGTGACTATCACACCCAGGCTCTTGAGGTCTATCTCCACGCTCATGATCGTTTCTTCGCTCGTGGATTAATAAACGTTGGCTGTCATTCTGACGAAGATTACCCGAATTAGGGTAACCTAATTCGTCTTATCGTCAGTGTTTCGAGAGAAAACAACTTAAGGTGCAAAACCTTTGGTTTTAGACAGACTTCTTTAAAAATTTTGGAGGTGATTGTGTGAGGTTCTACATCTGTGAGAAGAGAGAAGAAGCTAAGCCTTTTAAAATAGGGATTATCGGAGCGGGACCTGCAGGCCTGGCCGCCGCGGGTTATCTGGCGTGCAGGGGTTATGAAGTTCACGTCTACGACAAGATGCCTGAGGGCGGTGGAATGGTCGCCTTTGGCATTCCCGAGGCAAGGATTCCAATAAGGGCCGTCAGAGAGGGCGTCGAGGCTCTTGAGCAGCTCGGCGTTCAATTCCACTTCCGAACGAAGGTAGTCTATGATTCCCCAAAGGAGCTCGGCGACGAGTGGGCCGAGCACTTCGTTTCGATTGAGAAGCTTTTGAGCGAGTTCGATGCTCTCATAATAGCGACCGGTGCTTGGAAGCCAAGAAAGCTGAAGGTTCCCGGTATTGGGCTTCCTGGAGTCTACGATGCTCTCAGCCTGCTCCACAACATAAAAATGGCCCGCATAGGCTATTACTCCTGGGAAAGAATCCCGGACCTTGGGGGAAAGCATCTCGTAGTGATCGGAGCCGGCTACACAGCAGTTGATGTCGCCATGGAGGGTCATCTTCTGGGTGCGGAAAAAATAACCATGGTCTACCGCCGCTCCCTTGAGCACAGCTACGCTAAGGCCGAGATAAGAAAGCTCATCGCAGAGGGCGTCGAGTTCATAGAGCACGCGACTCCGGTCAGGATACTAGGAGAGGGGAAAGTGGAGGGTGTTGAGTTCGCTAAAACAAAAATAGTTGGGGGAAACGTCGTGATGACGGACGAGCACTTTGTCATAGACGCAGACGTCGTTGCCTATGCCATCGGCCAGCTGCCCACGAGCCCAATAAAGGAAATCGTCTGCGCCAGCGAAAAGGTGCTGGAGGAGGCGGGAATATTCTTCGCCGGTGACGTCGTAACCCCAAGGAACATAGGCACAGCCATAAGAGAGGGAAGAGCCGTCGCTGAGAGGATAGAGGAGTGGCTCCTAAGGAAGGCACCGCGCAGGGTCTTTCCCGTTGCTATGACTGGCAGGCTCATAGCGGAGGTTCTCAGCGGTAAGTGCTGAGCAAAGTTTATACGCCCTCCCCTGAACCCACTATCATGACCGAGCCAAAAGATATAGTCCTCAAGGAATCGGAAGAGATTGAGGGAACGCCCATCGAAGGGCCGTGGCTGGATGAAGTGAGGAGCCTTGAAGAGGTCATCGATTACTATCACCGCATAGGCTTCCAGGCGACTCACCTTGGAAGGGCCATCGAAATATGGAAAAAGGTGGAGGAAAAGCGCGCCAGCGGCGAAGAGGTCAGGGTCTTCCTCGGCTACACTTCCAACATAGTCTCTTCTGGCCTCAGAGAGCTGATAGCATGGCTGGTCAAGGAGGGCAAGGTGGACGTCATCGTAACAACGGCCGGCGGCGTTGAAGAGGACTTCATAAAGGCCCTAAAGCCGTTCATTCTGGGCGACTGGTACGTCAACGACGCGGAGATGAGAGAGAAGGGTATAAACAGAATAGGCAACATCTTCGTGCCCAACGACAGGTACATTGAATTCGAGAAGTACATGATACCCTTCTTCGAACGGGTTCTTGAGATGGAAAAGGAGCGCGGGAAGCCGCTGACGGCGAGCGAGTTCATCTACGAGATGGGCCGCTTCATGGACGAAAAGCTCGGGAAGGAGAAGGAGCGCTCGATAATCTACTGGGCCTACAAGCGGAACGTCCCGATATTCTGCCCTGCTATAACCGACGGCTCAATAGGGGACATGCTCTACTTCTTCAAGGAGGAGCGCGGAGACAGGGAGCTTATCATAGACGTAGCCAACGACATCGTGAGGCTCAACAACCTGGCTGTCACGGCGAAGGAAACCGCTTCGATAATCCTTGGAGGTTCCCTGCCGAAGCATGCAATAATAAACGCCAACCTCTTCAGAGGAGGAACGGACTACGCGATATACGTCACCACTGCCATCCCCTGGGACGGCTCGCTTAGCGGCGCGCCGCCGAGCGAAGGAGTGAGCTGGGGGAAAATAAGGGCTAAGGCTGACTACGTCGAGATATGGGCCGATGCGACGCTCGTCTTTCCGGTGCTGGTGTGGAAGGTGATGAAAGGATAAAAGGCGTTTTATTCATTTTTGCTTCTCTTTTCTGAGAGAGGAATCATCATTTATTTTCCGAGTTTCAATTGAAGTTTGAGGTTTTTGTTCCTGTTGTTTGAGCCAGGCTTCATACTCTGGATTAGGAATAAACTCATAACGGGGAATTAACTCCAAAAGTGTGGACTTTTGAAATTGTGTGAACTTTATTGCCTCCATGATCTTGCTTTTGGCATCCTCAGCGCTTATTTTTCCATGAATAATCTCCGTTTTTAGATTGATCAGTTTTAAATATGCTGTCCTTAGCTCATTTTCTATAATCCTTGCGGTGATGTGTGGATAAATTATTGCCATAATAAGAATTGTCAAAAGAAGTAGTAGCGCTATCAACAAAATGGAATCCAGATCTGTGGGTATAAATTTCCACCATGATATGCCTGTCAAAATAAGCAGGATTATTAGAAAACCGATAGCGAATGCTCTCTCATGTCGTTTAACCTTTTCAACCAATTTAACCCATCTACCCAACCTAAATTTAGAAGGAATGGGTTCTGGGTCTATTACAATTAAGAAATAGATCCCCATCAAAGCATAGATAACTGAGAACGCCAAGAGCATTATGTTTATCTTAAATTGCGATATTGAATAATTCAAAATAATCGTCATAATCACGATCATCACGACGTAATATCTAATAATAACATAGTAGGCTCTATTGTTAATATCTTCTAATTCCCGTTCATATTGAGATGTTGGTCTTTTCCCAAAAATAACTCGCAGTAGGATAAAATCCACAAACATCAAAATAATATTTAGCGCAGTAACCCAAATTGCAAAAAACATTTGGAGCTTAGAGTTAAGGTCAGATAGTATTGCCCCTGAAGAAGTTTGTAAGATTATTTTGGTTGTATTTTTAAGCATAATACTGTAGTTCATCTTGTTTGATACTATGTTGATTTTACCTGTTGGAGTCAGTTCATAATGAAGAGCTCTAAGAGAGAACAAGGGAATTAATAAAATTATTAGATTCAACAATAGTGAAAGAATTAGAGTGGCATGGCTTATATCCACTACTTCGAGCTTCTCTCTTATGTCTCTAATCTGAGCATTCAGGAGTTCCAAAACTTGTTCTTTTGTAGTTTCATTACCTGCCTCCAAAATGTTCCCCATTCCATTTTCGCTGAATCTTTATAAATTCTTTACGCCAAAACCTAATCATGTTCAAACTTAGCAAAGAAAGGCGACATTTTGTGATCATATATCTCCTCTTAATCTTCACATTGATCACCCTGTACTTAGCTCCACCAACTATCCAAGAAAGACTCGTCATGGATTACCAGGAGTTTTCTTTTTCAAATCCCGGGGACTGGGTTAGATTATACACAATGCACTTTGTTCATTTGAACTTTGGTCATTTGCTGGGAAATTTAATCGTATTCATGGTAATCTTCCCAACTCTCTACTTCCTGGCTGAGGCTGGAAGAGATGTAAGGCTTTTCAAAAGACTTTTAGTTTTTGTTTTTCTGATTCTCCCCCCGCTACTCGCTATCGCCGATTTGTTGGTAATGAGACGATATGGTCTCCGCTATGGAATGGGATTTTCAGGGATAGATTCTGCACTGATTGGAGCCGTTCCGTATTTTTCATCAAATATGCTGAGTAGGAAATTCAACTTCAAACTTCCACCGTTGATGTTCTCAAACTCATTTATGCTCATCACAGGAGGTCTAATCTCCATCGTCTACTCCATTTTTGTGATCGGTATCCCACTGCTTATTGGAGGCCTTCTCTTGTTATTTTATACTGTCTCGAATGCTTTCAAGGAGTACGATTGGAATTCCTTAGGCAAAGAAGGCCAAAAGAGGAAAGTTGCTGTTAGAAACTTCATTCTAGCAATCCTCTTTTTGATCGTAGGATCAATATGGGCAGCATTCCCGAGAAATCTACTCGGAGAGGCAGGTATGACCAATATTTTCATTCATTATCTTGGGTTAGCGAGCACCCTCTATCTGTTTCCGTTAATAGAGGAGTTTGATGTTTGGGGATTAACCTCTAAGTGCACCTAAAATCTTCTCCTCCCCGCCCGGCAGCACCAGCGGCCTCGACAGGTGCTTTCTCGCGTCGGGCGGCACTTCGTAGATTTTCCTCTCCAGCTCGCGCGGGACTTCAACCGGAATGAGCTTCTTCGGCATCTTATAGCCGCAGCGCTTGCACTTGAGGTAATCACCCTTGCTCTTCATCGTCCCGCCGCACTTCGGGCACTTCGGCTTCTGGTACTCGATCCTCGGGACGAGCTTCACAGGATAGAACTTCTCGAGGTTGAGCGTCAGAACGCCCTCGTGCTCTTTAACGCCTCCAGCGGCTATTATCTCGTCTCCAGGGAGGAGCTTCCTCACGTAGTTCCTGAACTTCTTGGTCGGCTCGAAGGCAGCAACGCGAATCCTTCCCGTTTCATCCTCAAGCTCAAAGAATACGTGCCTCCCGCGCTCCCAGTAGGGCTTAACCACCGTTCCTCTAACCACCGCGCTGTCGTAGAGCTTCAGCTCGCCGATTTTTTTGTATGTAAGGTGGTCGTCCGTGTTCTGGTTCGTCTTGTAGAGCTGGTAAAATGTCACGGGCTCCTCAAAGCGAACCATCTCAAAGGTCTGGAGAACCTTTCCCCTGTCAATTCCCCTGATGCCAACCAGAACGGGATCCTTGCCGTGGGGTGTTATGAGGACGCTCTTCTTGTAGGGGTCAACGTTGTCGTAGGTGAAGGGATAGCTCCAGCTATCGGCCAGAAAGACACTTTCCTTGTCCACTTTCCTCGGCGTTCCCCAGTTGTCGGGCTCTCTGTAAGCTAACAGCTCGTAGGTGAACCTCTCCAGAGGGTAAGCAACCGCCGCGAGCGCGCCGATTATGCCCCTCCCGACCTTGAACTTGAAGTACTCTGCCCCAACTTCCTTCGCGACCCTTTCAGCCTCCTCGATCGTAACGTGCTCTCTCAAAGCTCTCAACGAGAATTTGCGGAGCTCTTTTGGAATATCTCCTTCAAAGAACACGACGCCGGGGTTAGTATTCTCGTGCTCGAAGTCGGCAAGCTGGTCCACGTAGAGGAGAACTGTGTTTTTAACCTCTGTTATAAGCTCCTCATCGACTTCAAAGGTCATCGCCACCGCTCCATTGCCGCGGGTCTTGTAGGGAATGTTCGGGTTGAGTCTGATCAAGCGGGGAAGGGCTATGGGCTCCGCTATCCGGGACAGCTCGCGGTAGAGGATGGCACCGAGGTAGGTAGTGCACATGCCGTTCGGTGAGTCAGTGTCGTCGATGCCGATGTGAAGCCTCATGGTTGGAAGAAAAAAGGAATGGGTTTAAAAAGCTAAGGCTCGCGGAAGAGCTCGTAGCAGAGCACATCAACGAAGCCTTCCCCTGGGACGTACTGATGCTTCCTCCAGCGGCCGGCCAATTTGAAGCCGTTCTTTTCGAGAATCCTAATTGAAGCCCCATTGCTCTCGTAGACATGGGCATAGACTTTCCTCAGGTTGAGCCACTCAAAGGCATAGCGAACCGCTAGAGAAACGGCCTCACTGGCATAGCCGCGGCCCCAGTACTCTTTCCCAATGAAGTAGCCTAGCTCGGCGCGTCCGTTGTGAAAGTCGATTTTGTGAAGTCCCACGAGTCCAACGAGGGAGCGCGAGGAGTTCTCGATTACCGCGAAAACCTTTTCGTGCTTCTTTTCCCTCCTCAGCGCCTCGTACCATTCGAGCTCGTCCTCGTAGAAGAATATCTCCTCCGGAAAGGAGAGGTAGTGCCTTACGTCCCTGTCGTTGTACCAGAGCCAGATATGCTTCAGATCCTCGCGCAGAAGTATCCCGAGTGAAACAAGGTTCCCTTCAAGGATTATCGGCCTCATGCAAACACCTTAACTTTATTAAGGTATCTCACTTATTTAAAAATGATGGACAGGGAGAGACTCATAAGAACCGTTGAGGCAATACTCAGAGGCACGGGCTACAAAACTGCCAGAATAGAGTTTAAAGGCGCGTGCTTTGATATAGTGGCGAGCAGGTTACTTCTGTTGCTCTTCATTAAAGTAGCGACCAATATAGACACCGTAACCGAGGAGCAGGCAGAGGATTTGAAGAGGCTCTCCAAGTTCTTTAAGGCCTCACCGCTCATTGTCGGTCTAAGGAGCAAGAACGCCGAGCTCGAGGAGGGTGTTGTCTACGAGCGCTTTGGCATTTATGCCCTGAGGCCGGAAACTCTCTACGATGTCCTCATCGAGAACGAATTGCCAGCTATCTTTGCCGAGCGCGGCGGCTTCTACGTTAGAATAAACGGCAGGCTTTTGAAACACCTCCGCGAGAAGCATGGCTATTCCGTGAATGAGCTGGCTCAGCTCGTGGGAGTCTCCAGGAAGAGCCTCCTCAACTACGAGAAGGGCGAACAGGCGGTTTCCCTTGAGGTAGCAATCCGCCTCGAAGAGCTTTTTGACGAGCCCCTTGCCGAGCCTATCGACATACTCCACTCGACTGTCGAGGCCAACCTTGACGTCACGCCGGAGACCCCCCTCGAAAAGGAAATCTTCGAGCAGCTCAAGGGGCTTGGGCTCGGTGTCGTCAAGGTCAAGAAGGCTCCCTTTAACGCGGTTTCAAAGGAAGACAAGTTCAAGATACTCACAGGCATAGACGAGAAGAAGACCCGCTCAACGGTCAAGCGTGCTGAGATGGTGGCAGAGGTAAGCAGGATAATCAACAGCGACGGTGTCTTCATTCTGGAGAAGACCAAGACTGAGGTCGTCAAGGAGGTGCCTCTCATACCCAAGGAGAGCCTCCAAGAGGTTAAAGATGCTGATGAGCTCATAGAAATGATTGAGGAGCTGAAAAAGGATATAAAGAAACAGCTCTTCAGCTGAAGATGACCTTTTTCCAGACTTCTCTGACTTTGCCGACGTATTCTTTCGGAGAGGCTATGAGAACGGCCCACCGGGGTGTCTGTCTTCTCTTGAGGGCATTGGCTAGGGGAGTAACTTTAGTGAGGGGCTGGAGCTCGCCGTTTCCGAGGAGCACGTTTATCTCCGTGGCCTTGAGCCTCGGCTCGCTGAGCATCAGGTCAGCTATGCTGAACTCGAGGATCACTTCGCCCTCCTTTGCACCAACTGCATCGGCCAAAGCTCTCTCTATCTCCTGCCTCCTCTTGACATTCTTGTAAGCGGTCAGGAGCTCCCTCTTCTCCTCACTTGTCAGCTCGTCTGCACTGGCTAAAACGGCCGCCTTGTAGAGTTCCCTATACTTTATGCGCCTGACGATTTCAGCTGGATAGCCCTCTAGGTCCTCAAGCTCCACCAGAACGCGGCAGTCAATCATCCTCCAAAAGTCCCAGAGGTGGCCTTCTTCTAGGGCAAACTCCAACGCTCTAGTCAGCATCCCCTCCGCTATCTTCACCGTGTGGTGGAAGTAAACGCGGGAATACATGAGTGAACGGGCAACCATCATACCCTCGACGGCCTCGATGCCCTTTTCGTCTACAACGAGCTCACCATCATGCACCTTCAGGACTTTCATCAGCCTTTCTAAGTCAATTATACCGTGGGCAACGCCCGTATAGTGAGCGTCCCGTATGAGGTAGTCCAGCTGGTCAACATCAACGTCTCCGTGGAGCATTTGTCCCAGATAGCGCTTTTCGTGCTTCCCGAGGATTAGGTTGGCAACGTCTTTCGGCGTGAAGTCGTAGCTGTAGTTCTCTATTATCTCGGGAATTTTGCCGCCATTCTCACTTTCGGTTATATTTATTCTCCCAAGGACAATGTCTTGGCCAAGACGCATGTGGTCATGCTCCTTGACATAGTGCTTGTAGATGCTCTCAAAGGTGTGGCTGAAGGGCCCGTGGCCAATGTCGTGGAGAAGAGCGCCAACCTGAAGGAGCATGCTTTCGTCTTCACTCAGGCCAACTTCGGAGGAAAGCCTCTTGGCTATGTTCCATGCACCTAGGGAATGCTCGAAGCGGGAATGATTTGCTCCTGGATAGACGAGATACGCTAAGCCAAGTTGCTTTATGTTCCTGAGTCTCTGAAACTCAGGCGTTTTAACAAGGTCTAGAATAAGGTCGGTGAGCTTCATACTTCCGTGAATTCCATCGTGAATAATCTTTCCATCCATGAACACCACCACTGGAAGTTTGAGAAGAGCCTTAAATAAATTTTCGGCATTGTGACGAAATTGGAGAGAAAAGGTGGCAGAATTAAAGATCTCTACCAACAATGTATATCCTCTTGGTCTTGCCAAGCTTTCTTGGGAGGCCTTCCCTCAGCTTCTCCAGTGGGACTGCCTCGATTGTGAGCTCCGCCTGCTTGGATTCTTCCACTTCGTATCTGACAGGATTGTTTGCCTCATATATAAGCTCTCTAACTTCATCTTCGATTCCAGCAGGCTTCTTGCCACTGTATGCGACACGGATGGTGGCCTTGGGTTTTGGATTCCTGGGTGAGAGTGGGTGGTAGATTATCACGAAATCGAGCAGGTCGGGATGGTTGAAAACAATTTCCATCACCTGATCTATGTGGAGCTTTGCCCCGGCGAGACTTATTACATCTTTAACTCTGATAATGTTTCTGACTTCACCATCGACAACCCTTGCGAGGTCGCCTATATCGTAGTTGAAGAGCGGCAGACCTGTCAGCTCGCCGTTCCTCATCACTTTTGTTATATAGATCCGCTTATACTCATCATAACCGTCGCCGTTGTCCTTGAGGATTACTACTGATTCTTCAAAATGGAACTCGGTTGTTTTCTTTTTCGTTATCACACGGTAGCCTGTTATTGCATCTTCAGTTGAACCAAAGTTATCTATAATAACCGCGTTTTCGAAGAGTTCTAAAGTAGCCCTCGCGAGTTCTGGGGTCAGTGTCTCGCCGCCAACAACTATCGTCTGTATGTCCTTCTTTATTGATTCTGGAAGGATGAGTCCCAGGTTGTAAGCGGTTGCTGTTAGACAGAAGAGAGCTGTGGGTTTGATGTCTTGGAGCTCCTTCAAGAGCATCTCCTTGTCGAAGAGGTACTGAATGGGTATCTGATAATATGCCGACTTGGCGTTTAGGGCCTCAAATGCCCCAAAGGCAAACATTCCGGATGAGGACGGAAGCGGTGGAAAGAAAGATGCGATCTTGTCGCCATTGTCCATGTACTTGCGTACCCATGGCTCTACTTGTCTGGCAGTTCTAAACCTGTCGTCTCTGGTATAAGGTATCCTCTTGGGTCTCCCCGTAGTTCCGCTTGTTCTCATTACCGTGTGGAATACTTCTGCCTTTTTTATGTAATTGGGCCATACTTCATCTATCTCATACAGATCATGGGGTGTTATTTTTACCTTCTCAGTTAGAGACACCATATCCTCTGGTTTTAGGTTCTCTGAATCAAGTTCGAAGAACTTCTTCTTCCAGAACTCGGTGCTTTTCAATGCCATTTCAAGGGTATATTGGAAATCTTCCATGTCCTCCCGGCCGATTCTTCCAACAATCAGGCTCATAGACGCTCACCGATGCAATAATTTGAACTCACGATATATAACTTTTAAGGTTTTTCCAATATATTTTGTAGATTATCTTATCAAAAAGATGGGATTCGATAGAGGAAAGGTTTTTATATAACCCGGCCTAAGGGGTCCCCATGAATTACGGGGAAATATTGGACAATCTGTATCTCAGTCCCTTGGATGTTGATGAAACCAAGACGCTTGAATACCTTCGGGGGATCTTCGAGTTTCATTTCCAGCGAACACCCTACTGGAGGAAGATTGCAGAGACTCTTAAGCCGAACCTTGATGATATATTTCAGGGAAACCTAAAGAATGTGTTTGAGAACATTTTCAATTCAGGACTGGCCGTTGATGAAGACTTTCTTAGGAACAACTGGCTGGAGTTCGTCCCCACCAACTATCGGGGCAGAATTCGTTTTTACCAGTCTTCTGGGACCACACGAGAACGGGCTATTGGACATTGGGACAATCACTATTTGAAGGTTCTTCATATCTACCTCAGGCAGGCGCTTGACAAAATTTACGGTCTTGATAAGATTTACAATGAAGAGCACCAAATGAAGGCAATTGCACACGGTCCATACGGTTGGTACCAAGATGAAATAAGTGAACTCGTCTGGAGCTATGGTGGCATATTGTATTTCATTGGCATGGAAACTGACGGATTGAAAAAAGTCTACGCGGAGCAAGGTCTTGGAGCAGTCCTTAAGATTCTTGACCCTCTCGTTAGGTACACGAAACGCGTGATGGAAAATGACAGGATAAACCTTGTTAGGTCCGCCCCACCACTCATGGCCCTCTTCGAACCATACCGCGAAACTATTGAGACCGCAATAATAAGTGGCGTTGGTATAAACCACGAGTTTTTTGAAATATTATCCCGGAAGTTTGAGAACACTACGTTAATACCCCTCTATGGCTACTATCTCTTTGGTGATCTCGTTGGTATTCATAAGGGCAATGAGTTCTGGTATTATCCTAATTATCCATTCACACTTATTTTTCCACTAAAGCAGGAGGGGGGTAGATATTGCATAGTTAAACATGGTGAACGGGGTAGGGTTGGCATAATAGTAGCCAGACCTGAGGTTCTAGTGATTAAATTTGAAGATGAGACTGCCATCAGGGCTCCCCCTGAAGGGCCATTCAAATGGGATGGGTTTGGAAATCCCCAAAGGAGTACGGGGTGAGAAAATTGGATAGTATTCAGGCGATTGTTTTTGTGGAGGCAATAATGGTACTTATGGCGGATTTGGTGGCAGCTGGATGGATATTTAAGATATATCTTCATAATAAAAGGAGATCTGCCTTAGCATTCTCTCTGGCTTGGATTTTCGATTTTCTTGCGATTTCTTCTACGGTCTTTACAAACCCAATATTTCAGATGCTTGGGGTTCTATTTCTTCCGGCATTTTCGGCGTTAATGTTCTACGGATCCGTAAAGTTCCTTGAGGAGGAGTCTATTGTAGCTAGACATAAAACCCTTACTATATTTGCCCCTATGCCTGTTTTTTTCATTGTTTATATGATGGGTGTCTATGCATACACTAAGGATCCCTTTTGGACAGCAACTAGCGCTGCAACACTGGGTATAAGTGGTATCTTCGTGATAGCGGGCGGGTTATTACTGAAGGAGACTGAAGAGATATACAAAACTGCCATCAAGATCCTTTATGTTAGCATAATTCTCTTTGGAGTCCATCTTGTACCTGCCGCGCTGTTCGGAACTAATGAGTGGTATAAACCAATCGGGTTTACCCTATCTACAGTTCTAATAGTTACTATGGTAGCCGCAATGGTGAAACTCACATCATCGGAATTCTTCAAACCTCCAAAAAGAGATGATGGTAACCCCATTAATCTCGAGCCTGGAGTTGTTTTAGTCAGTGAAACCGAATATCAAAAGATCAAGGAAAAGCTAAGAGGTCGGCCAGTACTTGCATTTATTAGGGATGTGGATGACATTCCAGAAGGGTGGAAATACTACTTTGTTACAACGATACCCTTCCAAGGCAAATTTAAGAACACTATAAACCCCACCAATCTCGCAAGGATAACCGAGATTTCTTACAGGTATCTTGAAGAGTTCGCAAAATCCGGTGAACATGGGATTATCGTAATTGACTGCCTTGAATATCTCACGATTTACAACTCGTGGGAGAGCCTCATGAAGTTCCTGTCAAAGTTGAGGGACTTTGTAATTGTCCACAGAGGAACTCTAATAGTTGTCCTCGAAAAGGAAAGCCTAGAAACCCAGCTCTACGCCCAGCTCAAGAAGCTCATTGGGTGAAGGCAACTTTATATACCTCTTCTTTTCCATCTTATATCGCCCCTGCGCGAGGACCCCGGGGAGAATGAACCGGGGGGCGATGCAGGGGCTACAGCTCGGCCTCAGCGAGGTCCCCACGGGAGGGCCTTCCGCGTTACGGAGCGCAATGACCGTGGGAAACCCAGGCCGAGCACAGCTAAGGCCCGCCTGGGTTAGCCCGCCCGAGCTCGCCGTCAGGCACCAATGAGGGTGGGAGTTACGGGCGGGCCATAGCATGAACATTTGTGTTCCCTACAAATTCTGCATTATTGGTCCAGATAATTGCAAAATCTGTATAGAAAAGGTTTATTTATCCTTGCGTGATATTAACAAATGTGAAAGACATGCAAGGGTTGAATACTCGGCGGGAAGACTTTGATAGCAAAATACAGGAGATAATTCCGTGGGCAAGGCCAAACCCACTGACAGAGGCTATAGATGAAAAAGAACAGGAGAAACTCGAAGTCATCGAGCTTATAGAGAACCTTGCTGACCATGGAGAGCTTCCCAGTGAAGTTAAACTCCTCGTTAAGAAGCCGAAAAAAGAAGAGCTGATGGAGGAGTGAATGTTCTTTTCTATGATTCTTGGTTCTTAGTGTATGTTATTAGTTCATGGACTTTCATGATGTCTTGAGGAGTTCTTAATAAAGCACGACCTCTACGGTTTCCCCTTCTAAATAACCCTCACTGTCCTCTGGAATCACGATGTAGCCATTGCTCTTAACGAGCGAGCTTATTATCCCGCTGCCCTTTTTCTTAATCGGTCTTGCAACACCGTTTTCGTACCAGACCTTGATGAACTCATGCCTCCCAAGCTGACTCGAAACCCTCTCGGCCAGCTTTGCGTAAACTCTGATCTCATAGTTTTTAGCTCCGACGAGTTTCGCTAAAGCATGCTTGACATAGAGGTAGAACTGCACGAAGACTGCAACGGGATAGCCACTCATAATGAAGACCCTCTCACCGTAGCCTATTGGCCTTCCTGGCTTTATCGTTGTTCCGTGGAAGAGGAGCCTGACGAAGCGGTGGGCGAAGTCCTTGTCACCAAAGGCGCTTCCCCCTGTTACCAAGACGATATCGTTCTCGGCCTTTGCCTTCTCTATCGCTGCCTTTATTGTTTCTTCGTCATCGGGGACGACCCCGTAAAAGACGGGTTCACCGAAATACTGCTTAACAAGGCCCTCTAGCATAATAGAGTTGCTCTCGAGTATCTTCCCTGCCCTAAGCGCTTCCTCGTCGAACTTCTCGATGAGTTCGTCACCGGTGACAATTATCCCAACGCGAGGTTTCCTCTTGACCTTGACCGTTTTGAACCCTACGCTCTTGAGCAGTGACAGATCTTGGGGCCTTAAAACCTGGCCCTTCTTCAGCACGACCTGGCCCTTCTTTACATCCTCCCCGGCGAAGGCAACATTCTGACCCGGGGCGACGGGTCTGAGAACCCTGATTATCTCCCCCTCGCGCTCAACCATTTCCTGCATGAGAACTGCATTAGCCCCTTCCGGCATCTTTGAGCCTGTCATAAGCTTTACCGCTGTTCCTGGTTCGATTTTTGCCTTGCTCTCTTCCCCGGCGACTATCTCATCAATAACTTTAAGCTCAACGGGGCTGTATTCCCTAGCCTGGAAGGTGTCCTCGGCGCGCAAAGCATAACCGTCCACTGCAGAGCGATCGAAGGGCGGGCTGTCTATAGGTGAGACTACGTTCTCGGCCAGAACCCTGCCAAGAGCTTCTTCGAGCGGTATCTCCTCGACGTCCGGGATTTCGGTTAAATCGTTTAGCATCAGCTCAAGAGCCTCTCTGTAAGGCGTCAGCTTCTTGAACTCGCGCATATTCACTCCCTCGCGTGCTTGAGTACATGATAGGCTTCCCTTTTTATTATCTCCACTCCGGTCTTGACTGCGTTCAGGCTTCCCGGCAGGCAGAAGACAACTATGGCCCTGCCATCGCTCCTGATGATTCCAGCGGTTGCCCTGGTGAGAACGACGGCTGTTCCAATCTCTTCATAGCTCCTCACCCTGAAGACCTCGCCAAAGCCAACCAGCTCCTTATCGAAAAGCGTTCTTATGCTCTCTATCGTGACATCCCTGCTAGTTATTCCCGTTCCGCCTGTGGTAACGATCACATCGGCACCTTTTTCGATAGACTCAATGACTGCTTTGATTATTGCCAGCTTTTCGTCCGGCACGATAGTGTAATGGACGTTCTCGTTTCCACTCTCTTTCAGAGCCTCCATAAGAAACTTTCCGCTGGCGTCCTCTTTCTCTCCTCTGCTTGCGGTATCGCTGACCGTTATAACTGCAAACTTAAACTTCTTCGGAGCTTTTTTCCTGTGTTCCTCCGCTCCCATGCTATCACCCAAAAAATCTTTGCGAGGAAGTTAATAACCTTTTCAGTGATAAGCGGAAGCATTTAACAGAAAAAGCGTAAAGCGTTAATATGTCCTCCCCGTAGAGTCCCCCATGGAGTCCAGACATTTCATAAAATCATTCAATGAACCTATGATGGCCCTCAGCAACGCGCCTCACAGAGGAGGTCTTGTTAACGCCAACGGCTTCTTTTTCATGAAAGTGCACAAGGACTATTCTGGAGACTACAAAGCTGACTGTCTCATCTTCGAGCGAGAGAATGGCCTTGAGAACTTTGTAGGCTTCATGACGGCAGCGGATATCCGCAGAGTTCTAGCTGTTTCAAGACATGGAAGCGTTACCGCCTATGTCACTGCAGGGATAACCAATCCTGCAATAGCCGGCGACGTCCCACCACCATGGAAGCCGGGTACAATAAATATGGCAATCGTGATAAACGAGGGGCTAACCGTTGGGGCTATGGCCAACGCGATAATGACAGCGACTGAGGCTAAGACATACACCCTCTTAAAGCTCGGCTACAAGGCCACTGGAACGACAAGCGACGGTATAGGGGTTTTTGCATATCCCGGGGAGAAAGAGTGGGCCGGAACAGCAACAGAGCTAGGAATAAACATCGGAAAAACCGTCAGGAAGGCTCTCGAAGAGAGTATAAGGAAGTGGGAGAGAATAAGAGGTTAGGTAGCCTCCAGCTCCATCAGCCTTCTGTAAAGCTCGTCCACCTTTCTGCTGACGTCTTCGGGGGAGAATCCGGCCTTAACCGCCAGCCAGGTGGCACCACCAGCCCCAACGCCCTCCTTAACGTAGCCATTCTCGTAGTCCCTGAGGCCTTTGAATTCGCTCTTCGAGAAGTCCAGATCAGCGGCGTAAGTGATTATCCCGATATCCTTTGCGGTGTCGATGAATGTGGCGCTTCTATCATTTACAACCCACTTGGTTGTCGCTATCATAAACCTGCTCATGTCCTCTTCGAGGGCCTTCAGCAGAGCTGCAACGGCGAGCATCTGGGTTCCACCAGCAAGAACGACTTTGCCTTTGAAACCGAGTGCTATCCCGACTACCGCTGCCATCATGGGGTCGCCGAACTGCTTGAGTGCTTCAAGGGGCTTCTCTTTGAAGTCTCCAGGCTTTATTCCGGCCCTTTCAAAGCCTGCTTTTATGACTTCCTCCTTTAGGCTCTGGGGGTTGTTTGGGGCCGCCGAAGAAGTTCTGGCTTCATAGCCGAGCGCCCAGAGGACAGCCTGAGCTGTTGTCGTTCCCCCTGGAGTGGACTCACCGATGACGAGCTCTTCGATTGGGGTATTGCTGAGCTCTTCGCCGAAGAGTCTCGCTCTCGCGATTATCTCCTCGGCCTCTTGTAAAGCCGGTCCCTTCCTGAAGTCCCTGCCAACGTAGTCGCTGATGTGGACGTGAGGCACGAGGGGAGCCAAGTAAGTTCCACCGCGGACTATCATCAACGGGAAGTTGGCAAGCTCCCTTGCGGCCTTGGTGATTATGGCTGGCGTAGGATGTCCATCGGGGGTAACGGGAATCACGTCTATGATTTTCGGCTTCTCGTAGAACAGGTATTCAGCATCGGCTGGTGGAGTAAGCTTTGTGAGCTCTGGCGTTGCTCCAGCAACGCTTATTCCTGGCACGGTGCTTATCTCTGTGTTTCCGAGGACAATCAGCATGAGGCTTTTCATAGTATCACCGATGGAGGTTTTATCCAACAGGTTTATATGTCCTTCGTCCACTTCCAGTGGGGGGTGGGAATGGGAAAAGCCCTAATGGTTCAGGGAACTTCCTCCGGAGCTGGGAAATCCCTCCTCGTCATGGCTTTGTGCAGGATCTTTTCGAACTTAGGGTATGACGTTGTTCCGTTTAAAAGCCAGAACATGAGCCTGAACTCCGCACCGAGCATAGAAGGCGGCGAAATAAGTCGCGCCCAGTACCTTCAGGCGGTAGCCTGCAGAAAGAAGCCGTCGGTGAGGTTCAATCCAATACTCCTCAAGCCTGAGGGGAACATGAGGAGCCAAGTTGTGTTTATGGGAAAGCCAATAGGAAGCATTTCAGCTAGGGAATACATGCTCTCCCGGAAGGAGGAGCTCTTTCGGAAGGCCATGAAGGTTCTGGATGAACTCATGGTGGAGCACGAGATTGTGATAATCGAAGGCGCAGGCTCGCCCGTTGAGATTAACCTCAAGGACTACGACATAGCCAACATGCGCGTTGCGAGGCACGCCAAAGCGAAGACCATCCTCGTTACCGACATCGACCGAGGTGGGAGCTTCGCTTCTATAGTGGGTACGATGGAGCTCTTGAGCAAGGAGGAGCGAAACTTGATCCTTGGCTTCGTATTCAATAAGTTCCGCGGCGATGCCTCCCTGCTGGAGCCAGGCTTCGAATATCTAGAGAAGCGCTACGGGAAGCCTACCCTCGGAGTCGTTCCCTACATCGAGCACAAGTTGCCAGAAGAGGACTCTTTGACTAGCTTTCCGAAGGTTAATGGCGAGCTCCACATCCAGATAGTCAAGCTTCCCCACATAAGCAACTTTACCGACTTTGAGCCCCTTCACTGGGCCAATGGGGTGGACTACGTCACAAAAGCGGAGGAAATCGAAGGTGATTTGATAATAATCCCCGGGAGCAAGAACACCGTCGAGGACTTGCTCTGGATGCGCGAGAATGGAATAGAGGACGCGATAATTCAGGCTCACCACGAAGGTTCTTTCGTCGTTGGAATCTGCGGCGGCTTTCAAATGCTCGGGGAGAAGATAATCGACAACGTAGAATCAAAGCGCGGTGAGGTCAAGGGTATTGGACTGTTGCCCGCTAAAACAATCTTCACGCCCGTTAAACGGACAAATCACCTGAAGGCCGAAATCCTTTGGGAGCCGGCTAAGAGAATGAGCGTTGAGGGCTATGAGATAAGGATGGGCCGCTCAACCTCAGAGAGGCCCTTCTCGATAATACGCGAGATAAACGGTGCTAAGGCCTTTGAGCCGGATGGGGCCCTTGGTGAGAGAACCTTCGGGACCTATCTACACGGCATCTTCCATAACTTCGCCTTTACGGAGCGTCTTCTCAACTTTCTGCGGGCGGAGAAAGGTCTCGAGCCGATAAGCGTTGGTGGATGGAGCATTGAGGAGGAGATAGAGCGCTTTGCTAGGGTTGTTGAGAAGAACCTTGACGTGGGATACATCATCTCGGAGCTCGGATTAGGTTAGCAATCCTCTTCGCAAGCTCCAGCTCTTCAGAAGTGTTCACATTTAAGGCTAACAGGGGATTTGTGAACTCAAAGAATCTCTCCCCTTCTTCAGCGACGGCATTCAGGCCAACGATTGCATAACCCCGGTAAACTACTGGATTCAAGTCTCCCGGCACCTTTTCAAGCGGAAGGACCCCTGTCAGGCTCGTCTTCCCGTCGAAGGCCTTCTCGATAAGCCAAAAATCCGAGGCCTTCACAAAGGGGATATCGGCGGAGACGCTTACGAATGGGCCGAACTCACGCAAAAGCCACTGGATATCTTGGACGTAGCCTTTTCCCGGCGTCTCAGTGAAGGGAATCCCTTCCCTAAGGCAGAGCTCCCTTGTTTTGGGGGTGTTCCGCGATAGAGCAACGAGGACGTCGTCAACTTCCCCCGCTTCTTCGTAGACCCAGAGGAGCATCTGTTTACCGGCTACCTTGAGGACGGGCTTTTCCTGCCCCATGCGGGTTGATTTGCCTCCGGCGAGGATGATTATCATAATCCCACCGTTTATAAGTGGGAGAAACCGTTAAAAGGTCTTCTCTTTTACTTGGGCTTATGCCAGAAGTTAAAAGATATATACCCATTGTGATTCTCGTTGCTGTGCTGCTGGTTGGGGGTTGTCTCCTAGACACTCATCAGGGTTACCAACCCAATGAAACAACCTCAAGTCCAGTACAGCCTTCTTACTTCAACGGGAACACAAACTCAACTTTCTCCTCCCGTCCCTTAACATCAACTCGGGCCTTCTCCACTGAGACTATCATAAAAAACCTCAATCAAACAGAAGCCCCGACACCTTCATCTAATGAAACTGAAATCACTTCTAGTGTTTTTTTCAACGAATCACAGAATTTAACCTCTCTGATAATCAACAGCTGGGCCTACTGGCTTCAGAACGCGAGTTCCCTGGTTATAGCAGAGAGTGGCTTTGATTTAATCGTCATGGACTACTCGCGTGACGGAAGCGATGAAACTGCCTACAGCGGTGAGGAGATTGATCTGATTAAAAACGCGGGGGTTGTTCCGATAGCTTACATCAGCATCGGCGAGGCTGAGGACTATCGCTTCTACTGGAAAGAGGAGTGGAAAGAAAAACCTCCTGCCTGGCTCGGACCGGAGAATCCCAACTGGGAGGGGAACTACGCGGTAAAATACTGGGATGATGAGTGGAAGGAGATAATGTTTGAATATTTCGACAGGATCATTGCGCAAGGCTTTGCGGGGGTTTACCTTGATAAAGTTGACGAGTTCGAGTACTGGGGCGAGAATGGCTATGATGAGAACTGGACGGCCCGGAAGATGATCGAGTTCATACTCGAAATAGCAAACTACACGCGCTCGAAGGCCGGTGAGGATTTCCTGATAATTCCCCAAAACGGTGAGCAACTCCTTGAATATGATGACGGCAGACTTTTGAAGACGATTTCCGGCTGGGCCAGTGAGGACGTCTTTTACGACGGCCTTAAGCCGAGCCCTTGGAGGGACGAGAAGGTGCCTTACTTGGACACGGTTGTTAAGGCCGGAAAGCTTGTTTTAGTGGTTGACTACGTGGATGACGGAAGTAGTAGCGAAGAAAATCTCGTGAGGATCCTCGACTTCATCGAGAAGGCTCATGAAAAGGGCTACATCCCCTACGCGGCAATGGAAGACAGGGAGCTGGACGAGCTCGTGATTATCCCGGGTGTTCAGCCGCCCAAGTAAGCCCCCACAAACGCCACAACCAAAAGCGTCCCAGCCCTCGTTATCTCCGCTATTGCACCTATGCAGTCGCCGTTTATTCCGCCAAAGTTGTCGAGGGCAACTTTGATGGCGTAACCTCCGAAAGCCAGACCAAGGAGCGAGACCAGGGCATTTTGCTCGTAGACAACTACCGGGACGAGGAGAATGGCGTAGAAGATGAACCCACCGAGGAGCTGGCCGCTGTTCATCCTCTCCATTAAGTAGGCCCCAAGCCCTTGGCCGAGCGGTTTCTTGGTTGCCAGCGCGAGGAGCATGGCGAGCTTTGAGTTTAGCTCCGCCAGAAAGATGGCGTAGAAAGGAACGAGCTGAAGGGAATAGACCTGTAGGAACAGAACCATGGCCACCGCGAAGAGGCCCGCTATTCCGGTGTTCAGGTCTTTCATTGCCTTTATTTTCCTCTCGCGATTGCCTTTGACCATCACTCCGTCGGCGAAGTCCGCCAGACCGTCAAGATGGAGAAGGCCGATGGTGAAGTAGAGCGCCAAAACCGCCAGAACGTTCGAAAGGGGAAGTTTTAAGTAGAGGACAAGCGTTGGGAGCGCCGAACTCACCAAAGCGACAAGTGGAAAGGCCCAGAGCTCCTCGCGAACTTTCTCGAAGTCGCCCTTGATTGGCACCCGTGTCAGGAAGGGGAGGAGGTTTTTCATGGCTCAGTCCTCCGAAAGGAGTTTCGTCATGCAGCCCGCTATGAAGCCGCCTACTGCGTCGTCCAGAAAGGGTGGCAGCTCCTTCAGTATTCCGGGCTTTCTCGTGTCATAGTAGAAGAAGTTGAAAAGGGCCATTTTACCGCCGATGTATTCTGCTATGCTTATTCCAATGAGCTCATCGGCTACTAAGTTCACGGGGTCACCTTCAACCTCGAAGTTCTCCTCAAGGAGGAGCGCCGCCATGAGCAGAGACTGAACGTTGATGTCGTCAAGATAACGGAGCATCGTCTCCTTCAGCAGTTTTCTAACGTCTCTGGCATTTTCACCGATGTAGAGCTCCATCGCAGTATCGAGCATCTTTTCAAGGGTTATGCCTTTTGATTCAAGTTTTCTGAGGGTTTCTCCGGCTCTCATTCTCTCACCAGCCTGAACTTCATCCACCAGTAGGTCTCGCTCTCCTCCACCTTCAGCGGCTTCAGCTCAGAACTTCCCTCAAACAGCGGGCACTTTAAGACCACCGTGTGGAACTCAGCGAACTCGCCAAGGGGGTCGATGCCGGGGTTTGCATCGAGGAAGCGCTCCAAATCCTCAACCGAGCGAAAGGTGTAGCCGAGCCATTCCTTAGAGAGCTTTTCCTTGTTGACCGCGATTATCGCGTATTCAAATCCCGCTTCGAGTATCTCTCTCGCGAGCTTAAACGTGTTCCTGTCCCATAGAGGCTCCAAGACTTTAACGCCCGCTCCTTCGGCCAGCCTTTCGATCCACGCCAAGTGGTCTTCGAGAAGCACATCTCCCGCGATGAGGTAATCGACGCCGAGTGAGCCGATGAATTCAGCTAAAGCCTCGCTCCCTTTTGCCATATCAAAGATCAGAATCTCCTTTCCCATAGCCCCAGCGAGCTTTTCCAGCTCGCTCAGGTTCTCATAGTGTGGCGAGACTCCGATGGTGGTCTTCAGGACAAGGAAATACGGGACACTTATGCCGCTTTTCTGGGCCAAATAAGTTGCATAAAGCCCGTCCTTGCCGCCGGAGAAGAAGGCAATGCCCTTCAAGTTGAACCCTCCAGCCTTGTCTGCTCGTACTCCTCGCGGAGGATTGAAAGCTTCTTTTCATCAACGTACGCCACAACCGCGCCGCAGTCGATGCAGAGCCAGGGCCTGCCCTTTATCCCCGGCTTCAGGAAGCCTGTCAGTCTGCTCTTCCAGGGCGGGACCCAGAAGTACTGGGCGTGCCCAAGGAAGTCAGTTTTGCTCGGCACCATAGTCCCTCCGCAGAAGGGACACTTTCTCGTCCCCATGTCACCACCAGAATTATAAACGCCTTGGATGTTTTATCCTTTATGCTGCTGAAGCTTGACGAGCTGGAGCAGATTGGAAAGGTCTATGTAAATCCAAGAAACCTTAAGACTAAGCCCCTCTTCCTCAGGGACTGGCGAGACTTTCTCAACCTCGAGGAGAAGGTTTACGGCCTCTACGCGAGGACGATTTACAATCCGGAGCAACGCTTCCTTGTCGTTGATAGGAAGGATAAGAAAGTCTCAGGAGAGCTTGAGGCCCTTTACCGGGAGTTTCTCCGTGAACCGCTGAAGTTCTGCCACGAAGAGTATTACAGCTATCAGCTCGAGGTCAGGAGTTTCGATGGTCTGCCCTTCGCCAATGGCTGGGTCGGTTCGGGCGTCGTCCTTGTGGGCGAAGCGCCTGGGAGGAAAGGCTGTGGTCTAACTGGGATATGCTTCTATCGTGACACCTCGGGAATGCTGCTCAGGAAGACCCTCTTTTCTCTAGGGGTTAACCCAGACTTTGTCTACATCACCAACGTCGTGAAGTGCAACCCGCCAGGGAATAAGCTTAAGGGCTTCGACGAACGGGAGCTCAGTCTCCTCCAACGGGAGCTTGAGATCCTGAAGCCAAAAGCTATTTTTGCCATCGGCAGGACGGCGGAGAAGGCCCTAAAAAGGCTTGGCTTTGATGCAACCTATTTAAGACACCCCGCTTGGTACGTGCGCAGGGGCTTGAGGGAACCTAACGAGGAGATGCTCAGTGAATACACCCAGGTAAAGGAGGCCCTCGGAGAATGGAAGCTTTAGTAACTTTTGTGGTTGCGCTCCTCTGGGATTTCCTCCTCGGCGAACCGCCAGCATTAGTCCATCCCACCGTCTGGTTCGGCAGGCTAATCGGTCTCTTTGATGGGATATACAGAAGAAGAAGCTCGATTTTGGACTTTCTCGCCGGAACCTCTGCTTCTCTCTTTGTCATCACCTTCGCCTTTGCCCTCTCCAAGCTTCCGGAGCTTCTGCCAGAGTGGCTGGGTTTCGTCCTGGGCGTTTACCTTCTAAAAAGCTCCTTCGCGATTAAAAGCCTCGCCCAGCACGTGGAGAACACGGTGAGGGACAACATAGAAGAGCAGAGGAAGTACGTGGGCTGGATAGTCAGCAGGGACGTCTCAAAGCTCGATAGGGCTCATCTCAATTCAGCGGCCATAGAGAGCCTCGCAGAGAACATCACAGACAGCATCGTTGCTCCGCTCTTCTACTATCTCCTCTTCGGCCTGTCAGGAGCCCTTGTTTACCGTGCTGTGAATACTCTGGACGCCATGATAGGCTACCGCGATGAAAGGCACGAGTATTTTGGCAAGTTTGCAGCGCGTCTTGACGATTTGCTCAACTTCATCCCAGCCCGCATTACCGTTCTGCTCTTCCTGCCCCTCAGTCCGAGAAAGGTTCTCGAATACTGGGGGAAGGCGAAGTTTAAGATAAATGCCGACAAGCCCATAGCAGCTATGAGCGCCGTCCTCGGAGTATGGCTTGAGAAAGAAGGGGTCTATCACTTTGAAGGCAGGGAGCCGACGCTCGAAGATATAAGGCGGGCGCTGAGGATTTATTGGATTGTTGTGGGAGAGTGGATAGCTGTCGTGTTGCTACTGCTCTTAACGGGGGTGTGTCCATGCTTGAACCCGTGAGATTCTCAACCTATCACGGAGGGGCGAGGGAAGAGGGTTTGCTCGACTTCTCTGCCTCGCTCAATCCGTATCTGCCAGAGTGGACCGGTGAGATGTTTGAAAGGGCGAAATCTATCAGCAATAGGTACCCATACTACAGGGAGCTTGAGGAGGAGCTTTCCAAACTCGTCGGAGAACCCGTCACGGTTACGGCAGGCATAACCGAGGCCATTTACCTCATCGGAATCCTCGCGCTAAAGGGAAGAAAGGTCATCATCCCGCGCCACACCTACGGGGAATACGAGAGGGTGACGAAAATCTTCGGGGCCGAGGTCATATCAGGCCCAAACGATCCAGAGAAGCTCGCCGAACTCGTGGAGAACGAGAGTATCGTTTTCTTCTGCAACCCCAACAACCCCGACGGTAAGTTCTACTCGCCAAAGGGGCTCAGGCCTCTTCTCGATGCTGTCGAAGACAAAGGCGCGCTCCTTATACTTGATGAGGCATTCATAGACTTCGTCAAAGGAGCGAAAAGTCCCGAAGGGGAAAACCTCGTGAAGCTCAGGACCTTTACCAAGAGCTACGGGCTGCCCGGGATAAGGGTGGGCTACGTCATCGGCTTCGAGGAGGCCTTTAAAAGCGTCCGCATGCCCTGGAGTATAGGCTCGCTCGGCTACGCCTTTTTGGAGTTCCTCATCGAGGACGGCTTCGAGCATCTCAAGAAAACGATGCCTCTAATCTGGCGCGAGAAGGAGCGGATGGAAAAGGCTCTGAACATCAAAAGCGATGCCAACTTCTTCATCAAGCGTGTTGGGAATGGAAAGGCGGTCGTTGAAGCGCTCAAACGTAGAGGAATAGCCGTCCGCGACTGCACGAGCTTTGGTTTGCCTCAGTACGTCCGCTTCAGCGTGAGGAAGAGGGAGGAGAATGAGAGGCTTATTGAGGCATTCAGGGAGCTTGGCCTTTGATTCCAACGAGCCAGAGTCTCCACGCATTCTCCGGAAGCTCTCTCTGAAAGTCGCCATAAATTCTAACCTCGTCGAAATGCTTCTCAGCAAGCAGGCGCATTTCTCTGGCGGTGTAAACGTTCAGGTTCTCGTGAGTGAAGAAGGCTCTGACTTCACCATCCGGATGTATTATCTGAACAAGATGCTTAAGGTGAAGCCTCTGGCTGGCGTTCTCGAACTCCTTCCATGTCGTTGTCACGACGATCTCGTTTCCTTCACGCTCTTCTCTAACATCGGGACCCCTATCACTATAGAAGAGCAAATTCGACCAGTCTGCGACGAAGACTCCTCCAGGTCGTGGAGCTTTAATTACAGAAATAGTTCATTAATTCTGTTCTCATCGAGGTGGAGGATGCTCGAGAAGAACATCGTCACCGCGTCGAACTCCTCTCGGAAGTCGAGTGCATCGGCATCTCCCAACATGAATTCCACGCTCAACTCCTCTCTCTGGGCCTTCCCTCTGGCCACAGTCAGCATCTCCTCGTTGATATCGAGACCCACAACCTCATAGCCCCGCCGGACAAGCTCAAGGGTTGGCGCACCGGTTCCGCAAGCTATGTCGAGAACGCGCCTAACTTCCCGCCTCGCGTCGTTCCTGAAGATTCTTTCGACGAAGTCAATTTCCTGGGAGATCCTCTCCAGCCGCGCTCGATAGATAACGTCATAGTAGCGCGCGGGGCTCCTGTAGAGCTCACCCACGGAATCACCTCATCTGAGCTTTCCTTCAAATGTTGTCGCGAAAACCTTTTAAGGCTATGCACCATTAGGGGCATCGGTGGTGCCTATCGTCCATCGGAAGATTCGGGAAAACTAAAGCTCGTGCACGCTTCTTGGTTTCTGGGTTAGTGCAAACTCTAGGGGCACCACCGAAGGGATTAACCTTTTTAAACGTCCCTTCTGATAGGGAAATCATCACTGAAAAAGCCTCAGGTAGGTGGTAAGATGCTCCCGAAGACTTACAACCCGCAGGAAATCGAACCCAAGTGGCAGAAGTTCTGGCTGGATGAAAAAATCTACAAATACGAACTCGACGAGAAGAGACCGAGCTACGCGATCGACACTCCACCCCCGTTCACAAGCGGAACACTCCACCTTGGTCATGTGCTCAGCCACACCTGGATTGACATTGTGGCCCGTTATAAGCGCATGACTGGCTACAACGTGCTCTTCCCGCAGGGCTTCGACAACCACGGCCTTCCGACCGAGCTGAAGGTAGAGAAGGAGTTCGGAATCAGCAAGGATCAGCCAGAGAAGTTCCTTCAGAAGTGTGTTGAGTGGACCTGGCAGGCCATCGAGGCCATGCGCAACCAGTTCATAAGGATAGGCTATTCCGCCGACTGGGATCTGGAGTACCACACAATGGACGACTGGTACAAGGCAACGGTCCAGAAGTCCCTCCTCGAGTTCTACAAAAAGGGCATGCTCTACCGCGACGAGCACCCGGTTTACTGGTGTCCGAGATGTAGGACGAGCCTTGCCAAGGCTGAAGTAGGATATGTCGAGGAAGATGGCTTCCTCTACTACATCAAGCTCCCGCTTGCTGATGGCTCCGGTTACGTCCCGATAGCCACTACCAGACCGGAGCTTATGCCGGCCTGTGTTGCGGTATTTGTCCACCCTGACGATGAGAGGTATAAGGACGTTGTCGGCAAGAAGGTGAAGCTCCCGATATTCGAGAGGGAAGTGCCGGTTATAGCTGACGAGGACGTTGACCCGACCTTTGGAACCGGTGCCGTTTACAACTGTACCTACGGCGATGAGCAGGACGTCGTGTGGCAGAAGCGCTACAACCTGCCGGTTATCATAGCCATCAACGAAGACGGCACCATGAACGGAAACGCCGGCAAGTACGCGGGTATGAAGACCGAAGAGGCAAGGAAGGCCATCGCCGAGGATCTGGAAAAGATGGGCCTTCTCTACAAGAAGGAGAAGATAACTCACCGCGTCCTGAGGCACACCGAGAGGAGCTCCTGTATGGCCTCAATCGAGCTCCTGCCGAAGAAGCAGTGGTTCATAAAGGTGAAGGACTTCACGGACGAGATTGTAAAAGTGGCAGAGAAGATTAACTGGTATCCGAGCGATATGTTCCTCCGCCTCAGAGACTGGGCCGAGTCGATGGACTGGGACTGGGTTATAAGCAGACAGCGCGTCTTTGGAACCCCAATCCCATTCTGGGTCTGTAAGAACGGCCACGTGGTTCCAGCCAGAGAGGAAGACCTGCCCGTTGACCCGCGCTTTGACAAGCCTCCCGTTGAGAAGTGTCCGGTCTGCGGTGCCGAGCTCGAGCCTGTAACTGACGTCCTCGACTGCTGGGTGGATTCGAGCATTACGCCGCTCATCATCACCAAGTGGGGCAAGGACGAGAAGTGGTTCAAGCACAACTTCCCAACGGCTCTGAGGCCGCAGGGGACCGACATCATCAGGACGTGGGCATTCTACACAATATTCAGGACCTACGTGCTCACCGGGGAAAAGCCCTGGGACGACATCCTCATCAACGGAATGGTGGCTGGTCCAGACGGGAGGAAGATGAGTAAGAGCTATGGCAACGTCGTTGCACCGGATGAGGTGATCCCGAAGTACGGCGCCGATGCCCTGAGACTCTGGACTGCCTTAGCGCCGCCCGGAGAAGACCACCCGTTCAAGTGGGAAACTGTTGACTACAACTACCGCTTCCTCCAGAAGGTCTGGAACATCTACCGCTTCGCCGAGAGACACCTTGAAGGCTTTGATCCGGAGGCAGCAAAAGGAATCGAGCTGGAGCCGATTGACCGCTGGATACTCTCGAGACTTCACAGGCTCATCAAGTTCGCCACGGAGGAAATGGAGAAGTACCGCTTCAACCTGCTCACGAGGGAGCTGATAACATTCGTCTGGCACGAGGTCGCTGACGACTACATCGAGATGATCAAGTACAGGCTATACGGCGACGATGAGGAGAGCAAGCTGAAGGCAAAGGTAGCCCTCTACGAACTGCTTTACAACGTCATGCTCCTGCTCGCTCCGTTCGTGCCGCACGTAACCGAGGAGCTCTACCAGAACCTCTTCAAAGAGCGCATTGGAGCGAAGAGCGTCCACCTCCTCGAGTGGCCGAAGTACGACGAAGGCAGGATTGACGAGAACGCCGAGAAGCTCGGAGAGCTCGCGAGAGAAGTAATCAGTGCCATGAGGCGCTACAAGAACTCCCATGGCTTAGCACTCAACGCTAAGCTCAAGCACGTGGCGATCTACGCTACCGACTCCTACGAAATGCTGAAGGCCATCGAAAAGGACATCGCCGGAACTATGAACATTGAGAGGCTTGAGATAATCAAGGGTGAGCCAGAGCTCGAGGAGCGCATCATCGAGATAAAGCCCAACTTCAGAACAGTAGGGCCGCGCTACGGCAAGCTCGTGCCAAAGATAACCGCCTACCTCAAGGAGAACGCCGAGGAAGTTGCCAAGGCCCTCAAGGAGAGCGGCAAGGTCGAGTTCGAGATTGAAGGGCAAGATGTCGAACTGGGCAAGGACGACATCGTCCTGAGGAAGGCAGTGTTCAGCGATGGCGAAGAGGTTGAAACGGCTGTCGTTGGAGACGCTGTGATTCTGTTCTTCTGAATCTTTCCATTTTGTTACTTTATCGTTTAAGCTCGTCCTTAGCGTCAACATGCCAGTGCTACTGATTATACAAGGTTGTAGGAAATATTACAGGTCACGGTATCCTCGAAAAAAGTTTTTTAACAAGTGCCCACTAATTGCCTTCAGGGATGTGATATGAGCAAGGCTCTGGAAATGTTTATGGAAAAGGCCAGCATAAACGAAAACGTCATGAAAACTCTTCGTGAAATATCCAAGTGCTCATTGAAAGAAATCCTTTCATACATCATCAAAGGAGAAAGAGACGCTACGGGACTTTATACGTTCCTGCACCAAAACATGCCTGAGGAGTACGCAAAAAAGAAATTCAAGGAGTTCGTTGAGATTGAGGAAAGCCACGACAAGAGAGTCCGGACGATATTTGAGGGTCTGTTCCCCGGAGAAGAACCATTAGATATGCCTTTGAATAGCTGGGCAGAGGTTCTTGCGGAGAAAGACTTCCGGCTTAAAAATGTCGAGGATTATCTAACTGTACTGCGTATAGGTATGGATACCGAGAAGCTTTCGGAAGCTATCTACATAGTGCTCATGGAGAGGCTGGAAGATCCAGAACACAAACGTATCATGAGCGAACTCGCAAACGATGAGAGAGATCACTATGAGTTTCTGAAGAAAGAATACGACTTTTACTCCAAAGTTGAAGCCAAGAAGTCCCTGGAGGAACTCGTTAGAGAGCTCAGAGAAAAGAAGGGGGCTTAAGATTTTTCTATGCTTTTTAGCAGTTGTAGCACAGCATCGCGGCCTTCTTGAGAAGTATGACCCTGTAAAGCTTGCCGTTGATTATTCTAGGGTTGGAAATCTTGTTGAGGTGGTGCATCCGCTTCCTCTCGAGCGCGACGAGATTTAACTCGCGCAGAACCTTTACGAAGTCCTCCCAGCGTATCTTAAGCCACTTGGAATACTCGTCAAACAGCTCCTTCTCGACGACGCGGTAAACTTTGCCGTTTATCATGTAGCGAGTCGCATGCTTTGGAAGCTCCTTTCTGAGGCGCCAGCGTGCGTGAAGTGGCTCCTGGAACTCGTAGACTGCCTCATCCATTGACTTGCCATCAATCATCATCTTAAGGATTATGCCGAGGATTCTGTTTATCCTGTCCGGGACGCCAACGACATCGCCCCTAAGGACTATTTTCCTCCTGTGGACTTTTATTCCTTCCTTTTCAAGCTCTTCGCCGATTTTTGGCGTGGTCTTCTTCTTGGTTCCACCGGTGTCGACGATTCCCCCGATTATGAAGGCCTTAACGTCGAAGTCCTCCTCTCCCAGAACTTCCTCCGCCCAGGGGTCGAGGAGTACGACCTCATCGATGCCCTCTTCTTTCAGGAAGTTGGCGGTAGATCCTTCGTATGTCGTTATCCTCTCAACCGGGCCGTGGAACATGGATTTGAACTCATCGTTCGCCCAGGTTACCGCCAGCTCTTTTCCCGTGAAGTAGTCTCTCAGCAGGCCGTAGCTCTGAGCCACCTGAAGGCATATCTTACCCTTTTCCTTCTGGGTGTGCTTGTCCCAGTGCATTAGGTCAATTATGAAGTAGGGCCACTCCGGAATGCGGGCCTTCAGGTCTTCAGCTCTGATTAGAATCTTGAACTTTTTCGCCATGCAGCCCGGCACGTAGGCGTAGCGCGAGCCCTTAACGCGGTTCCCGTTTAAATCCCACGCAACTACCGTTGGCTCTGGGACTTCTGCGATGACTCCTTTTCCGTTAAGGACATCCACGGCCACATCCTGGAGCTTATTCTTTGACTTACGGTAGCGCTTTGAAAGCACGCCGAAGCTCTCTATACCCTTCTCCTGCAGAACTTCCCTGAAAACCTGGGCGAGTGTCTTCATGGCCATCGGGCGGGGAAACGGATGAAAGGTTAAAAGCCTTTTCATTTACATCATTAACTCCGGCAAAAAATATTGGGATTGTATAGGATGCCCAATTCAAAAAATAAATCAAAGAACTTGAATCCTGTGTTCTTTTGAGAGCTTTATTGTGTAATGCCTCGGTTGGAACTCTGGGACAAGGGATCTTGGTATTAGTATGGTCTCCTCTAGACCCGCGGTGCCAGTATTGGAAATGAATTCTATGATTTGGTCACTAAGACTGTACAGCCATGCTGTTACATAATCGGGAACAGCTTCTCTGTTTAGGAGTGCAATGGTGAGAATATTAATTTTCCTGCCTTTATTTACCACTTCATTTTCAAAGCTGGCGAGTGAGGCTCTTATCAGGTTGTCCATGGTTTGTTTTCCAAATTCATGGTAGAGCCCTTCCAACGTCGCAGCTAGACCAACTACAGTTGAGCCTTCAGGGATTCGTGATGATAGTCTGCTATATATTTGAAGCAATTTTGGAATCCCTGTATCGCCACTCCAGTCCCTTATCTGGATAACGTACGGACTATTGTATGGGATATCGTACTTGGATCCGAAGAGGTCAATTATGTAAAGCTTTCCTGCTTTTCCTTCTTTTTCAAGATCCAATCCAGCACATTTGGTTCTCAATTGAAGCTTTGAAATTGGTAGGGTCGTATTTAATATGACTCCAATTGCCCCCTGATCAATCATGCTCTTGAATATCTTCAAACCAAGTACCCATCCCAGTGACCTTTTGTCATGGGATATCAAAAGATTCCCCATATCAACTATTCCTCCACCCAAGGCAGAATCAATCTCCTCTATTCCAGTCTTGACAACACCTACCATAATACCACCATAGGGAGTCTCTTTTTAATGTTAAAAAATTTTCGGCATTATTTTGACAATATGTTATAATTGTTTGGAAAATCTCCAAAATTACAAAAAACTATCGAGATACAATATAGAGATGTAAAAATCACTCATCCAAAATGAGTGCTGAGCTTGGAGGCAGCTGAAAGTCTAAAGACCGGTATTTCAAATTCATGCAGCTTTGGATTTAAAGGTTGTGGGGCCTTTGAGGGTGGCTTATAGTAGGTCTTGTTTTATTAATGGCATGTTGAGGTGGCTCTTTTTCAAAGAGGGCTTGTCTCCAGTGGTGAAGCTTCTTGTAGAACAGCGTTTGGGAGAATTTTGGTGCCCCGGCCGGGATTTGAACCCGGGGCGCGGGCTCGAAAGGGGGCATTAGAGGCGTCCTCTAGCGAAATAGGGCTTAATTCTCTTTGGTCTCAGCATAAAGAGGCATTTGAACAGTGGCTCTCCGTAAAACTGGCCACAGAGGAGACTAAGGAGCGCTACATGCGGTACCTCGAAAGGTTCTTTGGAAAGTACAGAATAACCGATAAGGCCTCTCTCGACGAAGCTCTCGTGAAAGAAAACTACAATAGAGGGTTTGCAAAGTCTCTGAGAAACTTCATAACTTTTCTGAAGAACAGAGGCCTCATCAGCCGCACTGAGTACCTCGACCTTAAAGACATCATCAAGCTGAAGCCCACGGGGGTTAGGAGAGTTTACGTCTCCGACGAGCAGATCAGGATTGCTTACGAGTATTACCTCCAAAAGGATCCGCTCCTAGCCTTGATCTACGAGGCGTTAGTGTACAGCGGGCAAAGGCTCAAGCATATCGTCAGGATGCTCAACGAGTTCGATCCAGACAAACTAGTTCTCTATGGGGATAATGTAGCAAAATATCCAATGAGTGGAATTGGTAGGGGACAGAAGCAGACGTTTTGGGCATATTTTCCAAGGGAGTTCGCAGAGAGGCTCGAGAGGGTGGACATCAGCTACAAGCGCGTCCATGCGAGGATGAGGGTAAAGATACGGAGCATCAGGAACACGGAAAAGAGTGTTGTCTTCTCGTCTTCAGCAGTCAGGAAATGGTTCAGCGGATTTCTGGCCCGTCAGGGAGTACCGCTGGAGGTCATTGATTATATCCAGGGTAGGGCGCCGAGAACGGTCATAGAACGTCACTATCTCAATCTTGAGCTCCTAGCTGATGAGTGGTATTCTGCGGTGGTGGATGACCTAAAGCGTGTTTTGGAAGATGAAAGGAGGTGAGCGGAGGTTGGCCCAATCGTCTCGATTTGTTCGCGGGATATATATTGATTCTGAGGTTGAGAAGAGGGCAAAAGCCCTCGCGAAGGTGAAAGGAACGAGCATCAACCAAGTCTTCAGGGAGGCTGTACTAAAACTCTACAGGATAGAGCTCGGCAACACCAGGCCGGAAGACATCCTCAATGATTGATTCTATTTTTATCTTTACGCTTAATTTAAGCTTAAAATGTTCTTATTTGCTTATAAACGCTTCTTCTCCAATCTCAAAGTAGGATGGGCCTTCCTCCGCTCAAATCAGTTCTCTAATCAGATTCACAGAGAGGCCGAGCCCGAACTCCGAAGGCACCGATGAGATGGGGGAGGGCGATGAGGCCCGGTAATCGCTTCCGGGGGCGGTAGTATGGACACGCTGGAGGGTATTGCTCGGGAGATTGAGTTCTATGACAGGTACATGGAGAAGCTTCGCAGGCAGATTGACGCGGCACAGCGTGAACTCGCGAGGATTTCGAGACTGAAACAGCAGAAGGTCATGGAGCTAGCCCGGCTCAAAAAAGCACAGAGGGTGACAGCAGTATGAAGCCACGTAGCCTCGCTCAGCTCATTCTCTTCATCCTCGTCGTTGCAATGTGGCTGAAGTTCGCCTGGCCCATGATGACGAAGGAGAGCCTGGCAATCGGCGCCATTGGTGGTCTTCTGGTTCATTGGGCGCTGACGAACAAGGGCTCAAAGGCAGTCGCCCTCATCGAGCCGCTCACTTCGGGCTGGAGGGTCCTTCTCTATGACATGATGCTCGTGGCCTTCCTCGCGGCGTTGATTCAGCAGAACGGCAGCGCTGTTCTGGAGGTTCTAATGGATCTGAACGAGAAACCTGCGGTTCTGGCTTCTCTGGTCGGCGCTATCATCGTGGACTACTCGGTGGGAGGCTGAGCGATGGACGTTCTGCTCATTCCGCGCCTGGCTATCGCGGCTGCGTTCGGCCTTGTCCTGGCATATCTCGCGTATGACGCGCTCTCGGCCTGGTGGTGGGCGCGGGAGCACTCAAGGAGGTGGGTGAAGTGAAAAGAGTCGGAGTTCTGCTCGCGCTGTTGGTGCTTTTCAGCACTTTGTTAGTAGTGACGGACACAGTTAGTGCAGGGCTTGATGATTATCACGGGTTCTTTTACATTATGTCCTGGAGTGACAGCCCTCTTCAATACATTCAAGATGTTGCGAATGCAACAGGTGCAACGATTGAAGATGCCGACACGTTGAAATTAGCAGAAAAGACGGTAAAAATTGGAGATACGAGCTTTACGGTGAGATACTACGCTGATTTCACAGAGACGAGCGTTATTATCTACTCTGACTACGAATATGGACTTTTTGTAACTGACACAGAGACAACAACAATGCTTGAGAGCCTCAAAGATCAGATATCCTCAGTCCTGATGGGTCAAAAAGGTTTGGCGATAACTCATCAAGGACTTTATACTGACATGGAAGTTCAGGGGAATTATGTTAATATTGCGTTCTTCGATGACGGAACTAATGATCATGGGTATCCCACGACTGGCACAGTTCACACATTAGACTTTATCTTCTTTAACTCATGGTCAGACGGTGACGATGGTTCGGTCCAGCCTTGGGGCAAAATTGAGAAGGACGGCATACAGTTGTGGTATGCAGCATATGTCTATGAAACGAGCAGCCATATCTACAGGGAGAGCGGCTTATTCATTGGAGCTGGAGATTACGTCGTGACGGTCGATGGAAATTATCCATACAGCGGTATTTGTGTTATGGTGGTCTATACTTCAGACCAGCCGGAAGGAGTGCAGAGTTATGAGCTTTCTAAGCCCTATTTGGTGACTTTCCACTTTAAGGACGCTTTGACTGGTCAGACCCTTTCAGATGTTACAGTGAAAGAAGGCAACTCTGTTTTAGGCACTTTTAACGACGGTGATACATTGGCCCTAATAGTTGGTAATCACACGCTGACCTTCGAGAAAACGGGTTACTGGAGCGTCACCAAAACCATTGAAGTCCAGGATGACATGACTGTCACCATTGAAATGTACCCCTCCAGCGCCGCCTTCAAGCTCGAAAACTTCCCTGCCGACATCACGATTCCCGAAAACACTATCTACACTCTGACTTTCACCTTGAGCCCGATTGACACTTCCGCGACTTACAACACTTACCTGAGCCTGAGCGGCCTCTCTGACGTCCTCGAAGTAAGAAAAGACGGCTCCGTCATCAGCCCGGAGGGTGGAAAGTACTACCTCGGCGATATTTCGGGCGACACGCAGGTTTCTATCAAGTTCAAGGCCGGCGCGGTCGGCACTCACGGTTTCACTCTCACCCTTACCTCGAACGACGCTATAATGAGCCAGACCTACACGACGACGAAGACCGTCACCTACACCGTCGAGCCGCTTCCGTTCAGCGTCCAGATGCCGAGTGAATGGCAGGTGGGCACGAACGAGCTGAGGATTTCTGAAAGCTCTGGCCAGAGCTACCTAATCACGGCCGTTCTGAAGGACAGCCAGGGCAATGAAGTCTGGAGCGATTCTTATGCCTTCAGCCCGTACGAGGCGCACACTTTCCAGGTCAATGTTCCGGCTGAGGGCAGCTACACTCTCGAGCTGATGTGGAACGGCATGACTGCCGTCTATGACATCACCGTGAACCCTGCCATTACCCTCGTTACCAAGACCCTAACAGTCAGCGAGGGCGGCGAGGGAGTCATCACGCTCCACTTCAAGAACCCGAGCTCCAGCGTGCAGTACTACACCATCAAAGTGAGCGGCGGCTTCCTGCCGGCCGAGATAAACCAGAGCATCAGCGTTGCTCCATTGACTGAAAAGGATGTTTCAATAGCCTTCGCCGTGCCGGAAGATCTCACTTATGACGCCTACGAGCTGAACGTCCAGGTTCTCCAGGGCGATGCGGTTGTCTTCCAGGACAAGGTGGCCGTCACCATTGGAGATTCTGGAGGATTCGCGCTCTTCGGTGGCAGCAGCGGAAGCACGTGGCTCTGGATTGTCGGAGGACTTCTCGTCGTGGGTCTCGGGGTTTGGGCACTGAGAAGGAGGTGAGGTGATGATAGGCTGTTTCCTTCTTTCAATTATTCAGAAACGACGCGAGAAAAAAGGAGATGAGAAAAAGCCACGATCTTCAAGAACAGTCGCCCACAAGGTCGCCACTCTCGTGATATTCATCCTCCTCATCAATGCCCAATACGCTGCCGCAATTGACCTTTGGAACCCAATAGACAGCTACAAAGAGGCGGTTAGCTCAATTAAAGAAAAGATTTCTGGAGCTTGGGACTGGCTGAAGGGCGGGAGACACTTAGGAACTGCAGCAGCAACAGGCTGTTTTGCATATGCTATGTCAAGCGCAGCCGCAGGTGCGGTTGGGGGTTCAGTAGTTCCAGGATTAGGTACTATCGCTGGAGCTGTAGGGATGGCACTGGTTGCAGGTACTGCCTGCTATCTCGGCGGTGCTGCGATAGAAAATTGGATCAAGGGCACGTTTGACTTCTTCTCAAGTGATGACGATGATGGTGGAGGACTTTCGATCCTGCAACCAAGAAACCTCTCGTACAATGAATATGCATCAAGATCCACCCTCCTTGGAGTCTTTAACACAACCTACGTTAACCTTACTGAACTGATCCAGGCCGAGCAGAAGGACTTTCTCGAGCTCAAGGCCAGACTTGCAGCACAGTTGATAGCGTATGACATTGAGTCGACAGACGGGAGCACGGGAGAATTCTCAAACGTGGAAATCCGTGGCCCGGATAAGATATTTGGGTTCTCTGCAATACCAGTTGAATTCACCCTCAAACCGGGAGACAATCCGGATGTGAAGGATCCGATATGTCTTACAGATGTTAAGCTCTATGTCTACACTCGCGACGGCAGGCCGCTGTGGACAAGGGAATGGAAATTCCAGCCAGGAGAAAAATGCGGGGAAAGCAATGATGGAACTGTCTGGACATTTAGAACCATATTAAAAGGACCTGACCCGTATGAAAACCAGGTTGATGCCGTCCTCAACGGGCTGGCAACGTGGGATATTGTAAACCAGATTTATCTTGCCACGCCTGCTGACGAGCCATACGAGATTGTTGCGGAAGTCACCGGCATTAAGCAGATCTATTACAGTACTGGCGACGGATGGATCTTTGACCACAACGAGACGATTTCTGCGAGGTGGAGAACCTCCAGCGCATACAAGCACATTGCAGCGGGTAGGATTCAGATCGGAGGCTTCTCTGAAGGCACTCTGCCCATTGACTACCAAGACGATCCCAAGGCAAGAATGTTCGTGCCATACCTTATGAGGGGTTCTGGAGCTGCCTCAAACATTATCGCAAGAGCTTGGGTCAACCCACTCCATATCATCAATGCTTCCTCCACCTACAAGATCTACATTGGGGCAAATGACCAGTTTTTCAACCTCGTTCCGGTCACGAACCTCACCGTCACCGACGAAGCTAGGCTTGTAGTATACAGGTTGCTCAAAAACGGGCAGTGGGAGCTAGCTGCTGCGCTCCCAATCAGCAGCATGGCAACTCTTGGGGATATACTCTCCAATCCAACAGCCTTTGAGGGCACCGTGACTTATCACGGCGCTTCGGACATTGTCACTTACATGGCCTTCATTGGAATCAAGGCCGAAGTCACCAGGGATGACGGAACGAAGATCCCGATATGGATGCTCATATCGCCAAACATAGGTGTCGTTTCACCAGAGAGAACTGTCCGCCTTGACCCAACCTTCGCACAGATCGAGGATCTCATCAGTGACCAGGAATGGACCGCTTATGACGCCGAACAGGCGAAAGCACTCGTTGAGACAATAGTTCAGGAGCTCGAGGAGAAGATAGCATCTGCAGAGCACTACATCGAGATCGGCTCACAGCTTGGCAACCAGAAGGTTGTAGATTACGCCACCAAGGCAAAAGAGCACTATCTGGAAGCCATCACGTACGCAAAAAAGATTCCAACTTCTGAGAAGCTTGAGGACACCATCAGGTACCTCGAGATCGTCAGGGACGAGGAGATGGCCGGCGACTATTACCTTGAAGCAGCCAGGCTGGCCAGCTATGGGGCTTATGACCAAGCCGAGACTATGGCAGAAACGGCCGAGAAGATTGCAGATGTTGCAGACGAGTACAAAGGCACGATTCTTGGAGGAATATTCGGCACTAACTTCCAGCTCGGTGATCTCATCTGGTGGTTGATTGCACTAGCAATTGTTGCAGGAGTGTTCTATGTCCTGTTCGGGAAGCGGGCGGCAGTCCTTGTGGCAGTACTGTTCCTGGCCTTTGCAGTGCTTGATTCAAACCTAATCGGCGCCATACTGGCCAAGATTGGTGGATTTAGTTTGCTCGACAAGCTCAAGTTCTGGTGAGGTGATGAAACGTGGGGAATGCAAACAAGACTGAAAACCGGCCTGGAGTTGGAGAACGGGCCGGGAATTTCTTTTTCAACAAGCTAGGCTTCAGAATAGCAACCACTGGAATGATGGCAGCAATCGCCTGGTATGCGCAGGAGAAGAGCGTCACAATAGCAGAATTCAACGCCGCCTACGCCAGCATTCCACTCGCTGGAATACTTCTCGCAATGCTCTTCGACTACGGTCTCGATACAGGCAAACTCTACAACAGAATGCTCGGCAGGGGCAAGAGCGGGCTTTCAAAGCTCGTCTTCGCATTCGGCGCAGTGTTCGTCTTCTTCATGATGTTCACCTGGCTCCTAGCAGGGACCATTACGCTGAACCTTGCCGCAGTTACGCCAGCCACGCTCGTTGCCTCGGCCCTCGTGGCCCTTGTCGTCCTCCTGCCGAATACCGGAACCAGCGAGTGGCTCCTCTGGCTCTGGATTGCAGAGACCATAGTGACTGGCGGTGCACACCTGGCAATATTCCCGGCCATCTCGCTCTTCCAGATGGCCGTTGCGACACTCCTCGGAGGTGGTGCTCTTGGTTGATATGAAGAAGTTGAACAACGTGAATTATCTCATCAAACTGGTGCTGGTAGGCCTGATAGGCGGCTTTGTCCTGAGATGGGCCACTGACCAGAACATCACAGTGAACCAGTACGTTGAAGCAGTTGCCATGACTCCAATCTACGTCATCATTGCCATCGAAGTGCTGGACAAGCTCTCCGACAAAATGGACTATGAGTTTCTCGGTTTCGCCTACGGCTCAAAGTATGGAGTTAACAAGGTCATCATGAGCCTACTAATCGCAGGAATCGGTTTCGTTGCAGTACTTTACTTCATGACAGGTACTATCTCAATGACGGTTGGAGCCTACAACACTGGAGTTCTCCTCGCCGCGGCAACCTATGCACTGTACATTGTAGCACCAGAGACGGGAGATGATGAGTTGGTAGCGTTCCTCTGGATTGCGGCCACAGTTGCGACAGGGGGCAAATACCTCGATACAGCCTTCAGCCTGCCCTTCATCTCAAACCTAATCGCAATACTGCTCTGAGGTGACTCACAATGCTCGGCAGGGTTGCAGCAGCTCTCATCGCCTTCATCCTTTGTGTTTTCCACTGGCAGGACACCATCATCGCGGTAGGCCAACTCCTTGGGCTTTCGGGCTTTTGGGCCCTTTACATACCCTCGACCCTCATCGGGCTTTCAGTCTACAGGATCGCCGACATGGACAATTGGGGCGTTTGGGACGCAGCGGCATTCCTCACTATCGGCAGCATCGCCATGCTCGCCATGACTAGCGATCCAGGCGCGACGATCTACGAGCTCGTCAAGGGCGTTGTTAGCTTCAGCGTTGCGGCAATCCTCGGTGCACTCGCCTTGAGAGGAGGGAGGAACTGATGGACGTCAACGCGGCAATTGACGGATTCAAAGAAGTCGCAGCGGCCCACCCTTACCTCGGCTTGGCAATACTGCTCTTCATCATCGGTGCACTAGTGCGCGGAAAAGTCAGCTATGTATTCTACTTCCTCGGCGGCCTCGCGCTCCTGCAAGAGTTTTCGTTGTTTGGAACCTTTGTTGAGTTCCTCAAGGGGATTCCTGACCAGATGAGCTCTCTGATAAACGCGCTTGGAGGTGTGTTGGGTTGAGAAAGAAGGAAAGGAGAATTGTGACAATCGGCCTGATAGTGCTCTTCGCGGCCATAGCTTGGTGGGCCTACAACGGCGGCTTCGGCAGCGGCGGCTTTGTTGACCTGAGCAACACTCTGAGCGGCGACACCAGCACCACTGAAACCTACCAGCTCGCCATAGCCGACCTCGCCGCGAGCGTTGACCAGGCAACCGGCCACGTGCTCGTGACCTTCAGCCTTACCAACGCCGAGCACTTCAACATCAGCAGCGTTGAGGTCCTCTACGCGCTCAACGTCGCCGACCCGAACAACGCCACCTACACCACCCTGAACGCCACCGCCGAGAACAGCACCTACAAGGCTGAGATTCCGTCAAAGTTCGGCGACCTCGTCTACTACAAGGTCAAGGTCACTTACGACGGCGATAAGGTCCTCGAGAGCGAGGTCCAGAGCATAACCGTCACCGACACCACTGCACCGACCCTGAACTCTGTCAGTATTGACTACAACAGCACGGCCCTGACCTTTGCAATCAGCTTCAACGCCACCGACAACGACCAGATAGCCAAGTACTACGTCTATTGGGCCGACCTCGGCACTTCCAACACCGTGAGCAACACTACCACCTTCACTCCAGTCGAAGCAACCACCCTGCCAATCACCATAGCCAACCTCACCGAGGGCAACTACTACGCGTTCTACTTCAAGGTCGAGGACCTGAGCGGCAACATAGCGACCCTCTACAACGAGACAGCTCCGCTCATCATCCAGGCCAACAGCACCGCGACCTGGCCAGTTGTGGTTCCTGAGCAGAGCTCGAGCTGAGGTGGGCTGAAATGATGCCCACCTACCGCGCCTCTCCATCTTTTTCAAGAGTGATATTACGCCTGTTCGCAGTGGTTAGCCTAATTTTTTTGCTCCATTTCAGCTATTCGACGTTCGTCGAGCACGACCCGCTGAAAGAAAGACTGTACGAGCTCGGCTATCCAGCAGAGGGCTACATCTTCACCAACGACACGGTGAGGTGGGCCGACGGTCACCTGACAGTCTTCCAGGGTGCGTACGTTGAAGACTACCCAATCACCGCCGAACAGGCGTATGAGATCGTCAGGAACTACCTCGCAGACTACAACCAGAAGCTGAAACAGTACGATATGAAAATCGGGCCCGAAAAGAAGAGCCTCGCGGAAAAGGAGGAGAACGGCAACCTGTATTGGGTCTTCGAAGTCTACATCCGCAAGGGCTCGACCGAGATTTTTGCGGGCTTCGCCTACGTGAACAGGAAAACAGGCACGGTGAAGATGAAAGGCCTTCTTGACTGAGGTGAGAAGAATGAGTTTCAGAGGTATGAAAGCACTAGTTCCTATATTAATATATATGATAATAGGCTTTGGGCTGGCATCCGCGGCTTCATTCTACAAGTGGAGCGGGAGCCTTGAGGTAGGAGAAAGCGTTCACGTTGAAGGCCTCACTCTCACAGTCGACAAAAACAACGCCACCGGAGAGCTGGCCCTCATCATCAGAGCTCCGGATAAGCTTCTCGGTCTGCTCAAGGCCAGCGAGAGCGGCGAGTTTGAAGGGCTGAGCATCAGCTTCAAGGAGTTCAACGGCTACGGCATCATCGACATCTCAAGCGGGACACCCTTCTCCGTCAGCTTCACCACAAGCGAAGACTACCAGAAGCAAATTGAAGAGCTCAAGCAGGAGAACACGGCCCTGAGGGCCGAGAATGAGGAGCTAAAAAAGGAAGTTCAAAGCCTCACGGCAGAGAACAAGAAGCTCAAGCAGCAGGTTTCAGAGCTCCAAAGCAAGCTGGAGAACCAGCCCAACACTGCAGAGCTCCGGACCCAAATCACGAACCTCACCAAAGAGAACCGCGAGCTCAAAGCGCAGCTCGCGAACCTGACAAACAAAGTCAACCAGCTCAAAGCTGAGAATGAGTTTCTAAGCCAGCAGAACGAAGAGTACCGGACTATGATTCAGAATCTTCTCAAGGAGACAGCGCAGGGGAGCGAGCAGGACTACATTGAGCAGGCGAAGAAAGAGCGCCTCATCGGTTCTGTACTGCTGAAGAGCATTCTATTTGCCGGTGCCATCGTAGGGCTGATTGGATACGGCCTGTACAAGAAAAAGAGAGGGTGGGAGTATCCGCTATAATGTCCGCTCCGAGGAGGAGTGGGCAGTAAGGGGGTGTTAACTGCACACGGAGGAAAACGCTCCATTGGGGGAATAAAGCCGTCTAAGGCTCCCTAAGAAAATGTGCAGTGGGGGCCTAATTTTTGTTAAGAATAAACGACACGGAGGTTTGGGATAGTGGAGAGTATACACTCGAACTGGTGGGTTCCCGATGACTTCCTCGCTCGCCTGCGGAAAAGGGTCAGTCCAGAAAAGCTGGCCCAATACGGCATGAACGACATACGCCAAGCCTACTACGGCCCTTACCTAGGCCTAAGGCTCGACGACGGCAGCAGAGCGCCACAGTTCCTCCCCTACAAAGCAGGCTTTGCCAACCACATTCTATTCCTCGGCAGGAGCGGCTACGGAAAGACCAGCATTATGAGAGCCCTTGCAGAGGGACTCTACGACTACTTCTACCTGAACGGCAGAAAGGCCCTCATCATAGTCATTGAGGCCAAATACGACAAGCCAAAAGTCCAGAAGCTCAAAGAGTTCAGGAACTACATCGTCGACCACTTTGGCTACGACTACCTCCAAGAAAACTACCCCTGGCTTGAGAGCTACCTCCAGGACTACTACAGGAAGAGGCCACTCCTCGGCAAGATTGGAGACTTCGCCTTCGGCTGGCCCAACGTTGAGGGCATGATGACCAAGGTCGATGCAAACCACAACCAGTTCCAGAGGCACCGGCTCAAGCCGGCGATCTACCCCTCCACCAGAATAGTCTTCCGGCCCACGAGGGATCTGAGCCTCATAGCCAGGGACAACGGTATGAACGTCCAAGTGGTCGAAGGAAAGCTCAGCTACGACCGCCTTGAGGTGAAGGACCTTATCAAGTTCATGTACGTGAACACTCAGACCAACTACATGCGCCTTCTCGACATCTATTGGGGCCAGAAGAGAATCAGAGACCCCGACCGCTTCTTGAAGGAAGTCATCAGGAACGAGTACCCACCGAGGCCGGGCGAGACCGTTGAAGACGTACTGAAGAACTCCCGCGACAGGACAATCGCCAACCTGAGGACCCTCATGACCAAGCTGAAGAGCGACAGGCTCTTCACGAGCGACCCGAAAGAAGAGTTCGTCAGGAAACTAACTCCAGATAGAATCAACGTTATAGACTTCTCCGCGAACTCCCACCTGAGCGAGGAAGAAGAGGCCGTCATCTTCCACAACCTCGTGAGCTACGTCACCGACGAGTTCCTCCTCAAGTGGGACATTCCAGTGGTCATCATAGCAGACGAGATCCAGAACCTCGCGAGGCACGCTCTCGGCTTAGCAGCCATCAACAAGATATACCGAGAAGGCCGCTCCCTTGAGATCTCCCTGATTTCTGGCACCCAATACCTCTCGGGCCTGAGCAAGGACCTCGTTAGGGGAGCGACCCACATCGGCATAGTGGGCAGGCTGGCCTCGGAGAAAGACGCCGAGCTCCTGGAAGAGATACTTGACGAGCGCTTTGACAACGGCCGAAAACCCCGCTCCCTCGAGGAGCTGTTTAGAATCAGAAAAGCCCGGCGCGGGAAGGGCAAATTCTCGATAGATTGCGAATACACGTTTAGCATTGAGTATCGCGTTCCCAAAACCCTGTGAGGTGGTGGAAATGGGGTTGTTTGACAGATTTAGGAAGAAAAAGAAGAAGCAGAAGGTGAAAGTCCAGATCGGAGCCCTCGACCAAGTTGAGGTCATCCCATTCGAGGAGGACGAGAGAGGGAGCGTTTATGAGGAAGTCCAGAAGGCCGTCATCCAGCGGCTCGAGGAGCAGAGGAGGCTCAACGAGCAGCTCGCCCAAATCTACAACCTCGACCAGAAAGTCATCGTCTGGTTCGACGGCAAAGAGCCGAGGCCCAAAGGCTACCCCATAGCCATGCGCAAGGACCTCGACGAGTACGTCATACTCTACCAGGTCCGCCCACCCGACTGGCTCGACAGCATCTGGTACTCCCTCGGGAGGATATTCGGCAAGAGGCCGCCGCAGAAGCTCATCAGAGTCCACGAAAGCCAAGTCTGGTTCGGCAGGGAGATGATACTCATCCACGCCAGTGCTTTCGAAGTCAACCACATCGGCGAGGAGATCGCCCTGCCGCTTGAGAGGGACGTCCTTAGAGTCGAGCTCTGGAAGGAGATGAAGGCCTCCCGCGACGCCTGGAGAGCTGCATACATGAACCTCGCCAGGCAGGTGGCAAAGGCTACCGACCTGGCACTCAAGATCAACCCCAACGCAAAGCTCTACAACAAGACCAAGATGGATCTCTACGACAGGAGCGGAAAGAGGAAGATCGCCAGCATAGACGACGCGAGCGGCTTAACGTGGGGTGGGCTGCTCAAGAAGTCTGACTTTGAGACTGAGTTCGAGGAGTGATAGGCATGGAGAACGTCGAGGAGGTCTTTGGTCCAGTAGGTGTCCCGATCCCTGACAAGAGGGAGGACAACAGCCCCAAGAAGAGCGCGCAGGTCTCAAAGGACGACCTTAAGAAAGTCATCAACACAGAGATTTACAACAACATGAGGTTCTACATGAAGATGCTCTACGAGAACGCGGCCACGGAGACCGACGTTATCCTCCTCAAAGCTCTCTGGAGGGAGATAAAAAGGATGATGAAGATAAACGGGATTGAGGTTGAGGGGAACAAATAAACCCCTCTTCTTTTTTTCTACGGTAGAAAACTTTATACGGTAAAGCCTTCTACTGTATACTGGTGGGACCAATGCTTAAGGTCCAGGTTCACAAGCACCTCAAGAAGCAGAAAAAGAAGGGCAAAGTCTATAACGTCGAGCAGAGGCTTATCTACGTTCCCTCAAAGGCCGGGCTTCCAGAAGAAGTTTACCTCCTCACTCCAGAGGAACTCAAAGAGTTGGTCAAGCTGATTCCGGCCGAGAAGAGACCAAGCTGGCTGGTGGTGGAATGAAGACACTCGTGATCTCCGTGGACAGGAGCAGAGAGAAAAGAACAATCTATGCCCTTGTTGAGATAGATTATAATAATCTCAGCGAACTCAGAAAACGTGGAGGTTGGCTTAAGCACATTGCAGAACTTAGAAAACAAGAAAAGAGAAACTACATCGCGAAATTCCCAAAAAGGTTTGATAGCATTAAGCCACTTCTCAAACGAGTTATCGTGACACCCTTCTTCAACGAGATCAAAGATGAAATAATGAACCTGGATAAGGAGATTAGAGTCCTCATAGTGGATGATGCCGTTCTCAAAAAGCTCAAAGAGTATAAGAGCCGGAAAAACGTCTTCAAAGAGAGTGTTGCTAAGGGAAGGTGGGAATTCCGCCACGTTGTTCTTCTCACCGACAACATTGCATACATAAGCAGAGAGATCTATGAAAAGAACCCAAATCCTAACGCTCTCAAAAAAGAACTTCGTAAAAGAGGAATATTGTGACGCCCTTCTCACGGTGCGTCCCCGGCTTCATGAGGGTCTGCCAGGGCCACCACTCAAAGGGCCCACATGTGCTGTCACTGTGGGGGCGTGACCGCCCTCCCTCAATCAGAAATAACTCACAACTGCTTAAAACCATTTCGGATTTTGGCCCCCGTTGCGAAGTGATAATAAAAAAGGTCACGGCAACCGGCCGACCTACTTACTTTTTATCCATCACCTCTTCAGGGTACGGATCCACATGAGCTTCGACCACGACTTTAGCCCAAACCTTGGCATTAGTAGCCACGTCCTTCTCTCCTTCAGTGGTGTAGATTTTAGTGGGCACCGAGAAGCCAACGCAATAAGTCCTTCCAACCTCCATCGCTGAGAAGCGGTTGAGGTAATATGTCTGATTGTCTCCCGTGAAGGTACCACCAAAAATAATTGCATGGGCTTTATCCTTGAAATAAAGCTCATAATCAAACAGATAATAGTTCACAGGGGTTTTATCCAGCTTCTTGGCCTCGATAGTCAGGCGCGTGTCAGGAACCACATAGTTAAAACAAGTGTATCTGATATGGCCGGGCTCAATGGTCAGGGTATGTCCGCTGATGAGGACCTCCTCCAGGACGACAGGATTGTAATCATAGTAATCAACAGCTATCTTCAAGGAATCATTGCCAAGGATCACTCCCCCATAAGCCGAGAGTTTATCCTTGAGCAATGAGATCTCATCATCGGCAGCCTGATACACCACCACGTTCAAGAATATTGACACTACCAAAAGTCCGACTAAAATTCCTGTAACCACTTTTCCCATTCCAGGGCCCTCCTCCGCTCTTTTTGACAAAGCAATACTCTTATTACGAGCACATATAAGAACGTTTCGCCTGCTACAACGACGAAAAAGCTTTTTGTCAAGAGGTATTTTCGCAAACCTTTTGAGCAGTACCACGAAAGCAAGGATATAAATTATATACTATGCCTACACTACTATATTTAGAGGTGGGACAATGGTTGAAAGCGTCCAAGTCATCATTCACCGCATTGAAAAAATCGAGAAAGAACTCGAAGAGCTCAAGCTAGAGCTCCTGAAACTCCAGGCCGAAAAGGAAGAAGCCGAAATAATCCCCGAGGAAGAATACCAGGACCTCATGAAAAAAGCCGAGCACCTAAAGAACAACCCCTCAGAAGGACTGAGCGCAGACGAGGCAATCCAAGAACTCCTGAGCTAAGGTGGGGGAAGTGTACAGAGTCATCGTGGACAAAAACGTCATCAAAAAAGCCAAAAAACACCTCAAGCCAGCCCAACGCAAGAAACTGGCCGAATTCATTGAAGCTCTGAAAACAAACCCCTACCCAAAGCCCCCCTACGACCTGAAACCAGTCAAAGGCGAGAAAACAGAGAAAACCAACACCTACCGTTTTAGAATTGGGGATTACAGAGTATTCTACACCGTTTATTGGGACGAGAAAATCATCATCGTGACGGACCTAAAGCCAAGAGAAACCGCATACAAGAGGTGAGTTAATGAGCCAAGAAAGCAAAGAAATCGTCGAACCACTAGCGAAGTTCCATGCGCAATTCCGGGGAAGGATGTGCAAAATTAAGCAGAAGATTTTTAATAATTCATTTACCAATTGAAGGATGTGAGGGAAATGCGAGACGAAGAATTACTAAGATCATTTCTTCAGAGCCTCCTCTCAGAGAACACCACAGTAGACGAAGATAAAGTAAACCAAATTCTCCAGTATATCCTAGACAAGAACATCCCACTGGAAGTGAAAGTGTTCAAGCCTCAGACCATTGGAGTAAAACGCCCTGATGAAGAGGTTATAAAAGAAATTGCAGAAAACGTAGGAATTCCTGATGAAGAAATAGATGCTTATCTCGGGCAAGCCATGAACAAGATAGCAAAGATAATTGGCTTAAAGCTGTATGAGAATAAAGAACCAGAAACAGAACTAGAAAAACAAATTATAAATAAATTCTATGATGAAGATCTAAAAACTAAATTTGCTCTGAAACTAAGTCCTATGATTCCTATATATGAAGGGTCCAAACTCGCAGAAGGCACCTTAAGAACAGAGGAGGGGCCAATTAAGTATTATGCGCTCCAGATCATTCATGACCGCACAGGCAATGGAGAACTGGAAAACTTCTTCATAGCTCTAACAAAGAAAGAACTAGTGGAATTAGCAAAGCTCCTACAGGAGGTGATTGAGGATGGCACAGAGAATTCATCCTGAAATAACCTTCAAAGATATCACTAAAACTTACCACTTCCCCACTCATGAATACACCTTTGTCGACGCAGTGCCTCAAGAAGAGAAATCCTTCTTTATATCAGTCTATCCTTATCTATTTGAACTCCAAATGGAAACACTAATGGAGGATTACTTCATTCAAACCCACTTAGAAGACTTCCAAGAATTCATGAAAAGAGCAACACCAATTTACCCACTTTTAGTTCTTGCAAACAAAATGCCCAAATGGATTTCACTCGACTTAGAGCCCCTCCTAAACTCCGAAATTCAACAAGTAGCAAAACGTTCACTATTAATTTACTGGATCCTAACCAAATTTGCAAAGGACCCCTCGATAATCCAACACACAAAAATCGAAATAACTGCAGGAAGGCCTAGTGAAGACATTGAGGAAGACTACCTCACACTCGTCATAAACGTAGATGGAACCCCACAATCCATAGAAGCATACAAGAAGATATTGTCAGAGTTCTATAAATACCCTGAAAAACTGAAGAATATTATGATATTCTTTAAAGTGGCCCCTCAAGAGTAGGGGGACGAAGAATGCAAACCTACCAATTTAGTCCAACCTCTTTTAAAGATCTCTGTGAGTACATCCATACCAACAGACCAATACCAAATAACCGTGAACTAATCGACGCAAAGAATAGAACCCTAGTTGGAAGGTTATATTACTACGTCCTTCTCAAACTAAGAGAAGACATCTGGCAAATCTTGCAGAACATATTTTACTCAGAACCAAGGGTCCTAAAAAAAGCCGAAAAACTTCTATTCCGCCGAAGTATACACTCATTCATTCCTCGCCTCTTAAAGGAGCTCGACCTGAACCAGCATTTAATAGATTTCATAAACCTACAAGCCTACAGACATGCCGCAGACTACTATATAGACCCCTCCAAATACACAATCCCCGATGAATATTCTGACATAGTTCAGCTTGAGATTAATGAAACAACATTCTCAGACTCCAGGATCTTTGATCCCACCTACAAAATTTTGCTCACAATACATGTTAACAACTTAGAATCTTCATACTCTTACAACCTTATTGATTCCCAAATAAGACAAAATAAAAAGAGAATAAAAGAATTTATATTGAACTACGAGAAAAAACAAAAAGAAAAAAAGGCTTAGAATTCTAGGAGCGCCACTACTTCTCCAGCCACCCGCAAAATGTTTTAATACTTTCCGGGCAATTTCTAAATTAGCTATTCGCTAATACTACCACGGAGGCCCACCAATGCCAGAAAACGCCAAAATCACCGAGCCACTGGCAAAGTTTCATAAGAGGTGTTGATTGTGGAGAAACAGTTACTTAGAATGTATATTTATGAACTGCATCTCCAAGCAAGATTTGCCCAATACGCATATAACCAAATGATAAGAAGTCTCTGTGGACTTCTTAACCTCTCACCTCAGGATGATTCTGCATTAAAAGAGACTCTACGGCTTGAGGTGTTTTATAATGCTCATTCATTTCTCACACATGTTGCAAACATTTCAAAGATACTCGCGCCTGATAAAGGTAGAAAGCGGAAAGAAATCTTAGAAGAACTAGGTCTGCTTGAGAAGGAATTAGAAATTCACAAGGCCCGACGCCTAAGGAACCATCTGGAGCACTATGATGAGAGGTTAGAGAAATGGTTCGGAGAATCAAAAGCTCACAACTATGCTGATATGAACATAATGCCAAGATCGGCTATCGTGGGAATTGACCCCAAAGATTTTCTTAGAAATCTCGATCCTGAAACACTTCATTTCATGTTTCAAGCAGAAGATTACGATCTACAGAAACTCAAAGCGGAAGTAGATTTAATCAAAGAAAGATGCGAAGCTTGGTTCTATAGAGAAGATACGAAATGGATAGCGAGGTAGAGCAATAAGTACCAAAGAAAGCATTTCTAATAAGACCTAGAATCTTGGAATTGTGTCATTTGCCATTTCTCTAAGAGTTATTCAGCACCTTCAAAACTACCTTTTATCTCCTGCTGAATAAGTGTAACTTTTTCCTCCATCTCTTTTAATTTTGAACTTAACTCATCCAAATCTTTGAACTTTTCAATGGACAAATTAGCGAGTTCAACAAGCTCTGGATCAATACCCTCCACGCCTTTAGAGAAGTCTGTGTTCTCAATCTTTGCTATTATCTTTTGAAACTCTTCAAGTTCATGGACGTATTTTTCTTCCAACTCCCTAAGTTTTCTCTGGACTTGCTCGAGCCTCATATTAAACTCTCTCCAGACAAAAAGTTCTTCGGCCAAAAGCAAATACATATGTAGCAGGATGGCTCTCTCCCGACCAAGAATTTCAATTCGGGCTTTTGTTTTGTTAATCCCCTGTTTTTGAACCTCTATTTTCTCCTGAACGGTTTCGATTTCGTTCCAGAGAATATTTGCAACTTCGACAGCCTTCTTTTTTATTTCTTGTAGTTCCTTGGGCTCATAGTCGTCACGAGCTTTTTTAATTCCCATTTTCTCGAGGATGCCAAGAATCTTCATATAAACCCACCCAATTCATTTTAGATTTTGAAAATTATAAACTTCCCTTACTACTAACTGAATGATATGAAGAAAGCCTTCAAGAATTTATAGAAAAATAAAGATCAAACATGACAATAGATCCTCACCATCGCTTTATCTCTAGGATTATATCCTGGCCTATTGCCCTCAAAGTGTTCGTCAGTCACTGTTAGACCGGATATTTCGGATATCCGGAATAGTTTCCATCCGACCGGCTTGCCTGACTCGCTATATCCCCCAATCTGATACGCTCTTAAGACTTCATTTCCTGCTGTGCTTACGCCATAGCAAAAGGGTTCTACTATGCGGATACCTCCTTTGTAATAAAACTTAATAATTCTCCTTGACCGTATTGCAGAACAAATAACGGGCTCCATTTTTCTCTCCTCCGGTTCTTAACAATAGCAGTTTATCACATAAAACTGTGACATTATTCCTTAAATAATTTACGTACGTAATTATTACTTTTGCTTTTCGTGTCATTATTTTACTCTTCTCACTTGACTTATTCAACAAAAGGACCTTTGCCTAAATAATGCCATTATTGGACAATTTGTCCGACATTTCCCTTTTCTATCCCCTTATCCCACAGGCAAACTTAGAAGCGCAAATTCGTCACTCCGGCAGATACTGCCAGGATAAGGTATATGTATTCCGGGCTTTGTTTTTATGGCAGATAAAACCAAACACCCTATTCTTGTAATCAGTTTTTATAATCCACTATACTAGGCCTGGAGGGTCCCAAAATGGGGAGGCCTTCGAAAGGAGAAATCTTTGTTAGACAGTTTGTTATGGGCTTTGGATTTCTTAGTGGACTTTTTGCAAGGCTAGGAGGGGATCCAGAATCAATAGCAATGAACTCAATATTTAAAGCGTTTGAGCCCCTTGTGCCCCACGCAGGAGGGTTTATGGTACTTTTTGGCATTATGTCACTTATAGAACCAGCTTCCAAGTTCTTGGCAGGGTATAAGGTTGGAGGTCTCCTCGGGATCATTGCAATATTCTTTGGGTTTTTAGCAGGGTATGCCATTATGCAAGGTGGTTCCCTATGGGTTGTACTCCTCATAATTGCTGCTACAATAGGATATTTCTCGCCATACGTGGACACCTAAAACTCAAAGAACATTCGTAGACGAGGGAAAAATAGTAGAAGTCGTGACTGGCTGACCCTTTCTCTTTTCAGCCGCCATTCTCAAATTTTCATTGTATCCAAAACTTCGAGAACATTTTCTAGTTTCTCTTTTATGCCTTTCAGAACATTAATCTTGGATTCTGGATCGCCCTCAATGAACGGTATGAGCGAGGTTATAAGTGAAACTGAACCTATTAATGAGTACCTCATATTTATCACTTGGAGACCTGTATAAGCTTCGTCCAGATGCTTGGTCTCTAACGATATTTTGTAGTGTAGCTCTGGATCTTGAGTTATGAGAGCTTCATAACAAACAGTCAAGAAGGGAGATATGTCTGTAGAACTCTTCTCTTGTAGGGATTGAATGCTCTCCTCCAATCTTCGAATATTCACTCTAATCTCTTCCTTTAGCGCTTCAATTAGACGTTTCCGGGCCTTCTTCCTGGAATACCAATGCTGAATGTGAACTCCTATTAGGGCTGTAATAGCACCGGAAAGAAGAGTGAGGAAAAAAGTTATCCATACCATATTGTCCATCACCTCACGGCAACCGGCAGGCATTAGCTCGTGTAATCCTCAAGCCAGTCAAGCATCTCTGAGGGGTTGCCTTCAAACATCTTCCTGGCGTCCCCATAAAAATCGATGTAGTACACTTCAACCTTGTCGAACGGAGAGCCAAGTCTGTCCATGTACTCGTCCCATGCTTCCCTCACAGGCTTTGCCTCGGCGGCATCGCTCCCGAAGAGGGAGTCCAAAATCGACTTCCCTGTCCAGTACGGTGATCCAGATGCGTCCAAAATGGCCAGCTTGCCACCCTTGACTGGTACCATCACAAAGAGGTGGCCCGAACCGCTCTCGCGGAAGCCCGCAACGAGAAGGACTGTATAATCGTGCCCATAAACATCTTTGAAGTACACCTTAACCATGGCTGCAAGGAGCGTGTTGATGTCGTCACAGTCACCATAGCCTTTCTCTATCGTCTCAGAAGGCAGCAAAAACACGTTCGGCGCAGTTCTTGGGTGGTATGAGCCGTACTTCAGCTCCTCTGGCGACGGTGGGAGTGGGACTGGCTGGTCCTGAGCATACTCCACATGATCCGCGACGTATTTGGTGAGGTCTGCCAGGGAATTGGCAGTATATTCTGGCTTAGAGACAGCGGCCAGCACGTGCGGCTTCAACGCGAGCTCTTGGTCAGATGTCAGCACGCTCTCCAGAAAGTCCTGAAGCACAAAATACTTCCTGGAGAATTCGTAGTATTTCTCATAGTTGGCTTCCATCGTTTGGTAGTCTTGGAGAGTGTATTGGAGAGAATTGTACTTGTTCCTCAGCTCGGCCAGCTCGTCCTCGAGCTCCTTGTTAACTTTCTCGAGAGTCGCTTCGTTCCGCTTGTGCATCTCAACAAGCGCTTGAAGCTTTGTGATGTTGTCCTTAAGCAAGGTTATATTTGTCCGAAGGGCTTTAATCTGAGCCTCATACTCATCCACATTCGAAGCTTTAGCTGACAACTCCTCATTAGAGGCAAACAGCACAACGTTTGCTCCAAGGGAAAGGATCAAAAGAATAACTAACACTACAGTAACACTTTTTCCCATCCTTGAATCCTCCTCTGCGTTTTTTAATCAACAAAACGACTTATTACCACCAGCTATTTTAACATTTCGCCGCCGCACGCTGGAAAACACCAGAATTTTGGATATCACCCAACGGTAGTTATTTAAATGCCTCAACACAAGAGTTTGATAGTCTTATTAAATAATCTATCATAATAACCATGTTTGCGGTGATACTTATGGAACGCCCAAAGATATGGATCCACATAGATGGGCGAAAAGTCGTCACAGATCACAAGGTTGAGGCATATACGTTTGGTAAGCTGTTAATCCAAATTCAAAAGCAAATAAACATCATAGCTGAAGCTCAATATGGTAAAAAGCTTAAACCAAAATTCAGACTCTTCCTCTCCAAGATACAAGAAGGGAGTGTGGAAGTAGCTCTGGAATTTGTTGGGGGTACCTTACCCGAGCTCCAGAGCAAAGTCGCTGAAACTCACTATGAGGTGTATGACGCGATTCAAGAAGAAGACGAGAAGGCTCTTGATGAGGTTATCAGGGAATCTTTAAAAGACCCCCTGTATGGTTACAGACTGCTCACATCTGTCGAAGAGGTGATACCTTCCTCTGATGATTACATTCTCGGCATAAGTAAAGACTTCCCTAAAAGAAAGATTAGACTCGGACCGAAACAGAGAGACTTCGTGCATAAAATGAAGTTAAAGTACTTACAGGAAGCCACCGTCGAAGTTGTTGGTATTATTACAGATCTTCACGGAAAAGATCCCCGTTATTTCATCATTGACACTACCGAGGGAGAACGCATCAAAGTATACATAACTCCCGAATTAGAACCACAAGTGAAAGAATATTATAAGGCAGTCCCCGTAAAGATCACAGGACTACTGGAGAAAACAGCCAAGAAGAGAGAAATAAGAGAACTCCTGAACATAATCCCCCAAAGGGAAGTTCCTCTCCAGAGAATAGGCAAGTTCAAGCTTAAACAGCCCATATTTGTGGAGTTTAGCTACGATATGGAAGACAACCTCTGGATTTTGAGGAATGAGCGGCTGGCTATTGAGGGGTACGGTAAAACCTACAAAGAAGCAATGAAGGACCTTGAAGATAGCCTTGAAGGGCTGATAATTGGCTTCCTAGCGTTTAAAGACGAAGACTTAGCAGAATCTGCAAGGAAAATAAAAGAAGAACTTTCCAAGTACCTTGACCTGAATGATCTCTCACACAAGTACAGACCGGTCGTCATAAAACCTCTTCCCGTAAAGGAGGAGTGACCAATGCCTATGAAACGCGACCATCTTGTCTCCACACTAACCAGCAAGGGCTTTCGGAAAGTAACGAACAGAGACCATGACTGGTTTTTCTTTACGGACCCATACACGGGAGAAGTATACACTCAAATAAGAACAAAAATCAGCAGGGGCAAAAAGTACAAAACACTGTCCGATGACCTTCTCCAGAAAATAAGGCGACAACTAAAGTTCGAAAACAAAAAACAATTCAATGACTACTTATCATGCACTTACACCCACGTAGACCACTACACCAGTCTAAAACGGAGGGGACTAATTTAGAGTATAGTAGACAAGGCCTATACGGAGGGTTCAAAAATATTGGTTGGGACACTAAGTTTGATTCTCTCGATAATAGCCATAATTGCCTCTTTTCCCGTATTATCCAAGATTGTTCTCTATCATTTTTATGTCCCTAAATTGGACGTCTTTTTCCCGCCAGCATTCTCGTATTCTGAAAAAGTCCTATTAAAACCTGAAGATATTGCTAATGGAAAGGTTATCAATATACGAAACAATGACAAGAGAGAGTTTATAATCCAAATAGAGTTCATTCTGGACAAGCCCTGGAAGCTAATAGATGATCGGAGGATCCTTGAGTCGGGATTAAAAAGCGGGTACCAACACAAGGCAGGATTTTACTTCAAAACAGAGACGTTTCAAATTCCTGGCAATAATTCAATCACAGGATTGCGCTTTCCATTCGAGATTAAGTTAGAAGAATGCTCTGTAGACATAATAATTTACCCAAAAGTTCACATGTCTGAGTTTGGACTACCGAGGTATTTTGGAGAATGCGATCTAAAACCTGTCAAAAAGCATTTTGAACTAACCCCTTTACAGTTCCAGAGAATCTAAAAAAGCGTGGTGAACGGTCTCACATTTAAATTACTATGGAATGTCTTGTAGATCCTGGAGAGAACAAGCTTTTGCTCTAAGCGTTCTTTGGCTTAGTGGAGTAATTGACTAAAAAGATTTTCCAAGAGGATATACAATATGGCAGTGCCTACTGCCGCAAGTATAGTCATTCCATACTTAAAGCTTCTAGGCCATTCTTCTACTGAATTTATAAGGTCTAGAGCTTCTTTTATTGTGGAGAATTGTTCAAAGGCTACGCGATCTCCCCCTTTTAGTAGGGTATAATACTTTTGAAGTAGGCTTTGTAGCTCTTGTAACTCTTTAGTTTTTGCAGCCTTGATTTTTTTATGATAGGTTATTAAGGGAAGAAAGCCAATATAAACAACAACTATGGTTAGGCTTCCTGCTGTTACTAAATAAGTAGAAATTGCCGCTTTAGTATTAGGATACTCAAGTAGTATTGGCATAAAAACACCGCATGAAAAAGTGAAGGGAGCCAATAGTAGAATAAACAAAATTTTGCCTAATTTCTCAAATCCAACCCCTTTACTAAAATCAATGTACAGAGCATATTTTTTGAGCAATTCATCAATCCCCATCACAATTGAAAATGGCACTGCTAATAAACCCCAAATTACCCAAAAGAGAATTAATGAGAGCATATATCCAAGAACTTTACTCAATGTTAATGCTCCTATTATGTAGGTGATATTATTCCAATTATCTATAAATCGGAGGATAACGATACCGCCGAGAGCATAGGCTTCATAGTGAGCTAACTGTTTCAGAATGTGTTTTTTGAACAGATGATCTAACACAGAAAAGTACTCTCTTAGATAAGTTTCAGAGAGTGAGATTGGGAATTCAACAAAAAAATTAAACTCCATAAATTTGTCAACTCCCATAGTCAAAAGAATAATAGAAACAAGGAATGTTGCTAGTATACCACTAATGATCTCATTTTCCTTGGTAATAGCGAAATAAATGATTAAACCAAAAAACAACCATTGAATTGGAAAAATTACTAATCTCTTTGATCTAATGTTAATATAGTATCTAGCCGATATTATTCTAAGAAACAGAGGCATTTTAAAGTATAAACTTTTACCCTTAGCATTTTTTAATTCATCCAACTCCTTAGGAACTAGTGCTAGAGTATATATTTCGCCACAGCTATTGCATCTATATTCTTTGCAATGAAGTTTATTTGCATCTCCCAATTTATCCCAATAGACCTTGGACTGTTTTATATTGCCCGGAAAAGTATAAACATTAAAGCTTTCTTCATAATTTTTTAAATCAATTTTTTGTAGCTTACCACAATACGGACAAATAGCAATCATAGACATCCCTCAAGTTGACTCTCCAATCCTATCCTCTCGCTCAACCTTAAATTTCTCGAATTCAGCCCATCGCTGGTTTGACTTATTAAAAACCAGCTTATCTAACTTGCTCTAACCAATTTTTATATATCCCTCCTCCTGACTCATGCGACCACTGCTCAAGATGTGACGTTATTCCTTAAATAAATTACGTACGTAATTATTGCCCTTGCCTCTCGTGTTCTAATTTTACTCTGCCCACGCGACTTCGACGTCAGAAGGACCTTAGCATCAACAATGTCGTTATTGGACAATTTGTCCGACATTTACCTTTTCTATGTCCTTATCCCACAGGCAAACTTAGAAGCGCAAATTCGTCACCCCGGCAAATACTACTAGGGTAAGGTATATGTATTCCAAGCTTCGTTTTTAGAATAGATAAAACCAATATTTCTTCTTGTAATCAGTTGTTCCTTAAAATGTACAGAAGTTTGGGGGGTGTAAGCCTTTGCCAAGAAGAAGGGGTAAAGGCTCGGGTTTTGAAAAAAGAGTGACAAGCAGGTATAGGAAGGGAGGATACAGGGTTAAACGAAATGTGGTAGGAAAACGGAATGGCAGGAGATATGAGATCGATGCAATAATAGAAAGAGGGAAAGAAAGGTACCCAACGGAAATTAAGGGTGGGAAACAGATTTTAACAGCTTCACAAATATTGGCCGTCTACAAGAAGCTTAGCTACAGAAAGGGCATACCAACACTCATTCTTGGGCCTAATGTTAAACTGACTAATCCTGCAAAGAAAATTGCTAAGGAGAAGGGATTGAGGATCAAACGGATAACTAGGTGAGGGAGTGTGGTTAGTATGGTATCGGAGTTTGATATGTATCCTTATGTCAAAGAACGTTTAAGAAAAAGATATCCTGCCTCAGAGGGCTGGATAATAAAACACAGAGAGAGAAGAGAGAACTATGAGCCAGATTTTGTAGTTGAACGACGAGTATCTGACGGGAAGATAGAACGGGTCATAGTGGAGGTTAAGGCTGTGTGTAAAGTAACTCAAGAGCACATTGATCAGATAAATAGATATGCAAGAAATCTCGCTGGATTGAATGTTAGGATTATAAAGAAAATTCTTGTAGTTCCCTCATATGCAGATACTTCTATTGTGCCCCCAGATATTGAGAAAATGTATCTAAGGAAATTTTATTGCGAGTAGCTAGGTATCTTCACTTTAATTTTTTAGCATGCCAAAAAAGTATAAGCCCTCTCAATCAAATTTATACATTAATCCCTTGCCCCACATGGAGATTAAACGCCATGATCTCAATAATAACCTTTAACATATTCGCAGTCTTCTTCATATATTTCCCTTGCTTCGAGTTTCTTCAATTCACGAAGAACGATCTCCTTGCTAGTGTTAAACTTAATGATAAGGCCATAAATCTCGTAGATATCACTTTTGAACTCTTCTAAGGCCTCTCTGATTAGTTTTTCTAATAGAGTTTCCAAGAGAACCTAAGCGGATTAAGTTAAGAGAGTAGGGAGTAGTTTTATTTTTAAACTTTTGTTCAATAAGTTAGATGGGGTTGTCCAATGGAAAGTTTTAGGATTGATCTGAGGATTCACAGGAAAGTGGCTAAAACATTTGGTATTGAAATTGATAAAGACACAAAAAAGCCCTTGAGGGATAGCAATGGTCAAATTCGTACTACTAAACCAAAAGTTCATCCTAATGCTCAGAAAAAATTTGTGGAGTTTTTAGATGCTATAGAACTTAATGGTAAAATAGATCCTGATGAGCTTTACAGGTTAGGTTTTGAGGTAATACCACTTGAGGAAGATCCTTATTTTGAATGGGCTTCACGGATAGTAAGAGACTTTTACTTTAAGATACGCCATGTTAATATTAACGAAGATGATTTTGTACTTGCCAGGGCAAAGTTAAATCAAAAGTATAGGGTTACATACTCTGTTGTTCGTGACAGATCTGTTATGATTATCTACGTGTTAATTGTGGACGGGGGTAAGAGAGAAGGATATTATAATAAGAAATGACTCAGAAAATATCTTCTTTACTTTTCCGCTAAAAGTGAAGTCATTCTGCTAATAATCCTTGCATATTCGATGGGTCCAACTTTCTCCTTAGGACGAGCATTCATTTTTGCCTTAAAAGCTTCCCAATCTAAATCAATTGTCCTATAGTCCTCAGTACGAGTATCCTGAACACGAGTTAGATATGATGGAAGTCCCCTAGTCATCGTTATCCCCCATTCAGGAATTGAGAGAAGTCGTATATAAATGTATTGATACAATAATTAGAAATCCCATTGAAACAGCTACTTAACGGTAAACCCTATAAGATAATAAGTACAATAAGGACATGAGTATGTCCATACAGGCAACCGTCCGGGAGGGAGAGGCTTGGCCGACCAGGATAACGCTAAAATCATCGAACCACTAGCGAAGTTTCATGCGAAAGTATATGTCAAAGGGCGAGTGAGAATTATAAGTAATGAGAGAGACTTTCTTGGGTTGTCGGATGGGGATATTGTCAAATTGATCATCAGAACCCTTGACGAGAACAAACGTCCGGTACACAGAGCATATTTTGAAGGTATGTTGGTTTCTGGAGGCAATGTTACTATTCCCAAAGAACTCATAAATAAGCTCGGAATTAAAAAAGGAGATGTTGTAGAAATCCTCCTGATTGGTTATCAGAAACTGCATGAGATAATACCCGAAGAACATTACCTCCTGCTCAGACAGTACAGTTCCGGAAAATTCAAACTCATTTCCGCTGATGAGGAAAAACACTTGCTCGAGAATATTACTCTTAATCTTTATTGAAGGCGGAATTATATATATCTATAATTCAATTCTCTGAAAGAAAGAAGAAGAGAGAAGAAAAGATATGTTTTAACCTCTCAGAGAGCCTGAATTTCAAAAAGTCAAATATGATATCATAAATTCATAGTGATTTTAATTATAAGTTGTAAAACGGACGAATTAATTATAGCTATAAATAAATAATCCTTCTGGCTTTCTTGGTGGAGCTCTACTGACATAATGAATGTATTGTTCTGTCCAAAAACTTTGTTCAACTGAATTCATCAGTTCACGAAAGGTTTTTATAGTTTTGAACAATAATTTTGTTCGAACAAAAATATTGTTCAAAGGTGATGTCCGGTGGGACGTGGAAGACCTCGCAAGCATGGGCCGGTTCGTAGGATCGGCTTCGAGTTGCCTTATGAGAAGTACCTGGAAATGGAAGAAGCTCGTGGGGACAAGCCTTGGGCCGAGTTCTTCATTGACCTGTTCGACTTTGCCAAGAAGCATGGTAGATTCTCGCAAGTTCAGGAGGTTTAACCATGGCTAGGAGAGGAGCCCCGAAGAGACGCAAGGAGCCCGTGGAAGAGTGGCTTATTCGGTTAGAGGTCAGTTATGCCAGAAAGTTTGACGAGATGAGGGGCTCCCGCTCGAGGCCGGAGTTTCTGAAGGACCTTCTCGATGCGACAACAATTGGAGACGTTGCCGTGATTATCCGCGAACGCGATGAGTTCAGGGCCGAGGCTGAGAAGTGGAAGAAGGCCTACTCCGATCTTGAGTCTAAGTATCTCCGCCTCGAGCAGGAGAATGAGAAGCTCCGCCTCATCAGGCAGGTCCTTGAGGAGGAGAACAAGCAGCTTAAGCAGGAGCTTGCCGAGCTGAGGAAGCAGCTTAAAATGAGTGCTCGTGAGCGCAGGGCCGCGGACTTCAAGCAGGAGCTGCACGAGATCCTCGACCGCTTTGGCAAGAACGGCAGGATTAAGATGCTTGAGTTGCTCAAGCGCCTTGGCTATTCTTCGGACTTCAAGAAGCACGCGCGGGAGCTGCTCGAGGAGTGGTTCATCGACGAGGGCAAGGTGCTTGTCTCTGAGGAGCTCGGCCTCGTGGTCGAGAAGGACCCGCACTATGGCGAACCCGCTTGGGTGGTGAAGCGTCTCGACTCCTTTCGTTTTGGAGAGGTAGTGGAGGTGGAAGCATGAAGAAGTTCTGGATTGATGATCTCATAACAACCCTCCAAGTGGAGTTTGCCAATGTTGCCGAGTTGAAGCTCGTTGAAGTCCACAAGTCCAGGGAAAAATACGCAGAAGACTATGTTGTAGAGTCTGCAGTTTTGGAAGATCCACTTGGCAGGAGATTTGCGATTGGACACTTCTGGAATCCAAAGGACGGGCACTCGTTCGAGGTAACATTCAGCTGGTTCGATGAAGACAAGGGGATTGGAATTTCCCTCACGAGGGACACTTGGTATGACTCAATCGGAACAGATGCAGCTATTCTTTGGGTTTGGGCTGGCAGGATTGCTCACATGATGGCGAATAAAGAGGTTCTCCGCTGCGTGGACGAGCACATCAGGAAGCTCGTAGGGGGTGACTCCGAATGAGCCAGTCTGAGGCCAATTTCTGGAGTTGGGTTGCGGAGGAATTGAAGCAGGCCCGCCCGCAGGAGAGCCTTGAGGACGTGGTAGCGTGGCTTGAGGCCGAGAAGAAGAGGGCGGAGGAGGCCAGGTTTTCGTATTCGCTCAGGAATGAGCCCCTCAAGGCGGCTTATGAGGAGGGGCGGCTGGAAGTCATCAACGCGGTTCTGAACAAGCTCAGGCGGATCGGGCAGCCCGGTGGTGTAGGGGCAAGCATGCCGGACTTTGGATCCGGCGACCGGGGTTCGACTCCCCGCCGGGCTACCATTTCGAAGGAGGTGGTTTGAGATGGGGAGGTATTCAAAGCCATTCGAAGGCTCGATGGAGTTCGGCTTTGTGGACGTGATAGAGACCCTGCACTACACGGACGGAAGGAAGGCCCTTGTGATACACTTCAACGTCCAGCCTCCAAAAGTGCCAGAGCGCATCGACTTCGATGATTTCGGTCTGAAGCTTAAGGAGTTCGAGGACAACAAGGCCACATACTTCGTCGATTGGGACGATAAGAGCAGAGACGAGGACGAATGGGACGAGTGGGGGGATGAGGAAGACCTTGACCCGTTCATGGAGGAAGAGGAGGAGTGGTGAGCCATGACGACGATGATTGCAACTATTGATGATGTCATAGACTTTCTTCAGAAGCACAAAGAGAAGGGCTACAAATACGCCATAATTGCACCCGACCCTGTCGGAGGATGGAGCGCGCCATCAAGGAAAAGGAAATACTATCAAGCCAATTTCGCGGTAGCGAGGGACGTTTTCGCGAAGGACGATCTGATGAATCTCATGAACACCGCAGGTTTCGCAGTTTTCCTATACAAGGACACCAGCCTCTTTGATGAGGACACGAAGGCCTACTTCGAGGAGGCCGATTCGGCCTCTGCTTCATCTTCTTCTCAGGAGGGTCGCTCATGAGGGACTGGTCTCTTCTGCGCGTCAGGGCCCTTGAGCTTGTGAGGGAGGGCTGGAGGAGCCCGAGTGACTTGGCCAGGGAGCTCCACATTGACCTCAGTGACGCTCAGGCCCTGCTGGACGACCTGGCCAGGCGCGGCCTCGTCTTCCGCGACGGCCCGCTCGCAATAGCCAGGGAGGGGATGGTGGCATGAGGAGATACCTCTACTATGTCATTGAGTCAGAGGTTGAGTTCCTAAAACCTGGACAGGTGTTCCTCTCAGAAAAACCCGCCGCAGAGGATTGGTGGGGAAGGCCTCTACTCAGAAAAGGTGCAGTTGGTCACATGGCGCTTTACGACGAAAAAGACAGAGAATTCAAGCATGTAGAAGTGAAATATCTCGGCTATGCCGACTTCAAGGACTATGCAGATCTTCAGGCCCGCGGCCCCAAAATCATCGAGAAGAAGCTTGCTGAGCTCGGCATCAAGGAGGCGGGAGCATGAAGTTCTACGCGTACTTCTCAGGAATTGGCGAGGAGTACCTGGTCATCGCGAAGGATCTCAAGACTGCAGCCCGCGCGGCCCTGGCCCACTTTTTCGTCAAGCACTACGGTGAGGAGCTGCCCGAGGGCAGCCGCTTCGAGATAATGCCCCTCGCTGACGCCTACCGCAGGGGCTTCCTCGTGAACGCGGAAGTGGCCTTCCTCGAGGAGGTCACGTACGAGCAGGCTTTCAGGGAGTTCAAGGAGCTGCTTGATCGGGAGGCTCAGCGCCGCGCCGCCGGGAAGGTTGCTCAGGCCGGACAGGCCACCCTCGCCGCGTGGGGGGTGAGAGCTTGACCGTCCGCTCTCTTTCTCTCCCTGAGGAGCTTGAGGTCAAGCTCGAGGAGGCCTTCGCGGCCTGGCACGCGAGGAAGGTTCAGGTCCTCATCGAGGATGATGACGTCCCTGAGAACCACGAGCTCGCTTTGAGCCTGGAGGAGCTTGAGGCCTTCCTCAACTCCCTCGACGTGCCGACGAAGGTCATCGTGGACATGGATGTGTACAGGGTCAAGCTCAGGGAGAAGGTGCCGTACGAGGAGTACAAGAAGATCCTCGAGGGGCTCAGAGGGCTCTCATGGGCTCAATGGGACTCTAAAAGCAGGGCGATTCTCGTGAAGCGCACGCGCGAGAAGCCGGTCGAAGATGAGCAGCTCGAGGTTGAGGAGATCGTCGTCGCGCCCAAGGAGGTGAAGGCCTGATGGCCTCCCGCACGGCTTTCGTTTATCAGGATGCCCTCAGCATTGACGACGCTTTCACCTATTTCAAGCGCCTCATGCGGGACGCTGAGAACCGCGTGCACTTCAGCCGGGCGCTCCAGAAGGCCCGGAAGGGCCTGGACGTGCACATGTACGTGACCGATGTTGACAGTCTCATCGTCCAGTACCTCAACCGCCGCGGCGTCAAGGGCTTCCGTTTCACCGGCTTTGAACTCAAAAACATGAACCCGCGCTCGGCCCTGGTCAATGGGAAGGTCAAGGTGAACGGCAAGCAGTACGAGGGCCACAGGATGTTCGCGCTGCAGGCGGGTATTGACTTCTACTACCTCGTTAACCTTGGGCAGGAGTTCCTCGTTTGGAACGTGGCAAACACGCCGGTGAGCTTCGACTGGTACGGGCACGGCTCGGCTCATGATTACTACGCGTTCGTCCACCTCGATGATGTGATCCGCGTTCCCGCTCAGGAGCTGCCCGAGACGCTCAGGTTCCTGCTGTGGAGGAGGTGATATTATGGAGCCGTATCGTCATCTCTCTATTGAGGAGGCGGAAAAGCTCGCAAAGGAGGTTTACAACCGCTACAAGGCAGAGGTGGACAAGAAGTGGGAGCAGTTCAAGAGGGAAATGGAGGGCGTCCCGCCGGAAATCCTCTATGATCCAGACATGTGGGACGAGTGGATGGTTGACAGGTGGGTCGAGCTCATTGACGAGATACCCTCATGGGACATGGAAGAGGAGTACTGGAAGAAGGGAATATGGGTCTGGATTGAGCACGAGGAGGACATCGTGGTCACAGTAAGGTCTTCCTGCTTCGAGGTCGAAGTTAGGAATGGGGAGGTTGAGGTTCACCCGTACGGCGGCTTCAGGGAGTGGAAGTACTCCGAGAATTGGAACAGAGAGCGCCATGTTTCAATACGTTGGGCATGGGAGGGCTTTGCCCGGCTGTTCTTCCCGTGGGAGCTCGAAGAGAACAAGTGGCTGTACAGGTGGGACATCGAAAGCTGGCTTGAGCTTGAGGTCTACAAGGACCTTCTGGAGAAGGATGCGTGGAAGGAGAGCTCGTACCTTGATGTCGTGGAGTTCTCAAAGTTCGGGACTACAGATGAAGTTCCTTCGCTTTTGCAGTTCGTTGAGGGGAGGTGACGGGGCGTGGCTAAGAAAGGAGCACTTAGTTTCATGATTGATATGGTTGGGTGGAAATGGACAATCGTAGGGCTTGCAGTGGCATTCTTATCTCCTTTCTTGATTTTCTGGATTTTGATAAAACTTGGGGGAGCGTGATGGCCGTGACCGTTAACTTTCTTATGGATGTTGACGTATTCACGAAATCCGTGAGCGGGATTTCGGTTTCACCGGGTGCGGCCTCTTTCCTAGCTCACACTTTCCGTGAATACGGGCCGTCATTTACGAGTGATAAAGCCCACACACCAAACACTCCAGAAAGCCTAACCATGCTCACAAAAACCGTGAGTGGGGTGATGGAGTGTGGCTAAGCGGAAGGTGTTGGACTTGTTCAAGATTGAGGGCAAGTGGATGACTGACTTTGATTTGATGGTTGAGTACGGCGAGCGTGGCTACGAAGAAGCTGAGGACTATGTTCGCATAATCATCGAAGAGAAAGACATCAAGTCTGATAGTGAAGCAATAGCCCTTCTCAAAGAGATTGCCGAGAACTATGAAGAGTGTTGTTGAGGAGCGTGATGCCCGGTGAAGCCCAAAATAGCCCTGCCCGAGAACGAGTTCAAGCTCAAGGGCCTCTACAACTTCCTTGAGCTAATCTTCGATGACGACGAGCACCGCATAGGCATAGCCGAAGCCCTCCTCGAGCGGCTGAGGCAGAAGAGGGAGACCTACACTGAAGACTGGCTTGAGGTCATCCTCGAATACCTCGGCGAGCAGGACCTGCTTGAGCAGTACCACGAGCTCCTGAACAAGTTCGACGAGGGGGAGATCTCAAAGACAAAAATCAACAAGCTCATTGAGAAGGAGCTCCGCGAGAGGGGCTACCCTGCCGCAAAGCTGAGGAAGGACTGGAGCATAGTCAAGAAGACGCTAATTCAGCTCGGGATAGTGTCCAGGACTTCAAACAGGCTCAACCTCTCGTGGGAATTCGTCGAGAAGCTGAACACGCTGACAAAATTCTACAACCTGTGGAGGGCCGGCGAGATCTGAGGTGAAGCCCATGACCACAATGGCTATATCCTTGGGGCGCCAAATTTTTCAGTGTGGCTACATGTGGCCACGTGTGGCCACACATGGAACAGCCTTTGGAGGGCTTTATATGCCTAAAAGACGGCCGAGAAGGCTCCGCAAAACTATACATATCACGATTAGTCCAGAAGTCCTCGAACTTTTAGACAAAGCGACTTATAACAGGTCTCGTTTCATAGAAGATGCGATTATAGAGCGGCTCTCGACTGTAGAAGGGCGCAGAATTGAGAGGAGCGCGGTTTTGGTGCCCCGGCCGGGATTTGAACCCGGGGCGCGGGCTCGAAAGGCCCGCATGTTTGACCGGGCTACACCACCGGGGCCCGATATTAGGGAAGGGTGAGCGTTTAAAAATCTTTCGTCGCTGGAGCTTGGATGTAATATCCTCGGAAGTCAAAACGGCAAACCTTTTGAACCTCCAGCGTAACTAACCCCTGATGTTCGCCGTAAAAGTCCCCAAGAGAGAAGCCGAAAAGACGAGGCGAAAGCTCATCGAGCTCGGTGTTCTGGCTAAAAGCTACTCCGTGAAGCGTGAGGGCGAGTTCATACTCTTCCCTGTCACCGGGCCAGTTGAAGGCTTTGAAATCGTGGAGGCAGAGTTCGAGAAGACTAAGCGGAGGCCCCACAGCTACCGCGAGGTCGTTGAGGTTCCCGAAGAAGTGAGGCCTCTTCTCCCGAGTTCTTTCGACATCATCGGCGATGTCGCGATAATCGAGCTTCCCAAGGAGCTGATGCCCTACGGGGAGGATATTGGCGAGGCAATTCTGAAAGTCCACAAGCACATAAAGGCCGTCTTTGCTAAGGGGAGCAAGGTTGAAGGTGAATACCGCGTTAGGGAGCTGATTCGCCTTGCTGGTGAGAGGAGAACCGAAACGCTCCACCGAGAGAACGGGATACGGCTCAGGTTGGACGTTGCTAAGGTCTACTTCTCACCGAGACTCGCCACCGAGAGGATGAGGATATTCGAGAAAACCCAGCCGGGTGAGATCGTCTTCGACATGTTCGCCGGCGTCGGGCCATACTCGATACTCCTCGCAAAGAAAGCAAAGCTCGTCTTCGCCTGCGACATCAACCCCTGGGCAGTTAGGTACCTCGAAGAAAACAGAAAGCTGAACAAGACGCCGAATGTTGTTCCCATCCTCGGCGACGTTAGAAAGATCGCTGGAAAAATCGAGGCCGACCGCGTGATAATGAATCTCCCCAAGTTCGCCGACCGCTTTTTGAGGGAGGCTATGCTGAGCGTTAAGGACGGCGGAATTGTCCACTACTATGGCTTTGGGCCCGAGGAGAACCTCTTTTCTGAACACGAGGCGAAAATAAATGGTATAGCGAAGGAGCTCGGCTTCCACGTTGAGTTTTTGGATGAGAGAAAGGTCCGCCCCTACGCGCCGAGGCAGTTCAACATCGCGATAGACTTCAGGGTTTTGAAGTGACTGTTTTATAGGGAGAACATTCTTTTTTAGCTGCGTGCTTATTGAGAGCAGAGGCTCTAAAAGTTGAGAAAAAAGAAAGGCGTCACTTTCCGGCGATTTTCACGTTCTCGAACCTGATGAACGGCGTTATCATTGTCGTCATGAAGGGCATAACGATCTGCTCCTTACTGACCTCGCTGGCCTGTTTAAGCAGTTCATAGACGTTGCCCGCTATGAGGAAGACGCTGGAGCCGACGACTTCACCGTCCTCGATGAGGTAGGCCGGATTAGCCGTTACAGCGAAGTTTCCGTTGTCCGGGTTGCTCGAGTGCGCACCCTGGAAGCCGTCCACGAAGTAGCCCCTGTCAATCTCGCTTATCATATCCTCAAAGCTCTTTTTACCGTTCTCGATTGCCATGGTGTGGAAGCCGATGTTTATTCCGCCGCTCCTCAAATCACGCTTGCCGTTTCCTGTGCTCTCAGTGCCGTAGATTCTGGCCCAGTAGTTGTCCCAAACGAAGCCATTGAAGGTTCCTTTATCGATGAGGACGTTCTTCCTCGTTGGGACACCCTCACCATCGGCTATAACCGGCTCAATGGCGAGCTCGTGGAACGGGTCGTCGTAGAGAGTAAGAACCTCGCTCGCTATCTGTTCCCCGACCTTATCTGCAAGTGGAGTGGTCTCCTTGACGAGCCTCTCGCCGCTGAAGGCCGGGAAGAGCGCGTAGCTGAAGAGGCCCGCTATTGCCCATGGGCCGAGGATTATCGGCACTTCCTCGTTCTTGCTGGCTTTCACGTTGTAAGCCCAGCCGACCTTCCGGACGGCCCTTTCAACCACACCATCAACATCGAGGTTGAGGTCTCTCCTCGCTTCGAAGTCGAATATGCCAGGGGTTACGACGCCTTCTTTTCTGCCGACCAGCTCGAAGAATATGTAGGCAGCTCCTCCTTCCTGTGCGACATCAATGCCGTGTGAGTTGATGATCTGCCTCTCCTCCCAGGTTACGCCGCCTTCTCCACCCGCAACGATAGCGTTGGGGTCTTTCTCCCGGGCGAGCTTAATACCGTGAACTATCATCTCGACCAGTCGGTCAGGAGGAGTCTCCTTAAGCTCATAGTTCGGCTTTGGGGCCTCGCGGTATTTGCCCGGCTCCGGAAGTGAAACCCACTTCTCATCCGGGCTGTTGAGCTTCGCCATCTTCGCAGCCTGCTCTATTGCTTCCTTTATTCTTGCCGGCTCGTCGCTGTCGATTATCGCCAGGCCAAGGCGCTTGTCCTTTATTCCCCTGATTATCGTTACGGCGCCGCTTCTGACGCTCGCCATTGAAATCTCGTTCAGTTCGATGTTGACGCTAACATTGCGGGAGCGGTAAACGGCAATTTCGAGTTCGTCAAAAAACTTCTCGCCGAAGCGGATAAGCTCCTCCATCTTCACCACCTCACCCGATAAGTATTCCCCCGTCAAAGCGCATGTGAGGTCCACCCGAGCTGACAAAGGCAGTCTGTCCCTTTCCGCAGAAGCCGACTTCAAGGCCGAAGTCCTTACCGACAGCGCTTATCTTCTTGAGAGCCTCTATCGCCACGCCAGTGATAGAGGTGTCCCTTATAGGCTCTGCAATCTCACCGTTCCTGATGACGTAGCCTTCCTGAATTCCAACCTGGAAGGCCGAGTTGAGCTGCGCTTGGCCGCCGCGGAAGTCAACTACGTAGTAACCGAACTTTATGTCCTCGATGAGCTCCTCGAAGGAGTAATCACCGGGCTCGAAGACGGTGTTGCGCATTCTGATTATCGGCGGGTGGCGGTAGCTCTCGGCCCTTGCATGGCCATTTGGCTCCATGTCCCACTTGTGGGCGTACTCGCGGTTGAGCATTATCTCCTTGAGAATTCCGTTTTCGATGATGTGGATGTCCTTAACCGGAACACCCTCGTCATCGTACTTGTCGTTGCCAAAGCCGCCCTCAACGTAGCGCTCGCTCATTGTGACATACTCTGGGGCAATCTGCTTGCCGATGAGGTCCTTAAACGGTGAGTTTATCGTTAAGTCCGCCTCTGCAAGGTGGCCAAGAGCTTCGTGGGCGATGATGCCGACGACTATTGGGCCCGCTACGATAGGCCACTCGCCGCGCTTTGGAGCGATGCCGTCCAGCTGGGAGTGCATCTTCCTGAGGAGCCTCTCAGTCACCTTTTCGTTGGGCTCGTAGTCTGTCATGAGCTCCCAGCCGTAGTCAACGGCTCCGATGCTGTCCCTTGCCATCGCAAGCTTTCCTTCCTTCTTTCCGGTAACGTAGGTTCCCTGGAAGAGGTAGTTGTAGTCCCACTCTATTCTGGTCCCCTCGTTGGTGAGGAGTATCTTCTGCCCGCTGCCGTCTTCGTAGCGTATCTGAACGCTCTTTACTGCATTATCCTCCTTGAGGAGCTTCTCAAGCTCCCTAAGGTGAGAGACTTTCTCCTCGACGTCTACGTGAGCGGGTTTAATCTTCATCTTGCTCTTCACGAAGTCCTGGACGGGCTTTACCTCAGCCAGCTCAATCTTCTCCCTTTTCGTCTGTGCCGCAGCCTTTGCGAGTTTGTACGCCTCTTCAATGGCCTTCTCAATATTGGTGAGGTCGCTGGTTGAAGAAAAGCCCCAGGCGCCTTCGGCAAGAACCCTTATGGCCACTCCCTGATGGAACTTGCCCGTAAAGCTGGTGAAAACGCCATCCTTGAGGCCGAGCGTCGTCTTTCTTAAGTTCTCATACCTTAACTCTATGTATTCCGCTTTCAGGTTGTCCTCAGCCCACCTAAGGGCCTTCTCAAGCGCCTCCATGGTCATCACCGTTTACCTTTGTCCATTGATGTCTCGGGGGAGAGATATAAAAGTCTTTTGAGGGTTTCGATGGTTGTCGAAAGAAATGATTAAAACTTCTGAAGTCTTAATACTCGAGAGGGGAATCATGCACCTACACTTCGGCAGGAGAAAGGTTCTAATTGTCTTCATTTCTTCTGTCTCTGATCTAAGCTCCTTGAATTCAAAGAGCTACTTGAGATTAACGGAAACGGAACTATACCAGGATCCCTGAGTGCGGGTTGCCATTGTGATGTGTTTGAACTAATAGGGAAATGCAGGCAATGATTTTATTTAGTTCCTTTTCTAATTGCCTCCTGGTGATCATATGAAGGCCGAAATCAAGAACCTCATCGACAGGGGCACTTACAGAAAGCTCCCTCTCTTCGAGGAGGAACTTCCGGAGGGAAGCTACGCCCAAATCGTCGAGGTGAAGCCGGGACAGACGGTTAAAAAGCACTATCACGAAAGGCAGTACGAGCTGTTCTACATAATAAGCGGCGAGGCTAGGCTCGGCATCGGGGAGACTGAGTACCTCGCAGAGCCCGGTGATATCTTTCTCGTCAAACCCAAGACGATTCACTGGGTAATCAATGAGAGCGACGAGCCCTTCAGGCTCTTCGTGGTCAAGCTGAATTACCACGGCGACGACTCCGTCTGGCTGGAGGAGTGAGGATGCCCGAGAGGGTCATCGGAATACTCGGCGGCATGGGACCATTAGCCACCGCAGAACTCTTCAGAAGGATAATCGAGAAGACCCCGGCGAAGAGGGATCAGGATCACCCGAGGATAATCATCTACAACAACCCGAAGATACCCGACAGGACGGCGTTCATCCTCGGGAAGGGCGAAGATCCGAGGCCGGAGCTTGTAGAGAGCGCCAGAAAGCTCGAGAGCTGGGGGGCGGACTTTATAATAATGCCCTGCAATACCGCCCACTTCTTCGCGGAAAGCATTCAGAGGAAGATAAGCATACCACTCGTCAGTATGGTGGAAGAAACCGCGAAGAGAATAGAGGAGATGGGACTTAAGAAGGTCGGTCTTTTGGCCACCGATGGAACCATTAAGGGCCTTGTTTATCACCGTGCCCTCCTTGACAGGGGGATTCAGATAGCAGTGCCCATCAAAAAGGATCAGGAGCTCGTCATGAAGGGTATTTACGAGGGGGTTAAAGCTGGAAACCTCGAGCTGGGCAGGGAACTTCTCCTCCGGGTTGCCAGGAGGCTGGAAAAGAGGAGCGAAGGCATAATAGCCGGTTGCACGGAGGTCAGTGTTGCGCTAAAGCCCGAGGATTTGAGCGTCCCTCTTATTGACCCGCTCGATGTGATAGCGGAAATGGCTGTGAGGCTGGCCCTCGGTTTATAACCACCCCTTTCTTTTGAAGTAGTGGAGCATCCCAACGGCAGTGAGCAGCATGCCGGATATTGTCATGAAGTAGCCGTAGCGCCACCCCAGTTCGGGCATGTAGCGGAAGTTCATTTCGTAGATGCCCGTTATGAACGTCAATGGGATGAAAACCGCTGAGACAACGGTCAGAATTCTGATAATGTCGTTTCTGCCATAGATCTCCAGAAAGCTACCTCCGCCTTCAGCCCCGTGCAGTGGCCGGTGTAAACCTCCTCCACGTCCACTTCAAGAAAGCCGTTTATTGTTTTCTCTATCCGCTCTTTACTTGCATCAATCAGGTGAAAGTTTCCAATGATTGCTCTTATCCCCTCTATCGCCATCTATCTTACAGCGCGCCGACGACGTCGAAGAGGATTCTTTTCCCGTTTTTTCGATGAGAAAGCTCACACCGTGCTGCGCCAGGAATGGGCTCTCATAGTCGGAGTAGTCCTCGACGAGGGTGTAGATTTTCATAGGGATTCACCAAAAAAGATTAGGATGCTTGGAGAGTTATAGTTTTCGGAGTTGTAGCAGACCATAGCCCTTTAAAACCCCCTGACTAATTTACCTCGGTGGTGAGCATGGAGATAGGTGTCGTTGGCAAGCCAAACGTTGGAAAATCGACCTTCTTCTCGGCGGCAACCCTCGTTGACGTTCAAATTGCCAATTACCCTTTCACGACGATAGACGCCAACGTCGGCGTCACTTACGCGGTAGCGGAGCACCCCTGCAAGGAGCTCGGCTGTAAGCCAAACCCGCAGAACTACGAATACAAGGATGGCCTCGCACTCATCCCGATAAAGATGATCGACGTCGCCGGTCTCGTCCCCGGCGCCCACGAGGGCCGCGGTCTGGGCAACAAGTTCCTCGACGACCTCAGAATGGCCTCCGCGCTCATCCACGTCGTTGACGTTACGGGCAAGACCGACGCCGAGGGGCAGCCGACTGACTACCACGACCCGGTCGAGGACATAGAGTTCCTGGAGAAGGAGATAGACTACTGGATATACGGCATTCTCAGGAAGAACTGGGAAAAGTTTGCCAAGAGGATAAAGCTCCAGCACCTCAAATTGGCGCAGGCGATAGCTGACCAGCTGACGGGAATAGGCGTAAGCGAGGAAGATGCCTTTGAGGCAATCCACAGGCTCGGTCTGGACAACGATCCCACGAAATGGAGCGATAAGGATCTTTTGGCCTTCGTAAGGGAACTAAGGAGGGTGAACAAGCCGATTATCATCGCTGCCAACAAGGCCGATGCAGCTACCGATGAACATATTGAGAGGCTTATCAAGGAGGGCGAGAAGAGGGGATACATAGTTGTTCCGACTTCAGCGGCGGCTGAGCTCACCCTCAGAAAAGCCGCAAAGGCTGGCTTCATAGACTACGTCCCTGGCTCAAGCGACTTCAAGATCCTGAAGCCAATGAGCGCCAAGCAGGAAAAGGCTCTCCAGCTCATCAAGGAGAAAGTTCTCGACAGGTTTGGCTCTACCGGCGTGCAGGAAGTCATAAACAGGGCCGTCTTCGAGTTACTCCAGTTGGTTCCGGTTTACCCGGTCGAGGACGAGCACAAGCTCACAGACCAGTTCGGCAACGTTCTGCCGCACGTCCACTTACTACCCAAGGGCTCAACGCCGAGGGACTTAGCCTACAAAGTCCACACAGACCTCGGAAAGACCTTCATCTACGCCGTCAACGCCAGAACCCACAGGCGTGTTGGAGAGGACTACGAGCTCGGGTTCAACGACATCATCAAGATTGTCGCTACCGCAAGATGAAACGACCAAGAATAATCAGCGGGAGGAAAATCACTGGCCCACAGACGGCCTCTTCATTTTCTTCACTGGACGTTTCTTGAGGTGTGCCTTTCCAGGTAGTCCTTGCGCCCTCCCTCTGACGCCCACACGGGTCAAAACCTATCCTCTGGAGGCTCAGGTCGGCGAGATAGACCTCGGAGACATTGTATTCTTCTGCGTACATGCAGATTAATGCGGAGAACTCCCTCACCTGCGATTCGTTGGTTAGGTCAGCGTAGCTTAGGGCGAGTATTGAGACGTTTAGGGACTTAAGCTTTTGAATCTGGTCGAACTCCCATTGAAGTTCGCTCTCATCAAAAACCTCGTAGCGGTCGCTTGAGAAGTTGTAGTATGTCACGAAGTCCTCAAGGAGGAGGTAGTCAACGTAGGGCGCTATTTCCTTAGCTATCGAGAAGCCTCTGTTGGCGATTATTGTAATGTTGGGATAGCGCTCCCTAATGGCCCTCACGAGATTGACCATTGCGTCCTTTTTATCAGGATATAGATCAACGTAATCGAGGTTGTCGAGGAAGACTCCATCAAAGCCCTGGGAAAGGATATATGGAATCGCCTCTTCCAAAATTATACGCTCCCATTCAGGCGACGAAAAGTCCACTACTCCTTCATCCCAGTTCTGGTTTTCTCCTATTAGCAGGCCCTTCGGGAGGTTCTTTGCCCATGGTTCCCAGCCACCTATTGTCGCAAGGCTGACGTAGCCGACAGCGGTGTGGTTAGACGATAGCTTCGAAACGTAGGTCGAGTTTACGGTAGGTGAGAGGATTAGTATGTCAAAGCTACCGAGCTCAGAGTACTCTGAGGGTCCTATCTGGCCGTAGTAGACCGTGAAGCTTGCTGAGACGCGTGTTGTAAAGATTGAAAAGCAGATTAAAGCTAGCAAAACGAAAAACCTGGCCCACTTCATCCCAGTCCCCTCTTCCAGAGTGTGAACTGCACCTGGCATGGAAACGCTTCCTTCGGAACTGGTGTCCAGTAGTTCGCCCAGTAATTGACCGGCTCGAGGGTACCTTCGTGTTTAATGGGGTCAAGGCCAGCGACGTTGTTGGTGGGGCCGAAACACACCAGCTGAACCTCTGCGCCTGTAAGGGGTTTTTCAAGAGCCCATATGCGGTAGTAAACCTTGTATGTACCATCGCCGCTGTCCTCAACCTATGCTTCAACCTTAAAGCTCTCCTGGTCCTCAACTTGGCTGGTCAGGCTTTCAGGATCCACTGTGAGTGCGGTTGAGTACGGTGCAGATATGCCGCTTATCGCGCGTACCACGACCAGGATTATCACCAGAGCGGCCACTATCATGAAGAGGTACTCGAGAGAACCTTGGCCCCTATTAACCCCCATGGTACCCCCAGATAGTCTTTATGGGGTTTGAAGTATTTACATTTTGCCCCTGCTATCAACCTCGCGGAGGAGCTCCTGATACAGCCTTGGCTCAACGTCTTTTTCCGTTAATCCGAGCTTTTCTGCAATTTTCCATATCCGCTTTTTCGCGCCTTCAATGTCGTTGCTCATGACCTCTATATCAAGAAAAGCCCCCAGTCCCTCAACTTCGCTCAGCTCAAACGTTACATCATCGAGCTTATAAACCAGACGCCTTTTCCTAACCCATACGTCCTCTTTGAAGCCGAGACGTTTTAGAATCTCCCGGGTTTTTTCAAAATCCGAAACTTCAACTTCTATTTCGTCGAACTCCTCGTTCTTTCCGGGATCCTTTATCCTTTTGTACGTGAGGAAAGACTTTCCAAGGTTGGTTATCCGCCTAAGCCTAAGGAGCTCTGGAAGGGAAAGAGAAAAGTAGAGGTCTTCCTGAAGCTCTTCTCTGATGAATATGGCACCGAGAGATTCTATTGCGTCTTTGGTCTCATTAAATTCAACGCGAAACTTAACCTCTATCTCCATTTAGACCCCCACTAGGAACCCAACGAGTCCCTCGCCCTTGCTGAACTCGTCCAGCGTGAATACTTCGACTCGCTTGAGGGTCGGAAGGACTCTTATAGTCTCGTCCACAAAGCGGTTGAGCTTCTCGTGACTTTCTTCCCCTACCAACGCAATAACTCCATCCTTTCCACTCCTAGAAACTGCCAAGACGTTGGGAAGCATGGAAAGAGTTTTCATAATGTAATTAATATACCTCTCGAGGAAGTCTTCTATAATAGGGGTCTCGGCCTGAATGTAAACTATGGCGAGACTCTTCGGCTGGAGCTCTTTGCCAATGATTATAGTGTATTTATCAATGATGTTTCGCTCTTGTAGCTTTTTAATCCTAAAATGGATCGTGGATTCCGGCCTATTAAGCCTCTCGGCTATCTCGGATATTGTCAACCTTGCATCCTCCTTCAGAATGCGGAGGATTGCCCTATCAAGGTCATCAAGCTGGACCATATCAACTCCTCCACCGAGGGTATATCTCGTTCTCGATCCCAAGAAGATCTAGGATTTTTCCAATTATAAAGTTTACCATTTCGTCCAAAGTTTTGGGTTTTGTGTAAAATCCTGGGGAAGCTGGCATAACGACTGCACCAGCTTGGGTGGCCAGCACCATATTTTGCAGATGTATCAAGTTTAAGGGGGTTTCCCTGACGAGTAGGATAAGTTTTCTGCGTTCCTTTAAAGCAACATCGGCTACCCTTGTTATCAGGTTGTCGGCGTAGCCATTGGCTATTGCGGAAAGAGTCTTCATCGAACAGGGGGCTATTACCACGGCATCGAAGCGGTTGGAGCCAGAAGCTATCGGCGCGAAGAGATTTTCCTCTCGGTAATCCGGCTTGAAATCTATTCCAAGCTCGTGCCTTATCACTGCCAGACCTGTTTTAGAAGCTACCGTCACAACATCATGCCCCAGCTCACGCAGAACTTCGATCAACCTCACACCATAGATTACACCACTTGCCCCGGTTATTGCAACCACGATCCTCATGTTTCACACCAAATGCCATATAGCACGCTTAGTTTTAACGTTTTCTGAAGACGGTAGATTTTTATACTACCCAAAGTCACTTCATTAATGGCTGGTTAATATGGGCAAGAGAATCCCCGGGATACTGATAAAAAGCGCGATCGATATCGTAAAAGAACTCGAAGGGAAATCGCTGGTGATACTCGAAGACGTTGAGCAGGGAAGAATTCCGGACATAGGAGTTACTGTTGTAATAGTGAGCTCTTCCTTTGACGTTGAGAACGAGAAGATCAAAAGAGTTTCAATTCCCCAGAATCTTGATCTGAACAACATTCTCAACTTAATCTCGGCATTTCTCCTTGAGCATGATATAGTTAAAGAGGGGGATTCTTTCGTTTACGTTACCAGCGAGCTGATCGGAATCAAAACTGTCAAGAAAAGCATCTCCGCCATGAGAGGCTTCTTTGCCCAGAACCAGAACGTCCTTCAGCGGTTGCTTGAGATAACCATCGAGCTGAGCATAGAAGGAAGGGAGGGCACACCTGTAGGAACGCTCTTCATAATCGGCGACACGAGGAACGTGCTGAAGCACTCCCACCAGATGATACCCAACCCCTTCAAGGGCCACAAGATAAACGTTCTTGACAGGGACAGCAAGGAGATCATTAAAGAATTTGCCCAGCTTGACGGGGCGTTCGTCGTAAGCAATACTGGGAGGATCATAGCGGCGGGAAGGTACATAGAGGTTGATCCCAGGGCCATAGACCTGATGCTCCCGCCGGGACTCGGCAGCAGGCACATAGCAGCTGCTGGAATAACGAAGCTGACTAAAGCCATCTCCATAAGCCTCTCCGAGAGCGGCACGATAAGAATATTCAAGAACGGCCTGATGCTCCTCGAGTACAACCCGAGAATTAGGTACTGAAGAAAACTTTGCTGGCGCAAAGTTTCATCGAAAGTTTTTGACATTTTTCTTCTTCAGGCATCGCCCTTCAGGGCGGGAAGGAGGTCAGTTTTGATTTCCTTCTTTCACGAGCATTTAAAGCTTGTCTTAAAGGTTCAAAAAGAGGAAAGGCTCAGAAGAGCCACTGGTTCTCGATACACTCGTCACAGGATGGTTTTTCTCCTGCTATGGCCTTGAATTTGGTGTAGATGCACTCGGGCAGTCCAAGCGGACAGCGCTCCGGCGTAACGCCGGGTCTGACCTTGGTTGGATCGAGCTTTATCTTGATGTAGGCTTCGTACTCCTCGACCTTTTTCCACGGGAGTACCTTCGCACCGTAGATGACGAGGTTGTCGTATATCTTGGCATAGTCACCGACGACGGCGTTCTCTTTGAGGAGGACGTTCCTGCTAATAACGACGCCTTCTCCAAGTATGGAGTCCTTTATCTCCGCCCTCTCCTTGACTATGTCGCTTCCTATCAGGATGGCCCTTTTGAGATATGCCTTGTCCTCGATTATGCTGTTCGGACCGATATACGTGTAGGCCTTTATCTTGGCGCCATGGCCTATCTTGACCCCTTCGTCGATGTAGACAGGTCCCTGAATCTCAACGTCCTCTGGAACCTCTGCACCTTCTTTGATGGTGTAGTAGCCATTCTGCTTAGTTATCTCGTCCATCGCTATTTGGTGGGCGTAGAAAAGATCATCTGGCGTTCCGAGGTCAATCCAGTAGTGCCCGCGTGGTATCTGGTGGGCATAAACCTCTCCCTGGGCGACAAACTTCGGAAGAACTTCCTTCTCAAAGTAGACCTCCTTGTTCTTTGGAATGGCATCAAGAACCTTTTTGTTCACCATGTATATTCCGGCATCGACGAGGTTAGTCTTCGGCCTCTTGGGCTTCTCTTCGAAGTGAACAATCTTGCCTTCTTCATCGACCTCAACGACACCGTACTTCTCGGGATCATAGACCTTGGTGACGGCAACAGTGATGAGGCTACCGTTCTTTCTGTGAGCCTCTATAAGCTCTTTGAAGTCAAAGTTCGTGAAGACATCACCGTAGATAACGAGGAAGTCCTCGCTCACGTAGTCCTCAACGTTCTTGAGCGCACCACCGGTTTCAAGCGGCATGGGATCGTTAACGAAGCGGATGTCTTTGGGATAATCGCTCATCTTCTCGTCGATGAACTCTCTTATCTCCCCCTTCATATAGTGAACCGAAAGAACAACTTCGTCGATTTCGGATATCTTCTCAAGGCTCTCCAGAAGGTACTGAAGGTTCGGCTTGCCAAGAACTGGAACCATCGGCTTTGGTCTGGTTGATGAAAGTGGCCTTAACCTAGTTCCAAAACCACCAGCAAGAATAACGGCTTTCATAGTATCACCATTTAACACTCCTGCTGGAAACTTATATATTTTACGGCCATTAAATATGTCCCACAATGAACGAAAAGGAGGAGGAGTTCATTTCTGTCCACTGAGATTTAATTCCGGAACGATGTATATCTGCCCCTTAAAGCGGAAACAGGAGCCGGGGCAGACACTCTTGAGAGGGCATGTTTCACAGGTCGAGCTTCCGAGTTCTACCCGTTCAATGTAGCCCAGAGTTTCCAGGATCTTCAGCGCCCCCTCAACTTCTTCCCGCGGGAGCGAGAGCCTCTCGGCTATCTCATCGAGGCTTTTCCCTTCCTTGATCAGCTCAAGGATTTGCTCAAGCATCTTTTTCACCTCAAAGACCCAGAGCCGTGCCGATTTGCCAGACTATTATTCCTACTATGGAAGCCAGCGCTATCATGTAAAAAACCGTAAATGCCGCCCACTTCCAGTTGCTCTCAGCCCTTATCGCACCGATTGTGGCGATACACGGGACGTAGAGGGTCGTAACAAGGGCCAGCACATACGCCTGAAGGGGTGTCATGACGCTCGCTATTACCTCCTCATTTCCGTAGATTATACCGTAAGTCGAGATGACGTTCTCCTTGGCGATTATACCGAAGAGCAGGCCTACCGCAGCCTTCCAGTCAAGGCCCATGAACTTCATGTAGGGCTCGAAAAAGGTGCCGAGCCTCTCAGCGTAGCTCTGGCCGGTGCCTATCTCGACGGGGTAGCTGCTGAGGTACCATATTGCTATCGATCCCAGGAGTATTATCGTTCCTGCCTTCTTGACGAACTCCTTGCTCCTCTCCCAGGAGTGGAGCAGTATCGTCTTCCATGAGGGCACAAGGTATTCTGGTAGCTCGATGATGAAGGGGCTTTCTTCCCCTTTGATTATGAACCTGCTGATGACCCATGCCGTGAGGAGCGCGAGGAGTATGGCAGTGGCGTAAATGCTGACTGCCACGAGGGCCCGCCTCTCGATAAAGAAGGCCCCTGCGAGGAAGCTTATGACGCTCAGCCTCGCGCTGCACGGGATTAATGGGTTTACAAGCATCGTAACGAGTCTGTCCCTCTCATCGTCAAGGGTTCTGGTGGCCATCACTGCGGGAACGTTGCAGCCGAAGGCGAGGACCATGGGTATGAAGCTCTTCCCGGGGAGGCCGAACTTGCGCATTATTCTCTCCATCACGACGGCGGCCCTGGCCATGTAGCCGACGTCCTCGAGCAGGGACATGGCAAGGAACAGGAGGAACACCAGCGGGAAGAAGCTTAGAACCGAGCCGACTCCGGCAATAATTCCATCAACAACCAAACCGCGGAGGATCTCGCTAGCTATTTGGGGGGCTAGCCACTCTCCAAAGTTCGAGAAAGCCCCATCAAGCAGTTCCTGAAGGGGCATTCCAAAGGTGAAGACGAACTTAAAGACAAGGTAGAACACTCCAAAGAGTGCCAAGAGGCCGTAAACTGGATGCGTCAGAATCCGGTCGAGTTGGTCGCTGAAGGTCTCTCCTTGCTCATGGGAATACCTCACGAACCTGTGCATGAGTCCATCTATGAACTCATACTTCTGGCTGGCTATTATGAGATCCATCGCGCGCTTATACCGCTCTTCGACTTCCTCTATGTGAGTCATTATCTCGTCGAGCTTCTCCTTTCCAAGGTGCCTGAGGATGAGCTTTATTACTCCGTCGTCCCTCTGGAGGAGCTTTATGGCGAGCCATCGGAGGCTGTACTTTTCTGCCAGGGGAGTATTTCTAAGGGCCGCGGTTATGTGTTCGATTTCCCTTTCGACTTCTGGGTCATAGGTCGGGATGACGGGGTGAGCCTTCAGCTTGCCGTTCGCCATCTGGTATATCCTTTCCTTGAGCTCCTCAATACCGATGCCCTCCTTCGCGTTGAGTGGGACGATAGGAACGCCAAGGACTTCCTCCATCCTCTTAACGTTTATCTCGATGCCTCTCTTCTCAGCGAGGTCTGTCTTATTGAGCGCTATGATCACGTTGTCAAGGCTCATTTCGAGTATCTCCATCGTGAGAAAGAGGTTTCTCATTAGGGCCGTCGCATCCACGACGTTCACAACAACATCCGCGCTCCCCTTGAGGAGAAAATCTCTCGCCACGAGCTCGTCAACAGAATGAGCGGTAAGAGAATAAGTTCCCGGGAGGTCTACCACGAGAAACTTCTGCCCCCTGTACTCCAGGATTCCCTCCTTCTTTTCAACGGTAACTCCCGGCCAGTTGCCGACGTGCTGGCGCATGCCGGTCAAGGCGTTGAAAATAGTGGTCTTCCCAACATTAGGATTTCCGGTCAGAGCAATGACCTTCATCATGGAGAACCACCTCAGAGCTTTCTGACCATGACTTTGGCGGCTAATCCGTTACCAATGGCAAACTTTACTCCTCCAACGGAGATAATCATTGGGCCCATTGAGTGCGATTCGATGATTTGAACCGTGGTTCCAGGTGTAAGCCCCATAGAAACCAGTCTCTGTCTTGCATAGGACCCGGCCACTATGTTAACCACGATTCCCCCTTCTCCGGGTCTTAGGGTGTTTAAGGGTACAATCATGAGCATCACCGTTAGGTTATCCTAATTCTATTTTGGATATGTAGATAGCCTTAAAAAGCTTTGGTGGGCCTAACAAAGCCCGATGGTTCGAAATCAGAAAACTGTTGGTTTAGATGTAGGCTTACGTAAGATTTCTTCTTTGGAGCCTATGTTAAAACTTTGGAAAGATATTTAAGGAATTAAAGAGAATACAATTAATTGAATTTCGGAGGTGTGTTGTCTATGGAGGAGATTCCACCCGAAGAACCCAAAAAGAAGACTTCTCTGGGCATGGAGGAGAACGTTGAGGCTTTGCTGGCGTATGTGCTCGGATGGCTCACTGGCATACTCTTTCTGGTGCTAGAGAAGGAAAGTGATTTTGTCCGTTTCCATGCTATGCAGTCAACGATTACGTTCATAGGTCTCACCATTATCTGGATAGTTCTGTGGATACTAGGTGCAATTCTGAGTATCATTGCTGGACCACTAGGACTTCTCTTCACATTACTGGGTATGTTGGTGTGGTTGGCGTGGCTTGTCTTTTTGATACTTGGAATACTTAAGGCTTACCAGGGTGAGTACTACAAGTTCCCGATCTTCGGCAATCTCGCCGAGAAGTGGGTCGGCAAGATTAACATCTGAGGCTTAGATTTTTAAGCCTCTTTCAGTATTTTTCCCCATGATTGAGAGTGTCGTTAATGAAATACGGGAGTTCTCTAAACGAAGCGGGCTTTATGAGAAACAGATTCTCGTCCTATTCTCCGGGGGAAAGGACAGCAGCTTGGCCCTCTACCTGCTCAATGAAGCAGGTCTCAACGTTTCAGCCCTCACATTCTTCCACCGCTGGAGCTGGAGGGAAACGCTCAACTGGGCCATGAAATTTACGAAAAAGCTCGGCGTTGAACACTACCTTGTGGACGTAACTGATGGTCTTCTCCGTGAGACAGCTGGCAGAAAGGGTCCCATATGTATCAACTGCAAGAAAGTGATGCTTTGGAACGCCAAGTGGTTTGCCATCAACAACGGCTTTGATGTTTTGGCTAAAGGTGATAACGCCAACGACAAGATAATTGGCGCCCTGCTCGACCAGTGCAGGACGGATATACGGCTCTGCGGCCTCCCGAGAATTGGCATCCCATTTTTCAGGCCATTGATTAAGTACACCGCCGAGGAAGTTGAAGCTCTTGCGGAAGAGGCCAGAATAAGGCCATACCGCATGTATGAACACGCCCGCAGAAGGCAGTGGCGCGAGGGCTGTCCGTTGCAGTACATAGACCGTGAGGAAATTGTAACTCCCAAGCTCATGGATTTGGCTTATAGAGTAAACTACGAGATAAGTAAGCTCGCGAGGAGAAAAAAGGTTCGCATGAGCGTCCGCGTTCCGAGCTTCGAAATCATGTGCTGGGACTGCGATGAAGAAACCCTAAGGGATGCACAGGAAATAATCGCGAAGTTCCGGAGGGTTGAGGGGTGAGACTCCCACCCGGAAAGTTAAGGAATGATGTTCTGAGAGAAGTTGTCTTTCCAAACATTGGAATTGAGGATGTTCGGGTTATTTACGGCCCGCGGGAAGGGTTCGACTCGGCAGTCCTCGAATACGACCACGAGCACTACTTAATCGTCGCCACAGACCCGACACTTGGCGTGCCCGAAGAAACCTTCGGATTCTTCACCTACCATTTTGCAGCGAGTGATGTTGCAGTTTTTGGTGCAAGACCAAGGTGGCTGATAGTTGATCTGCTCTTTCCCCCTGGGACCGAGAGAAGTTTCCTGGAGAACATCATGAGAAGCCTAAACACCGAGTGCCGCAAGTATGGAAGCTCCATAATTGGTGGCCACACTGGGGCTTACCCAACTATAGCAGAGCCCACTTCAACGACCACCGCGATGGGTCTGGTGAGAAAAGACGAACTAAAGCTCCCGCTGGCGGAGCCGGGCGATAAAATAATCGTTACCGCCAAGATCGGCCTCGAGTTTGCCGTTTCTGCCGCGTATTTTCGGGAGGAGGAGCTAAGGAAGTTTCTAACATTCAAGGAGATCGAGAGGCTTAAGAGGCTTTTCACATTTGAGACTGCCCTTCCTGACGCCCTGATTGCGAGGCCGTTCGTCAGGGGCATGCACGATGCCACCGAAGGCGGCCTAACAGCGCTCCACGAGATAGCTGAGAATTCGGGGGTTGGGTTCAGGGTCTATGCGGATAGACTCTACCTCGACCCTCTGGTAAGGAAGGTGCTTGAGTTCTACGGCCTTGAGCCGTGGAGCGTTTCCTCAACGGGAACGCTGATAGCCATAACGCCGCCCGAGAAAGCTGATGCTTTAATTGAAGAATTACATAAAAATGGAATTATGGCATTCGAGCTCGGGGAGTTCACGGAGGAAAAAGAACGGGTTCTTGTGAAAGGAGGGAAAGAAAAGACCTTCCCGACTTTTGAAAGGGACCCCTACACAGAGCTGTATGGAGAGGGGTAGAGCTCATTTCACTCTAAACCTCAGCAGAGCCGCCAGGCCTCCAAGGGCTTTCAGCTTCTCCCCTCCTTCATGCTCTGAGCTGACGATGACGACCTCACCGCGAGAGTATCTAACAGCGTCCATTAGTTCCTCGATCTTCTCTCTCATCTCCCCCTTGAGCAGTTCGTCGAGAACCAGGAGCGTCTCAACCGCGCCGTAGTTCGCTGCTTCCTCGACTTCCCTGAGGCCATAGGCAACTAGGCCGTTGTTCTTCGCTATGTTCTCGAGCACCTTTTCAATGAGCTGGACTTCTTTCGCAACGCGGTTCTCGTGGTAGACCCTATCGACGGTTCCACGTTTGATAACCTCGTAGATGCCCGTTCTGCCGGTCACGCTCGTGTCCTCGATGACGACCTTCTTGACCAGCTCTGGATAGTTCTCTCGGAGGAACTTGTAGAAGTCTTCCTTGACGAAACCAGGGCCGGCAACTATGGCCTTCTCGACCTTCTCACGGTTCATTATCTCCTCCATGGTCTTTGCCACATCGTGGAAGAACCTCTTCTCCTCGGCTTCCCTGTCCGTGTTGTAACGCTTTCCGCCGAGGTTGTGCCTTATGCTCGTGAGTATTTCCACGCCATATTCCCTCACCAGCGCCATGTCGGCCTCGCCATCATCGATAACGACTATCATGACCCTGGCGCGCTTGGAGGCGCTGACCGCTTCCCTCAAGCGCTCGATGTGATGCTCCTTCCAGCGTGGCTTCTGGATTGTGACTACCGTGCCCTCCTCGATGGCTATGGTGTGGTACTTCCCGAGGGGAACGTCCTCCCTGCTCGCGTAGACTATCGGCCCGGTAACGCGTACCTGGTTGGCGAACTTGTGGAAGTTTATCTTCTCCGCCCTAACTCCAAGGAAGACTGGGATAACCTCGACCTTCTCCGCTCTCAGGGAGTCGCTCCTCTGGCTCTGCTTTCTGAGCGTTTTAGCGTAAACGACGTCTCCCTCGTCGATGATGTGGTAGAGGTGCCAGAGATCATCGAGAGTCTCTGCCTTGACCTTCACCTTGCCCTCCTTGGGATCCTCGTGGATTATCTGCACCTTCTCACCCCCTGAAAAAATAGGTGTCGGGCTTTAAAAAGTTGTGAGAGAAATAGGGAAGGAGTCAGATAAGCTCCCTCTCAGTCTTGGTAAGCCTCTTTGCGCCGTTCTCGGTTATGAGAACGGTGTCCTCTATGCGAACTCCGCCGAACTTGGGAATGTATATACCGGGCTCGATAGTTATTACCATGCCCGGCTTGAGCTCTGTGTCGTCCTGCTGGCTCACACGAGGCCACTCGTGGATTTCAAGGCCTACGCCGTGGCCGGTGGAGTGGATGAAGTTGTCGCCGTAGCCGTACTCGGCTATGATATTCCTGACAATGGTGTCAAGCTCTTTGGCCGTTATTCCAGGCCTTGCTGCCTCCACACCCTTCTTCTGGGCCTCAAGGACTATTTCGTAGATCTCCTTCTGCTTCTCGTTGGGGGATCCAACAACAATGGTTCTGGTCATATCGGAATGGTAGTGTCTGTAAAGGGCGCCCTCGTCGATAACGACCAGCTCGCCGCGCTCTATCCTTTTGTCGCTGGCAACGCCGTGGGGCAGAGCAGAGCGCCAGCCGCTGGCTATTATAGTGTCGAAGGCTGGCTTTTCCGCGCCGTTCATCTTCATGACGTACTCCATCTCCGCGGCTATTTCCCTTTCACGCTTGCCCTCACTTATCTCTTCCAGCGCCGCCATCATGGCCATATCGGCTATCTTGCAGGCAGCTTCAATGACCTCTATCTCTTCCTTTGTCTTAATGATTCTGAGCTCCTTGATGACCTCATCGAGAACGTCGAAGTCCTCAACACCGGCCTTTTCCCCGAGGGCCTGAACCATTGAAAAGCTCGTTCTGCCTTCAATGCCGAGCTTTCTTAGTTTGAAGCTTTTCAGCCTCTCGTACAGCTCCTTTCCAGCCTTGAACTTTTCAACGGGGACCTTTGAAGTCTCCTTCGCCTCCTCATACTCGAGCTCTGGAACGAGAAACACGCTCTCGTCTGGGGTAACAACGAGATAGCCACCAAGGACGGGTGAGCTTCCGGTAAAGTAGAAGAGGTTCTCCCTTCTCGTTATTAGAGCGGCGTCAAGACCCTTCTCTGAGATGTACTCCTGGAGTCTCTCGATTCTCATCACAACCACCAGACGTGATGATGGGCTTCATTAATAAAATCCTTTCGGGAAGAAAGCGTTATAACTCCGTAGGTGATACCCTCAATCATGGTAGTTTACCTCTTTGACTTCGATGGGACGCTCGTTGACAGCACGGGTGCCGTTGAGAAGGCTCTCACGATAGCTATAGAGAAAACCATTCCCGCCGTGATAGAGAGCGACCTCTATGACGAGTACTACAAGGCACTTTTCCTTTTCATCAAGGGCAAGCTGACCTACCAGTACCTTGGCGTCATCCACGAGCTGGTGGCCCAGGGGACGATACACGAGTACTACAAGCTGATGCCGAAGTACATTAAGGACTTCCCCTTCGCGAAGGAGGTAATCAGAACGCTGAGAAAGCGCGGAAGGCGCGTTATAAGCTTCTCTGGCGAGCACACTTATCCAGGCGGAAAGGTCATCTTCATGAAGAAGACGAACTGGTACGACGAGTTCGATGAGGTTATAACATTTAAGGGTACGAAGGACATGCTCCAGAAGTTCGAGACCCTCAGGGCGCTCTATCCTGATGAGCCATTCGTGTGGGTTGATGACAGCCCGGGAAGGTTCACCTACATCCTCGATGATAACACACTCCTCGTCCAGAAGGCCTCTCCCTACAAGAGCGACGTGGCTCTGCTCTTCGAGAGGCAGAACTTCGTCAAAATCAAGGACATTAGGGAGATACTTGATATAGATGATGGGCTCGCCGGGTTTGAAGGATAAAGCTTAAAAGTTCCCTCCAGTGAACCCCCTTCGGTGGAGGTGAGGGCGATGCCACGTGGAAAGGCCATCGTCCTTGCCTACGCCGGTACCCACGAACACCAGGACAACCACCACATGATTCTCAAGCCGCTCGGCGTTGACGGAAGGGAGCAGGCTGCCAGGCTCATCGGCAGGAAGGTCGTCTGGAGGACGCCGACCGGAAAGAAGATGGTTGGAAAGATTCTCAAACCTCACGGCAACCGCGGTGAGGTCAAGGCCTACTTCAAGCCAGGCCTTCCCGGACAGGCCCTCGGCGACTACGTCGAAATCCTTTAAACCCCCCAACCTTTTCTTTCTCTGGTGAGATGATGGAGCTAAAGGAAGTGAGGGAAGGTCTCGCGAGGATTTTGGTTCCAAAGGCCGAGAGGATTTACGATGCGCCGGTCTTCTACAATCCCCTTATGGCTCTGAACAGAGACATAAGCGTTCTTGCTCTGAAGGTTCTCGGCTCCAGGCGCGTTCTTGATGCGCTCTCTGCGACAGGGATAAGAGGCGTCCGCTACGCCCTCGAAACCCCTGCTGGGGAGATATGGCTCAACGACATAAATCCCAATGCGTTCAGGCTTATAGTCGATAACGTGAAGCTGAACTTCTCCGGAGAGCTCAAAATCGAAGGGAAGATGGCCGTTCTCGAGGGAGAAAAAACGTTGGTTGTAACCAACGCCGACGCTAACAGGCTGATGAACGAGCAGTTTAGATACTTCGACTTTGTTGACTTGGACCCATTCGGCTCGCCGATGGAGTTCCTTGATTCGGCCCTTAGAGCCGTAAAAAGGCGCGGTGTTTTGGCTATCACTGCGACCGACACTGGAGTCCTCTGCGGAGCCTACAGGAACGCTTGCCTGCGCAAATACCTTGCAGAGCCCATAAGGGGCGAGCTCTGCCATGAGGCAGGCCTTAGGATCCTCATTGGGACCCTCGTCAGGTACGCTGCCAAATACGACCTCGGCGTTGAGGTTCTTCTGGCCTACTACCGTGACCACTACTTCAGGGCCTTCCTCCAGCTGAGGAACGGAGCAAAGAGGGCAGATAAAAGCATGAAGCAGCTTGGCTACCTTTACCAAGACGAGAGCGGAAAGTTCGAGTTTGAAAACGCCTTCCTCCCATCGAAAGCCACCGCCCATGGGCCGCTGTGGCTTGGCCCGCTGAAGAACCAGGAGTTCGTCGAGGAGCTTCATAGGCTGAGTGCTGAACATCCACTCGGAAGTAAAAAAACACGGAAATTCTTGGAACTCTTAAAAGACGAGCTTGACGTCCCGTTTTTCTACGACACCCACGCGGTAGCGAGGAGGCACGGGCTTGAGGTCAGGAAGCTCGCTGGAGTCATCGAGATACTCTACGAGAAGGGCTATAAGGCAACGAGGACGCACTTCTCGCCGACGGCCCTTAAAACGGACGCACCATTTGAAGAGGTGCTTGAGGCGCTGAGGGAACTTCAGTGATTTCATATTGAAGAACGATCGGAATTCCTCAACCTTCCGATAGGCATTTTAACTTTTCTTCGGATTTCTTACGGAGGTGGGCAAATGGACGAGATGCTTAAACTCGCGAAGGAGTTCTACAAGGACGAGTATGCAGACTCGGTTCTCTACGCCCAGCTGGCAAAGATAGAGAAGGACGACGAAATAAGGAAGGAGTTTCTCAGGCTCTCGAACATAGAATCAAAGCACGCTAAGTTCTGGTATGATTTCATAACACAGCACGGCGAAGAAGTCCCGAAGCCAAGCGTTAAGAGGCTCACCATCTGGAGCGTCAAGCTGCTCCGGAAGATACTCGGTCCTGGCTCGGTCGCTTCCCTCCTTGAGATGGGCGAGAACAGTGCAATTCAGAAGTACTTCAGGTACCTCACGACTTACGCTGACCGCTTTACTCCCGAAGAGATGGGGCAAATAAAAGAGGTCATTCTCGACGAGCTGGAGCACGAGAAGTTCTTCTATGAGAGCAAGCAGCGCTTCCACGTCGAAAACACGCGCGACTTAGTTCTTGGCATGAACGATGGTCTCGTTGAGATCCTTGGTGCTGTAACAGGTCTCTCCGCGGTCTACCCCAACAATCCCCAGCTCGTCGGAATAAGTGGTCTCATCGTCGGCGTTGCTGGGGCGCTCTCGATGGCGATAGGAACCTTTGTCTCGGTCCGTTCCCAGAGGCAGATTAAGGAGGCAATTCGGGATAGGATGGAGGTTCTCTTCCGGGTTTCTCCTGAGAAGGCCATGGAAGAGCTCATTGATAAACTCACCGAAGGCGGCATGCCCGAGGAAGTTGCCAAAGAAGTTGCCAAGGAACTCGCTAACAACAGCGAAGCCATCATGAAGCTTCTCATTCCAGAGGCAGAGGAAAACGAGATAAGGGCGGCGCTCTACACTGGAATATCCTATCTGTTAGGCGTTGCATTCCCGGTCACGCCGTACTTCCTCGCTTCAAGCTCCCTAACGGCTCTGCCGTTCTCAATACTCTTGGCCGGTTCTGCCCTGGCGATAGTGGCAACCATCATATCGCTCCTATCAGGAATCTCGATAAGGAAGAAGGTCGCCGAGATGGTTGCAACGGGTCTCGGTGCAGCGTTCCTGAGCTACCTCTTCGGAAGGCTGATGGAGGCAGTGTTCCACGTTTCGGCACTTTAAACTTCCTTCTCTTTGGATTTTCTCAGGCAATCACACTTTCACGTACTTCCACTTTCCACGCTTGAACACCAACCAGAAGAGTGCCGCTGTTGTGAAGGTCTCAAGGCTCATGGCTATCCACGCCGCTATAACGCCGAGGCCTTCAAAGTGGAACGAACCTATTGTGAAGCCAAAACCGAGCAGATAGGCTGGGACTATCCTGAAGAGCAGCTTGCTCACCGCGGTTATGTACATAGGACTCCTGGTGTCTCCCGCTCCCCTCAGGGCACCTCCGAGGACGAAGAGCCAGCCAAGGGGTATCTCGCTTATACCGACGATTATTAGATATATTGCCGCAAGGCGGAGGACTTCCTCGTAGTTCGGGTCGCTCGTGCTTATGAAGGGCATAACCAGATAGCGCGGGAAGACTATGAGGATTACCGCCATCGTCGTCATGAAGAGGCTGACCATCTTAATTGCCTCGTAGACGGTCTTTTCAGCTTTATCTGGTTTTCCTTCACCGAGACTCTGGCCAACTAAAGCGGCCGTGGCCACGTTGAAGCCAAAGGCTGGCATGTAGGCTATGCTCTCCACCCTAAGGCCGACCTGGTGTGCGGCCAAAGCGATGGTTCCAAAGCGCGTCACTATGCTCATGTAGAGGAAGTTGTAGAAGCTGAATAGGCCGCGCTCCACCATCGTGGGGATGCCTATGCGGAGGATTCTTCTTGCCATGTCTACATGGAACGACCAGCTCGGCCTGAACCGGAGCACCAGCTTTCCTCTCCAGAGGAGGTAGAGTCCGATGAGAAAAGACGTCGTGATGCCAATTCCGGAAGCCCACGCCGCTCCGACCGGGCCGAGCTTTGGAAAGCCGAACTTTCCGAAGATGAGCAGGTAATCGAGGACCGCGTTGACAATGTTCATGAGTATCCCGAGCTTCATAGGCGTTTTTGTGTCGCCGGCGCCCCTCAGAGCCGAAAATGCCGTGAATCCCACGAACCTTATGGGATAGAAGGCAAAAAGCACCTTTATGTACTCGTAGCCGAGCTCAACGACATTATCGCTCGCGCCCATTATCCTGAGTATGTCATCGCCGAAGAACCAGCCGAAGAGCATCACGGGGATTCCAAGGAGAAAAGACAGGTAAATACTCTGCTCCAGAGCTAAAGTCGCGTTCTCTGCGTCCCTTGCCCCAACGAAACGCGCTACAAGGGCAAGAGTTCCTGTCGCAACCGCTGCCATAATCGGCATCATGAACCAGCTGACCTGTCCACCGAGGCCAACTGCGGCCAGGGCAAGCGCCCCGAGCTGGCCGACCATCATCATGTCAACTAAGTTGAGGAGGGTCTGGGATATGTTGCCCATGATGGCCGGCCAGGCAAGCTTCCATAGCCTTCGCTGATCCTCATTCAACATCATTAAGACGTCCCTCTAAACGGTAAAACTAATATAGGAACTTAAAAGGATTGTGGTCTATAGTATGATTTGTTATACGCACTGAGAAGAGACCGAACTAAAGGAAAGAGAAAAAAGTTCAGAGGAGGTTCCTCTTCTTCTTCCACTTGTGGGACCAGCTGTACTTCCTCATGCGCCTGCTCCTGCCGAAGCCGCACGAGGCGCAGTAGCCTTTCTTTATGTTGTATGACCTCTTACCGCATCTGCGGCACTTGATGTGAGTGGGAGTATGGTTTCTCCTGCCCTTCGGCGCGGTTCCGCTTCCCATGGTATCACCCCGCTAAACTCAAGCTCACTCAACACCAACATCAACCGGGGAAATTGCCAGGACGTTGTCTCCCCTGATAACAATTTTACCGTACTTCTTAACGACCTCGCCGTCCTGGATCATCTCGGCACCGGCGAGGACGATGTTCAGGTGAATGTCGTAACCGATGAGCTTGCCTCTGAACTCGAACCCCTTCTTCAGGATGACGAGCACGTCCTTATCGAGGGACCTGTGGATAACGTCGAGTGGTCTTTCCGCCATTTTCACGCACCTCCCAAATAATCAAAGCTCATAGCCATAACGAGGCAATCGGTTTATAACTCTTTCCCTCTGCCTATCTTGACGATTAGACGAACGAACGCCCAAAAGGTTTTTATGAAAATCCCTTACTTGAGTTTCAGGTGGTGAGTATGGCGGATAAGTACGAGATTCTTCAGGACCTCATGAGGAGGAGAGGCTTTGCCTGGGGTAGCTTTGAAATCTACGGTGGTACGAGAGGTTTTTACGATTACGGTCCTCTGGGGGCTACAATAAAGCGCAAAATCGAGCAGAAGATAAGGGAAGCCTTCCAGAGGGAGGGTTTCTTCGAGCTTGAAACCCCGGACATAACCCCCGAAAAGGTCTTCATAGCAAGCGGCCACGTTGACAAGTTCGTTGACCCGCTTGTTGAGTGTAGGAAGTGCGGCGCCAGGTTCAGGGCCGACCACCTCGTTGAGGAGGCCCTCGGCATAGACACCGAGGGTATGAGTGCCGACCATTTGACCCGGCTCATAAGGGAGCACGACATAAAATGCCCCGAGTGCGGTGGCGAGCTTTCCGATGTGTGGTACTTCAACCTCATGTTCGAGACTAAAATCGGCCCCTACGGCGATCAAAAAGGTTATCTGAGGCCAGAAACGGCGCAGGGCATTTTCGTGAACTTCAGGCGCTTAAACGCTTTCGCAAGGAACAAGCTTCCCTTCGGCGTGTTCCAGATTGGGAAGGCATACCGTAATGAGATCTCACCGAGACAGGGGATGCTCCGCCTGAGGGAGTTCACGCAGGCCGAGGCGGAGATATTCTTCAACCCGAAGGAGACTGAACATCCGCACTTCGACGAGGTCAAGGACGAGGTTCTGAGGCTCTATCCGATAGAGAACCAGCTCAAGAACCTCGGGGAAATCGAGATGACGGCTGAAGAGGCCGTCAAGAAGGGCTACATCATGAACACATTCTTCGCATACTACATGGTTATGGTCAAGCGCGTTCTCCTCGACATAGGCATTCCCGAGAGTGCCATACGCTTCCGCCAGCAGCTGCCCGAGGAGAGGGCCCACTACTCCAGCGACACGTGGGATGTGGAGATACACAGCGAGCGCTTCGGCTGGGTGGAGTGCGTCGGCATAGCATACCGTGGAGATTATGACCTCAGCAAGCACATGAAGATGAGCGGGGCAGATTTAACCGTCCTCATCCACTACGACGAACCGAAGATAGTCAAACGCCTGGTTGTCAGCCTCAACATGAAGCGTGTCGGACCGAAGCTCAAAGGCGACGCCAAGAGGATAAACGAGCTGATCCAGAGCTGGGACGAGGAGAAGCTCAGGAACCTGGTGGATGTGCTGGAGAGGGACGGCAGGATAACCATCGAGGGCTACGAGCTGGAGAAGGACGACTTCATCATCAGAGAGGTCGAGGAGAAGATAACGGGCGAGAAGATAGTGCCCCACGTCCTTGAGCCGAGCTTTGGAATAGACAGGCCCTTCTACCTGCTCCTCGAGAACTCCCTCGTCATAGAGGAGGATAGAACCTACCTCAGGCTCAAGAAGGACATGGCACCTATTGAGGTTGCAGTCCTTCCGCTCGTTGCGAAGGAACCGCTCAAGAGTATAGCCTACGAGGTGTTCAGAAAGCTTCAGAAGGCGGGCTTCATAGCGGTGTACGACGAGAAGGACACGATAGGGAGGCGCTACATTAGGTACGACGAGATTGGAACGCCCTACTGCGTCACGATAGACAACCAGACGCCCGAGGATGGCACGGTAACGATCAGGGACCGCGACACGAGGGAGCAGGTCAGGGTGAAGATAGAGGAGCTCCCGGAGAAGCTGAGAGAACTGATTTTTGGGGAGTGAGTTCTTCTTTTTTCTAATATCCTTTCTGGTGTCTCTCATGAAGATCCACCTCATCTACCGTCGCCTTCCGAACAGGGTTCTTGAGAGGTATGATGATGTCGTGGCTGACTTAGGGGACGTCATCGTGGCCAAATCCCGCTTTGAGGGTATGCTCGCTCCTCTCAGGGTGAACGGCGTTGAAGTCATCAAGAACGGCTACACGATGGTCTACTTCGCCTTCGTTGGTGAGAACTACGACATCCTGAAGGTCTATGACGAAAACGGTAAGTTCAAAGGCCTCTACATCGACGTTCTGGCCTACACGAAGCGCGAAGGGAACACGATAGAGATGCTTGACCTGTTTCTCGACATCTTTGTCTTTCCCGGTGGCGAGGCCTTTCTTCTCGACGAGGACGAGCTTGAGATGGCCCTCAACTACGGCCTGATTGACAGGGAGACCTTCGACTTCGCCTACCGCATCGCGAGGGAGATACTCGAAAAGCTTAAGCGTGGTGAGTTTCCACCGAAAATAGTCTGGGAGTACAGGCTGGAGGGTCGGAAATGAAGTTCATCAGGGAAACCAAGGACGGCGCTGTAATCCTGCTTTACGTCCAGCCAAAGGCGAAGAAGAACGAGATTGAAGGCGTTGATGAGTGGCGTGGTAGGCTTAAAGTCAAAATCAAAGCCCCACCAGTGGAAGGAAAGGCGAATAAAGAAGTAGTCAGGTTCTTCTCCAAGATGCTTGGGACTGAGGTCGAAATAATTCGGGGTGAAACTTCTCGTGAGAAAGATCTCCTGGTTAAGGGTTTTTCCAGCAAAGAAGTCCTTAAAAAACTTGGACTCTAACGTCCAAGTCTGTTCTCTACTCTTTTTCAGGTACCAGTGGCAAACACCTTTTTCAGAGCAACGCTTAAATTCATGAACCTTTCTTCATCTCTTGGTGATGGTCATGAAAAAGCTCACGCTGGCAGAGGCAAGTGCTATACTCATTGGGACTCAAATAGGGGCGGGTGTTCTGGGCTTGCCGTACGCGCTTAAGAATGCGGGCTTTGCCGGAATAGCAATTATCGTCGCCGTTGGCATTCTCACACTCCTCACAGCCCTTTTCGTGCTTGAGCTGGCCGTCCAGAGGGGAGGAACGCTTACTTCACTTGCGCGAGAGACGCTTGGGAAGGCGGGCGGCTGGCTGATGCTCGCGAGCATATCCGTTCTCAGCTATGGAGCTCTCATAGCCTACATCGCTGGAAGCGGTGACATACTCTCCTCTCTGCTTGGAATTAACAGATCCATCTGCGCTATATTTTTCTGGATGATTATGAGCGGGATCGTGCTCATGGGCCTCAAAGCATCGGGCGAGGCAGAGCTGATGCTCAACTTCCTCCTGCTTGGTGCGCTGGCAGTTGCAGTGGCTTTGATGCTGCCGAGGGTGAACGTTGAGAACATGGCAACGGTAGATACCTCCGCCCTGGTCTCCGGGATAGGTGTCGCTATCTTCGCCTACGTTAGCCACATGGTTGTTCCCGAGATGTATAAAGGGCTCGAAAGCGCGGAGAAGACCAAAAAGGCCGTCCTTATAGGTTATCTTGTACCGATGGCATTCTACGCTCTCTTTGTCTTTGCCTTCGTTGGTGCGCTAGGAGGGAACACCCCTCAGCTGGCCACGTCGGCTCTCGAAGACTACTATGGTGGCTTAGGCAAGGTGCTCGGTCTTATCCTTCCGCTCGCGGCCATAAGCACGAGCTACATCGGCATAGGCTTCGCCCAGATGGACAACCTTCGCGAGGCCTTCAAGCTTGACAAGAGAAGTGCATGGCTCCTGACGGTGGTTCCGCCCCTGCTGATATACTTTGCCGGTCTGAAGAGCTTCGTCAGCGCCCTCTGGCTCGCTGGAACATTCGGCGGCCTTCTCTACGCGGGAATCCTGCCGGTGGCGATGTACGTCAAAACGAAGAAGGTCTGCCCGCCGAAGTGTGTGAGGGTTCCACACGGCGTTGCTTACTTTGTTGGAGCGATTTTCTTCCTAGTTTTCATATATTCAGTGGTGTCACTGGTCTGAACCTTTCTTTTTATTCCTAGGGCAGGTATTCATATATGGAGAACTAGAAAAGGATAAATTGGAGAGATTCACTTCAAAATCCCAAGGCTCTGGTTCGTCTTCCTTATGCTCTCCCATTTGTCGGCCATCTCGAACATAGCCCTTATCGCATCGATGTTCTCAGGTACTACATCGCTCTCCTGATGGACCGCTTGGATGTAGAAGAGCCTGTTTCCGCGGACGCTTATGCTCTCCTTCCAGACGGCTATCTCGTAGAGGTTGTTCCACTCCCTGTGAAGGTCTCTTGCAAACTCTATGAGCTGGGCCGTGCTCTCGAAGCCCTTTTCCTTCTCGAAGAGCAGAACGCGCGTGGTGTTCTCGAAGATGTCTATGACGTCCTTTGCTTCGAGCGGCTTCTTCAGCTCGACCATTATGCTGTGAACGTGCATTATTGTGGTTGGCACAACGAAAGCTGAAGTCTCGATGTTTATCGGAATTACCGTCTGAACGTCCGGCCCGTGGTGGGACGGAACCGTAACGCTCGGCTTTATGGCGTTTATCGGCCCGCGCTTGATATCGTTCGGGTCGGCGGCACGGCGGATCATCACGGCGTAGACGTAGTCGATGTACTCCTGAATTGCGCTGAGGGTTCTTGTGAGGCCGGTGGTGTTGCAGGAGACGACTCTAACGTAGTCCTTGCCGAGGGCCTTCTCGTAGTTGGCCTGGGCTACGAAGGAAACCTCCGCGGTGCTTGCCTTCTCGCCGCCCTGGAAAATGGCCTTGACGCCGGCCTTTTCATAAACTGCCTTGTTCTTTGCTCCCATGCCACCGGGGGTGGCGTCGACTATGACGTCGACCTTTTCCAGCAGGTCGCTGAGCGTTCCGGCGACCTCAAAGCCAGCACTCTCAAACCTCGGCAGAAACTCCTCACTCGCAGCGTAGACAGGAATACCGAGCTCCTTAGCCCGGTAAGCCTCGAAATCTGGCTTCGTCTTGGTAACTCCGATCAGCTTCATATCGTCCTGCCTAGTGACCGCGTAAGCGACGCGCTTTCCTATGGTTCCGTAGCCGTTAATTCCCACCTTAACTTTCATGATACCACCAAGAATTTTATAGCTGTGAAATACTTAAGCCTTGTTTTCACTCGTGGTGAAAAACAACGTCGAGAAAGAAATTTTTGACATATAGATAGAAAACTTCCCCCGCTGGGATTATAAGGGGGGCTTCAAAATATCCCGCGGTGATGACATGTTCGCCGAAATCCTGACCATAGGGGACGAGCTCCTCACCGGAAACACCGTGGACAGCAACTCGGCCTTTATCGCCCAGAAGCTTACCGAGAGGGGCTACTGGGTGAGGAGAAAAACCACCGTCGGCGATGACGTTGAGGAGATAAAGAAGGTTATCCGTGAGATCCTAGATAGGAAACCAGAGGTTCTCATCATCTCTGGAGGTCTGGGACCAACCCACGACGACGTAACTATGCTTGCCGTTGCCGAGGCCCTCGGGAAGAATCTAACCCTTTGTGAGCCCTGCATTGAAAGAATTAAAGCATTCTATGAGCGCCTTTATAAGGAAGGTTACATCGATGACCCCAAGCTGAACGAGGGGAGGAAAAAGATGGCCTACCTTCCGGAAGGGGCCGTTCCTCTGGAGAACACCGAGGGAGCCGCACCTGGGGCGTTCATAGAGCACGGGGGCGTTAAAATCTTCGTCCTCCCGGGGATGCCGCGTGAGATGAAGGCTATGCTGGAAAAGGAGGTCCTCCCAAGGCTTGGGGAGAGAAAGTTCATCCAGAGGAAGCTTCTGGCAGAAATAACCGACGAGTCAAAGCTGGCTCCAATCCTCATCGAGACGCTGGAGCGCTTTGAGGTCAGAATACACTCCTCGCCAAAGGGCTTCGGCAAATACATTGGGATAATCATCTTCGGAGAGAGCGAAGAGGAGATAGAAAAGGCCAAGGCCTTCATGGAGGAGAGAGGCATTCGCTTCGAGGAGGGCTGGTAGCGAAAGAGTGATAAGGATAAACGGGCAATTCTATCGGGTCAAATCCAGCCGAAGGGGAACCAACCGCTGTTGTGGTGTGAGCCATGCTTCCTCCGGAAATTCGCTCCATCCTCGAAGAGATGCGAGCCGAGCGCATAAGAGGCGCGAGTTACCTGGCCAAGAGAGGCGCAGAAGTATATATAAAGCTCGCTGAGCTTTTAAGCGGCGATGGACTACGGGAAGCTCTTAAGGATATGAGAGAAGAGATTCCTGCCGTGAACAGGACGATGGCCTCACTCTACAACCTGGCCAGATTCATACCCATCACGGATAACCCCGACCTTGTAATATCAAAGGCCGAGGAATTCATCCGCCTGAGCGAGGAAGCCAAAAGGGAGATCGGCAACATCGGGAGCGAGCTGATAGACGAGAATGAGGTAATAATAACCCACTCCTTCTCCTCGGCTGTTCTGGAGATTTTTAAGGCCGCGAAGAGGAAGGGCAAGCGCTTCAAGGTAATCCTAACGGAGAGCGCACCGGACTACGAGGGGCTGGCCTTAGCCGGGGAGCTTGAAGCCCTAGAAATTCCCTTCGAGGTTATCACCGACGCTCAGATAGGAATCTTTGTCAAAAAAGCCACCCTGGCCTTCGTCGGTGCCGACAACGTTACGCGTGATGGGGTGGTTATCAACAAGGCTGGCACGTACCTCCTTGCCCTAGCCTGTCATGACAATGGCGTTCCTTTCTACGTCGCAGCGGAGAGCTTTAAACTCCATCCTGGGCTGAACTCCGAGGAGGTTGAAATAGTCGAGAGACCCTACGCGAGACAGGGCTACCGCGTCAGGAACTATCTCTTTGACATCACGCCCTGGAAATACGTTAGGGGGATAGTAACTGAACTCGGAATTCTGGTGCCTCCGAAGGAGATTTAAAGTCCTCTTTTCTTGTCATTTTCACAATCTAGAAAGAACAGAAGGAAAGAAAAGAAATCAAATTTCGTGGGCCAGCCAGAGAAGGACGCCCTTGACGAACGGCCAGTTGCTGTCTATGTACTTGCCGTAGTAGGAGTCACTAATGGCCTTGCTCGAGCCATAGGCAACTATTCTACCGTTTCCGGCTTCTACGGCAGCCGCGACTATCGGGTTTGTGCCCTTGCCCCTAACCACGTTTCCGTTGGCATCGACGGAGTATGAGGTGTCGTATGCCTTGATCAACCAGGTAACTTCGCCGCTGATGGTAAGGGTCTGGCCGTTGTAGTAGGTCTTCCAGTCCTCTGGAACGAACTTCATCGCCGGGTGGGCGGTGTTGTAGATTCCAACGAACGGATAGTACGGCCTTCCGCTGTTCACATCATCGTCCATAAGCTCATCAGCGTTGAACTTGATGCCATACTTCTCGACCACGGCGTTGAGGCTCTCGACGTTGGAGTACTTGTACCAGTCTCCGGCTATGAAGAGCCCACCACCGTTTTCAACGTACTCCTGAAGCGCCGCCACCTCGTTTGGAGTTAGGTCTTCCTTCGGGTTGAGGATTATCACGACGTCGTACTCCTTAAGCAGGTCGTAGGTGAGCGGTAGCTTGTTGATCTCTACCTCCCAGCCTAGATCGCTCTTGATCTTCTCGGCGAGCCCGTTAACGCCGACTTCCTCAACGTAGTACTGGCCGTGAGAGGCGTCGATTAGCACCTTGGTGATGGTGATGGTTATGTTACCTGGCTGGGTCATGTTGGTCTCGTTTCCGGGCGTTGGAGTGGGTGGCTGGTATGTTGCTTCAACTTCCTCAAGAACGTCCTGGAGGTGCGGCAGGACAAACTCTATCTCCTGCATGACTTCTTTGCTCATGAGCGCTGCCTTTCTGATGTGCACCATAACTGGATAGTAGTAGGATGCTCTGTATGGATTCTGCTGGACGAGCAGACCCTTGAGGCTGTTATAGATGCTGTACTCCCGCTGTATCTCCTTCATGGTCTCGTTTATCCACTGAATCTTTGGTTCAAGGTCTCCAAAGTCAACCCCGTACTGCTTGAGTTTGTTAACGGTGTAGGTGAAGTTTTCGTAGAGTTCTGCGAGGTTGTTCTCCTCCTTGATATAGAGTCTCTCGTAGTACGGGGTGAGACCGTAAGAGATGGTATATGGGTTGGGGACGACGAAATAACTGTAGTACCTTTCATCGGCAATCTCACCAGTTCCGTCAATGACAATGACAGTTATGGTGAGATCACCTGTGAACCCAGGCATATAAGTGAACTCATAAACTGCGGTCTGGTTGATTCCAATAACCTGGGAATCACGTCCGATTTCATCACCATTAGCAAGTAATACAACAGTAACGTTGTCGTCTAGGGTTCCATGGTTGTATACCCTAACGCTTATGTTTCTCGGAACTCTCTTGATCATTGGTCCAGAAACCTCAAAGGTCTCGACGCCTATCTGGGGGACGTATGGCTTTATATCACTGGCAGACCTAGGCTCGATCTTAAAGTTGCCGTAGGAATACCACACGATTCCTCTTATGTACTCGTATCTTACATGGCTCGGGGTATAATCGTAGAACTTATCGTCAATTCTAACTGGCCCGCTGCCGTCATCAACCGACCACTCACCATAGCCAAGGTCGGGATCGACAACCTTGACATCCCTGACCTCTACGAGGACACCTTCCCACTGCTCCTGAGAGACGTTCCCAGTTGGAAGAACAACAGGCTCGGGAACTTCAGCGGTTCCCAAGACCTCTATGCTTCTCTGGTCGATCGGAGTGTCTTTGTAATCAATCTCGGTGAAATAGTAGAACTCCTTCACCAAGGCCTGAACGCTGACGTACTCACCAACATTGACTGGTGGAGTGCTGCCAGTGTAGACCCAGATTCCGCTCCATGGTCCAGTACCGTTTTGGATGGCAAATCCATAGCTCGTCACGAAGGTAACAACTCCGTACGTCTTCACGACTTGGTCAACATACGGAGAGGTAGAAGTCCCTCCCTGTATCTCCTGAACTGAAACCACAGGAATTTCAGGGGGAATACCAATATCGTCGGCGTTTCTCGGCTCAATCTTGAAGTTGCCATACGAATAGTACACCACACCTATGACGTAATCGAGCTCCTGACCGTCCAGTGGGGTGTAGGCATAAATCAGATCATCAACCCTAACCGGTCCGCTCCCATCGTCAATTTCCCACTCACCGTAGCCAAGATCCGGATTGGTAACGACAACGTTTTCAACCTTGACGAGAACACTTTCCCACTGCTCTTGGGCAACATCGCCTGTTGGGAGAATCACTGGATCCGGAATTGGGGCAGTTCCCAGAACGGTTACTGTGGGACTATTTGATATCTGAGTTAAACCATACCACTCCAAAACCTCTCCCGTTACTTCAATGTAGTCACCGATATTGACTCCTGGGGAGGTTCCAAGATAAACGTAGATTCCGCTCCATGGGCCAGTACCGTTCTGAATGAAAAAGCCTTTTGATGTCACTGCCGTGACGACTCCCCTCGTAGTAACAATCTGGCCGACATAGGCAGAGGCGTCACCGTCCGTAGTGTTGCTCTGGATTTCTTGGATTGGAACATACGTGGCTGCCTGCACCGGCTTTATCGCCCACGCCGGTACTAGACTTAGAATCAACAGTGCCATTAAGACCAAGCTCCACCTTTTCATGTGAACCACCTAATCAGAAACGGCGTTCATGTATAAATAAGTTTTTCCATAACTTACTCCGACAATTTATCACTCACCGTGTTCAGAAATTCCGAAATTAATAAAACTTGGTCACACAATACCCACCTCGGTGATCCCATGCCAATAACGACCAAAACCGGTGATAAGGGTTTAACAGGCCTCTTTACAGGCGACAGAATTGCGAAGTACTCACCCATAATGGAAGCTAACGGCACCATAGACGAGCTGAGCAGCTTTCTGGGCGAGGCCAAACACTACGTGCCCAAAGAGATGGCAGAGGTACTAGAAAAAATCCAGGTCGAGCTTTACTCGCTCATGGCTGAGATAGCCAGTAAGGGCAAGTACAAAAAGGTCGGGGAAAGGGAAGTCAAGTGGCTTGAGGAACTTATTCATAAGTATGAAGAAGAAGTCCAGCTCCGCGCCTTCGTCCTGCCGGGCTCCACCATTGCCAGCGCCAAGCTCGATGTTTGCAGAGTAGTGACAAGGAGGGCCGAGAGAGCCGTTGCACGGCTCGTTCTTGACTACGGCTTTGGAAGCAGCGTCCTCATCTACCTTAATAGGCTCAGCGACCTGTTATTCATAATGGCACGGGCAATAGAAAAGAGGGAGGGAAAGATAAAAGAGGTCAAGTAGCTCTCTCCGCTTCAGCTCTCTCCGTATTTTTGCTCCCTGAGTAGGGTCTCCCTGTGCTTGATGTAGTAGTAGAGTATCACGGCCCCCATCATAATCCAAAGGACAGCGCTTATCTGCCAGACAGGGAGGCGGTCCATCAGAGCCCCCACAACCACAAGGCCGAGAGGCGCGGATAGGTTTATGAGCAGGGCAAGGGCGGAGAAAACCCTACCGCGGAGTTCTGTGGGAATAGCACGCTGTATCTTGGCGTTGAGGGGAACGTTAATCAGCGCGTTGCTAAAGCCCCACAATATGGACACTCCGGCGAGGGTAAAGAATGCAATGGTCGTGGCAAGCTCTGCATAAGGCGAGACCACCCATATGAAGACTAACATCATGGCGCCGTTGAATGCAAGCGCCTTGAAGAACAGCCTACCCGGCCTCTTCAGCTTCACGGCTATGAGGAGGTTGCCGAGGAGCATGCCGCCCATGAAGGCGCTTTCGAGCAGTCCAAACTGCTGGCTGGAAAACTTGAGGATCTCCCTGAAGGAGTAGGGCATTATAACCGCGCCGAAGGGCTGACCGAGTGCATTCATGAAGAGGGCGAAAAACATGAGAACCATGAGGTAGTGACTGGAGCGCAGGAACGCTATTCCCTCCTTTATGTCCTCGATGACCTGTCTGGCGCTCTCAAGCTCCCTTGTCTTCCACTCGTAGTGTATTAGAGCTTCAAACAGTCCGGAGCCAAAGAAGCTCACCGCGTTTATGAGCAGGGCGAGCTTTATTCCGCCGAAGGCGTAGATGAAGCCACCCAAGGCCGGGCCAACGAGCCTCGCTATTATTGAGAACGAACTCACCGTGGAGTTTGCCTTCTCCAGCTCTTCAGGCTCAACGAGATCCGGAAACATCGCGCTCGTGGCGGCCCCAAAGAACGTCCCCATGACCGCCATGACGACCTGAATTGTGAGTAGCTGGTAGATGCCGAGGAAGTTGAACGCTATGACCGCGAAGAGGAGAACTCCCCTCGCGAGGTCAAAGCCCACCATGAGCTTCTTTCTATTGTAGCGGTCACCTATCACACCCGCGAACGGCATTATAATGAGGGAGGGAATGATGTCCGCTAAAACGAATAGCGTCATCATGCCACCACTGTGGGTCTGGTCGAGCACGTAGAGCGGCAAAGCGACTTCCTGCACCGCCCAGCCGAGCTGCGAGATGAAGCGGCCGACCGCGAAGAGCCAGAAATTCCTGTTGAGGCTCATTCTCTGCCCTCCACATTACATCATTCTGTAATTGAGTAAGTAAAAAATTGGATTGCTAGACTAGCTCCACCCTTACTTCCCCGTTCACCGTGCTCACACTGATATTGAAGGTTCCAGCTCCAACAACCGGGTCCTCGGGGTCGATGCCAACTAGCTTTACGTCGCCGTTCACCTTCTTGACCCTGATCTTGGCATCGCAGAAGTCCGTGAGGCGAAGCGTGACATCACCGTTCACGCAACTCACTTCAACGTCGTCCTCCAGCTCCTCGATAGTCAGTTCGATGCTCCCATTCACCGTTGAAGCTTTCAGAGGGCCCGCAACCGGAAGATGAGCCCTTATCTTGCCGTTCACAGTTTTAAGTCTCCCCGCCTCGCACTCTTTAAGGGTTAGCATTCCATTTACGGTGTTGGCCTCATCAAAGCGGACTCCCTCGGCTCTAAGCGTCCCGATAACTGTGTCCACTCTCAAAGTTACTCCCCTTGGAACCTTCAGTGTTATCTCGGCCCAGCTGTCCTTCCCGAGTCTGTTAAAGAACCTTCTCCTTGGTTTCTCCTTGATTATCAGGGTTTCGCCGTTTAGATCTGAATCAACCCTCACATCGTCTCCGTGAAGCTCGTAGGCAAGTTCCACATAGCTTTCGTCCCAACTTTCTACCCGCGTTTCCGCGGCAACGAGGTGGAGTTCGATTCTTCTAACGCCGTCAAACCTCACAGCCATCCCTCCAGTGGGCCGGAACAAAAATCGAGGAGGGATCCCTCGCTCCCCTCGAACACCGGCGTCTCTCTCTTGAGCTTCATCACCCATCACCCTAAGAACTCCATCAGCTCATCCAGGAGCTCCTTCACGCGTCTGCTAAGCCTCGCCCTGTCTATGCCAAGGCCCTCTATCAGCTCCGTGCTCTGTTCCTCCACGATTTCCTTGGCCTTCACCATAACGAGCCTGTAGGCATCTTTGTTCTCTACCGTGTAGCTCTTTCCACCAGCCCTTATGCGAACCTTTCCTTCCTTGGCCGAGATCACCACATCCTCGATGCGTATCTTTGCCCTTCCCCTGCCCACAGTTATCGAAACCTCTCCGGAGCGGAGTGAGACGTGGTCTCTCCCGAGGGATAGGCTCTCGCTTCCGCTTTTGTAGAGAACCTTCTCGCCGTCAACCTCTATTGAGTATTCGTCCGTCTGAATCCTCAGCCTATCTCCGACCTTGGTGAGCTGGAAGCCGTTGGCGAGCTCCCTGATGGTGAGCATCTCGCTCGGCGGTCTCTCGGGGTGTCCCTCGCGGAACCTCATAGGGCCTATCTTGACATCGTGGCCGCTTGGGGTTTCTATGACCTCTATGAAGGGCAGTTTAACGTACTCAAAACCATCCCCCTCGTAGACCTTGATGAAGCCAAGGTCAACCACCGTATCCCCCTTGCCCCTCTTGTAGAGCCTGTCCGGGTTTATCAGCTCGTTTGCCCTTTCCACGAAGGATGGATCGGGGGAGGTCTTCTTTCCAGTTATGTTCTCAGACGTCCAGACGGCAACTGGAGAAATCAGCTTCTTCCGTACGGCTCCAAGCGGGGTTTCTGCCTCGACTGTGAATTCCCCATCCAGAACCCAGCCAACCTTTTTCCTGCCAAACCTGATGGGATACGCTTTACCGCTCCCCCTGAGCTTCACGTCGCCGAAGTCCGCCCCGTTGAACTCGTAGGCCTTCTTCTCGACCTTTATATCGAGCTTTTTCTCGTCGAACTTGGCCATCAGCAGACCCGCGATGGTCAGTACAACCGCGTATGCAAAGGCCGTTCCAGCGTATCCGCTGAGGGTCTTCGACATGCCGAGCCACTTCCCGAAGAACAGGAAGACGCTCGTCCAGAAAGCACCCTTTGCCAGCGCAAAGATTATCCCGCTCAGCGTTACGCCAAACCACTTCCCCACACTCAGCAGCTCGAAGGCAAATATCAGGCCTATTATCGCGTAGACCATGTAGTCGTTGTACTCCTCAAGCCTCAATGGCCCCTTGAACAGCCAGAGAAGCAGCAAAACGGCTGTAAAATCCTTCAGATACTCAGCGATCTTAAACCTTGGACTCTCATGTGCCACCACACGGTACTTCCACTCAAAACTCATTCTTCCACCTCCTCAAGGGCAGTAATTATCTCGAGCAAACGCAAAAACAAACGACCGTCGGGCGATATCTCGTACTTGTCACCTTTCCTGACCATCCTCGTTTTGACGAGAAGCTTGAGATGGTGTGAAACGGTGGGGCTCTCCACACCCAGCGCTTCCTTTATCTCCTTGAAGCCCATCGGCTTCTCGGAGAGCATCTTGAGGATTCTAATCCTATCGGGGTTTGCCAAAGCCTTCAGCGTCCTTGCTGCCTTTTCCTCGTCGAGCTCTGGAAGGCTCTCGAGCTTCTTTTTGAGACGCATCTTGATGGAAAGCATGACCTCGTCCACGGGGTCGATGCTCTCCTCGAGCGCCTCTAACCTCTTCTTCAGCTCCTCGAGCTGGGTTCTCAGGTCTTCCATGCTACCACCAGGTACAGATTTTTGTAGTACAATTTTCTGTACTCAAATAGTGCGTTTAGTATATAAAAATTTATCGGTTCAATATGCCAAAAACGTTTTAACGCTCAAATCTAAATCGTTTCCATGAACATCGTCCAGATGCTCGCGCTCATAATCATCGGCTACGTCCTTAAGCTCGTCCTCAAGGATGAGAAGCCCTTCAACTACCTTAGAATCCTTGTAAACGACTTTCTCCTGGCCCTCTTTATCTTCGGCAACGTGGCAAGCAAGGATCTAGCCTATCTCCTCAGCATAAAGACAGTTTTTATGTACGTGTTCATTATCGTTGGTCTCAGTCTGAGTCTCTCCTATCTCTACGGCCGCCTCTTCCTGAAAAGCGACGAGCTGTGGGCAGGTGCGCTGATGGTGCTTTCCGTCTATCCGAACACCGCTGCCCTTGGCTTCCCCATAGCGAGCCTTTTCCTTGACGACATAACGCCGGCGATACTATACTCCACCACCAACTCTATGATAGTGCTTCCAATCGTTACCTTCATAGCCGCCCACTACTCCAGCGGCGGAGCCTCGGTGAAGAAGAGCTTTCTAAAGGCCCTTAAGTTCCCCCCGACTATGGCAAACCTGCTCGCCCTGGGGCTTGTGATAGCAGGAGTGAGAGTTCCTGATGTCATCCTTGAACCGATAAAAACCATTGGCTGGTGGAGCATCCCGTTGCTTCTCATCTACTTCGGATCGAGGATTACCTTCAGCCGCTTTGAGGTGAGGAAGCTCTTGGAAGTTGGAACGTTCAGAATAGTTGTGCCCTTCCTGTTCGTGTTCCTTACTCTGCACTTTGCTAGTAAAGACATCTTCTACTCTGTTCTTGTCGAAGCCTCGATGCCGCCAGCAATAGCGGCCAACGCTATTCTGGCACAGTATAAGCTCAAAGCGGAGGAGGCAATAAGCGTGACTTTTGTACTGACATTGACAGCTATCGGGCTCTTCATGGTTCTTAGGGCACTCGGGGTCTGAGGACTTCCAGTGGGGTTTTAAATCTCAGCGATGAATCTCCAGCGGTGATTAATATGGAGAGAGTCGTCAGGATACTCAAGGAGATTTTGGAGATACCCTCCCCGACGGGATACACTCAGGAGGTTTTAGCCCACATTGAGAAGCTCCTGAACGAGAACGGCGTAAAGACGTACTACACCAACAAAGGGGCTCTGATAGCTGGCAATCACTCGGAGCCGGAGCTTGTGATAGCGGCCCATGTTGACACCCTCGGGGCGATGGTAAGGGGAATACTTCCTGACGGACATCTGAGCTTCACCAGAATCGGCGGCCTTCTCCTTCCGACGTTTGAAGGGGAGTACTGCACAATAATCACCCGCTCGGGCAAGCGCTACCGCGGAACGCTACTCCTTAGGAACCCGAGTGTTCACGTGAATAAGGAGGCAGGAAAGAAGGAACGCAAAGAGGAGAACATGTACATCCGCCTGGATGAACTCGTCGAGAAGAAGGAAGACACCGAGAAGCTCGGGATAAGGCCCGGCGACTTCATAGCCTTCGATCCGAAGTTCGAGTACGTGAACGGCTTCGTTAAGGCTCACTTCCTCGACGACAAGGCCAGCGTTGCGGTTATGATAGACCTCATGCTTGACCTTGGAGCGGAAACCCTCGAAAAGCTCCCCGTGGCGTTCTTCTTCTCGCCCTACGAGGAGGTCGGCCACGGCGGTTCGGCGGGTTATCCGCCGAGCATGAAGGAGCTTTTAGTCGTGGACATGGGCGTCGTTGGCGAGGGCGTTGCTGGCAAAGAGACTGCCGTTTCAATAGCGGCTAAGGATTCAAGCGGCCCCTACGACTACGGCATGACGACGAAGCTCATCGAGCTGGCCGAGAAGCATGAAATCCCCCACGTCATCGACGTCTTCCCCTACTACGGCTCCGACGGTTCAGCGGCCTTAAGGGCAGGCTGGGACGTCAGGGTTGCACTCATCGGGCCGGGAGTTCATGCCAGCCACGGCATGGAGAGGACTCACGTCAAGGGGCTTAAGGCGACGAAGGATCTGGTGAGGGCATACATTGAGAGTAAATACCGCCTTGAATGAATGTACTTCTATTTCTTCCCAATTTATCTAGAACCTTTAATGAGTGTATTACCAACTTGTTCGTTACATATGACTATGTTAAAAGAAAATTTTTATACTTGAGCGACCCAATTTTGCTTCTGGTGACGGATCTAATGAAAAAGTGGGCCTCAGTGGTCATTATACTTCTGCTTTTTGGAGCAACTGCCATGGGAGGATGTATACAGAGAGACAGCATTCCTAGATCAACATTAACTTCTCCAATAACATCAGAATTTGAACATTGTAATACAACATCCAAGAAAAGCTCCTCTGATCCTTTTCCTTTGGAACTGTCAGATGATACAGAGAATACTGTTTTCCAAGAAGATAGTTCCATCCATTTGAACCTAACTGCTCAAGAAGAAGCAAACCTTAGGGAATGGGTCCAAAATTTCACTGAGAGTCTAAATAAGAGTGTCTCCAAATATGGTTATGACAATTTAACTGTAGTGTTGGCAATGCAAATTGGAAATCTATCTAAGCTTCCAGAATGTGACAATATCTCGGAATACGGGGATCTTATGGGATACCACGATAATGTTTCCAATTTGAACGTTCTTCTTCATGAGTACAAAAACCTCGCAGAAGGCATCTTAAAACAGTACGAAGTACAACTTCCCTATTTGAACGATAAGGAGATCGATGAATTCATAGGAAAAGTGGAACCTTCAAGTGTTGAGAACATGATTATGGCGTGTGGTCTTATCAACGATTATAATGGGCTTATAGAGTCTGCGAGAAAAGTAGAGCTAGGAAAAAGAGATACATATACGGAGTTTTACATGCGCTTATTCATTGTGGTGCTTAAAATAGTCTTCATTAAGGAGAATCTAACGTATAAAGTATCCTATAAAGTTGTTGGCAAACTTTTCTGGAAGACTCGGTTGTTCCACGTAATATATAGGTATGGAGGTGTCACTGCTCTGAAAGTTGCAATGAGTGTTACCCACTGGGAGTTTAGAGGCTTGATAAACAAGTACCTTGATGAATTTGGAAACAACCCTTCAATGGTTTATTCCCTCATATCCAATACCAGTGATCGCGAGCAGCTTGAAAAATTCTCAGAGTCTTTTATAAATCTCGTTAAAAATGAGACTGTGGCATTGAAAAATATTACTTCAGATATTGCCGATAAAATTGATAATTTATTTGGATCCAGTGAAAACGGATAAATTTCACTATAGCATGTAAAATTAGAAAAGAAATGATAGGCTCTCACTCAATCTTAGCCCCACAAACAGGGCAGAACTTCGCTCCCTCAGGAACTATATGCCCATTTGGACAGCGGTGGATCTGGTGTCCGCAGTAGGGGCAGAAGCGTGCTCCTGGGGGGAGGGGCTTGCCGCAGTAGGGACATATCTCCTGTTGCTGTGCTGCTGGAGCAGCTGGCTGCTGCAGCTGAGCGGGCGGAACTCCAGCTCCGGCATAGGGTTGAGTCGGCTGTGCGGGAGGCTGCATCAACTGCGGGATGAGCACCATTCCTGTGCCCATAGCCGCTCCAGAGCTCTTTCCGAGCTCCGCTGCAACTTGCTTGGTGGTGTCCATCTGCATGACGTATTGAGCGTTTCCTGTCTGCATAATCCAGAAGAGCCTCTGGCGCCACTCGTCGGTCGTGTTTACCCCCCCAATCTTGACGTCAACCAGCTCAAGGCCGAGCCGCCTGAAGTCCTCTATGAGCTTGACCTTGACCTGTGTGCTGACCATATCAAGGTTCTGGAAGAGGTCGACGATTGAGTAAGCCGAGAGGTGCTTCATCATGCCCTCGTTGAAGTAGGCCCTGATGAACCTGGTGACATCATTAGCGTCGTAGAGGCTCTGGCCGCCGACGACCTCGGTGATGAAAAGCACGGGATCGGCCACCTTAAACCAGTAGACGCCGTAGTACTTTATCGGAGCAAGCTCCCTTGTCTGAGTCTCTCCCCCATAGCGTCCCTGGAACTCCTTCATGCTGACAAAGATTACCGTCGCCTTAAACGGGCTGTTTGAACCGCCGACGAGCTTGTAGAGGAGCGGGAGGTTCTGGGTCGTCAGCGTGTGCCTCCCAGGGCCGAGAACGTCGTATATTTTGCCGTCGCGCATGAAGACTGCCACTTCATACTCGTGGACTATCAGCTGGGCACCCCACTTGATGACCTCGTTGGGGTAGCGCCAGATTATCTCGTCTTCACCGGGGTTGACCCACTCTATGACCTGCACCATTTCACTCACCTCTCAGAATCATGCTTCTGCCCTCAACTGTGTCCTCAAACTCTCTAATCTTGTCATCGAGATTCAGGACTTCCACGCCGAGCCTTGCGGGGTCAGAAACTGCACCCCTTATAACCCCAGCCATCTTGGCGATCTCCTCAGCGAGCTCCACCATCCTTGCGTCGTACTGGATGAGCTTTTCAAGCTCCGGCTCCTTCACCTTTACCCTGTCAAAAAAGCCCGCATACCCCGCCTCAGCGTGCCTGACCTTACCCTCAAGCATTACCAGTCTCTTGCGCAGGTTATCTATCGCCACTAGCTGGCCGCAGCTCACCATCGCACACCTCTGAAGGGCCCTTTCGAGCTCTCTTCTCGCCCCCGCTAGTATTTCGGCCACCTTTTCCCTAACAAGCCTGTCGTCTTCCCTCAGGAGCTCCTTCTTCTTGTACCCATGAAAACCGGGTATGACCAGCTCAAGCTTTTCCCATATCGAAGTCTCTTTCCCCATTCCAACACCCCCTAAACTGTGCGGAAATAAGCATTCTCTTTGTCCACCCTCATGACTTCACTTACCACCCTTTTGCTGACGGAGCCTTTGGAGAATATCCCCGCGGCACCGGCAACACCGGCGACAAGAGCACCCAAAAGTCCAATCCCATTGCCGGTTGCTGTGGCGGCGATTAAACCGATGAGAATGCTGTCCCCGATAACTCCGAAGCCCAGGATCGTGGCTTTTTTCCTCGCCTCGCTCATGAGGGGGTACTCTCCCCTCACAACCCGCCCGTCAGTACCGTCAACGTAGTTCCTAAAGGTCTGCCCTCCGTACTCGTAGTGCACCTCCCAGACGGGATAGTGGACGAGACCGAGGAACTTCACTTCAAGCTCAAGGTCGCCTATCCTGCTCCCTTCCCCCTTGGCCTCCCACTTAAGGGCAGTTTCGAGGTTGGAGCGTGCTATGGCCTCTGCCTGCTCCTTCGTCATTTCCGGCTCGTAGTACTTTCCCTTCTTTACTACACTCTCCTCAAAGAACCTCTTTCCCCTGACTGGAAAGGGATAGTTATGCAGGAGGACTTTAAGGGGAGAACCAGCGGGAATTCCGAGGAAGCGGACTTCTTCAACGGTTTCCTTTGAGCCGCTCTTCCCGTGGAGGTAGAAAAAGTAAACCGGAACCCAGTGTAGCTCTTTTTTCGTGACCTTCGCCCCCGTTATGTCCGCTGGCGCACCGTACTGCCTCGAAAGGAACTTGAGGAGCTTTCCGGCTGGATCCTCCTTCATGGGTGGGAAGAAGAAGTGCTCGATGAGCTCTTCACTCGTCTTTACCCTAAAGGTTGTCCCGCAGTAGGGGCAGGTAGCCACTGAGACCGTATCTGGAACCTTAAACGTGGCGGAACACGTAGGGCAGGTAACCTCCATCATCACACCCCCCGGAGGCTGGAGCTCTCCCTCTCAATTCTCTGGCCCTCAAGGACTTTGCTTCCAGCGAACCAGCTCAAGGCGGCGCCGCCGACTATGGCCAGGACTGCAAAGACCAGCGACTCCGCAATTGCCCCGGCACCGAAGGCTGCAATGAGGGTCCCAATGCCGACCCCCGCAAGGTATTGGGCACGCCTAACCGTGCTCATGGGCTCCGTAGCCGCGACGTCCTTTCCATCCCAGCCGGCAAAGACTGTCTGGAAGATGGAGTTGCCGTAGCGGTAATATACAGTCCACATGGGCAGGAGGAGAAGCCTAACGTTTTCAGGTTCCCCAGCAGTAACATCAAAGCGAAGTATTCTGTCGGACTTTTTGGCAAATCTGTCTCTAATAATGTCTATTGCATCTTCGTGCATCATGAGTTCTGCATGGTGCTCGTCCATCTCGGTGTTCAGGATTTCAAGCTTTATCCGCCCCCACTCGTCCTCTTCAAGGTCAAGAAGTCTTTTTCCGGAGGGTCGGGTCTTGGAGTAGTGGGTTATTAGGTCATCAACGCCAAAACTCCTTACCTGCCTCCTTGCAGAACCGAGAAGGCGTAGGGTTTCGTCCACCCTCTCTCGATAGCGGCGTTCTACCGTGCGACAGTGCGTCCTCCCCTGAGAATCGGTGTGACATTTTGTCTCCTTCTTTATGTACTCAACGGTGCCCTCTACGTGAACCTTACCCTCCCAGTAGGGGGCGTAGTGGCCTTCTATCCCCACGATTTCTATCTCGTCCTTGATGCGCTTTAAGTCGAAGTCTTTCCCAACACGCTCCCAGAAGGCTTTGGCTATGGCGTTTTTGTCCAGAGAAGGAACGATGTAGATGTGCTCAGTCTTCAGGTTGCCGCTTATGTGATTTGGATGGCCGCAGTAGGGGCAGATAGCGACTATCGTTTCAGGAGAGACCTCGAGAGGCGCACCGCACCTCTCACATTTAAAGCCGTTCATAGTGCACCACTCTCTGTATTAAATGGATTTCTCCGTATTTAAGCATGCCGCACCCAGACTCTAAACTGTTTTCAGTTACGACTTCAAAAACTAAAAGTGCACAGAGCAGTAAACCTAGGGCTGTGTGTTTCACAGGCAAAGTAGTGTTATTAGGCCCAGTGGGTTATCCAGCACACAGATTAACGATTACCTAAGCTTCTTTACAAGTTCGACCAACTCCCAGAGATCCTTCACGTAGTAATCTGCCCCATCAGCCTTTCCGAGACGGGTAACGTTGGCCACCCTCATTCCCGCACGATGACCGGCCAGAACATCATGAGCACTATCGCCGACCATCAGAGCCTCTTCTGGCTTGAGACTGAGCGCCCTGAGGGCTTTCTCCACGAGGTAGGGATTCGGCTTAACCCCATCGAGATTGGAGTAGTCCTTGCCGTAGACGACGTCGAAGTACTTCCTCAGGTCGAAGAGGTTCAGAACGAACTCGGTGCAATCTTGGGAGGCGTTGCTCACTGCAGCAAGCTTCAGACCCATCTTCCTCAGGTCTCCCAGAGCATCAACGTCAGGGAAGGGCTTTATTCGCCCGAGTTCCGCCATTCTTTTGCGGTATTCAAGGTTTACCTTGTCAACAATCCGCCAGAACTCGACGTGGTTGATGCCGAAGCGCTCGATGTAGCTCCTCGGCAGCTCGCCTGTTACGGTCTTTTTGTAAGTCTCATAATCCAGTTCGATGCTATGCTTTCTTAAAGCGGGCATCACCCAGTTCTCGTACCATTCGCGGTGATCGTAGCCCTCATAGTAGACGAGGGTCTCATCCACGTCGAAGATTATCCCCTTAAGCATGCCTCAGCCTCCTGGACTGTTCATCACTTTACCGCGAAGCGCGGTCTCAGCCGGTTGATCCTTCTTCATCGGCAAAGGGAGTAGGAAAAAGAGGTTAAAAGGTTTCAGAACAGCTCCTCGAGCTTGACGTCTATCTTGTCCGGGTTGAACGGAAGGACGTGCCTGGTGGTCTTCGGGGAGTAGACCTCGCCGCGCTTGACGAGCTCCATGACCTCTTCCTTGCTCGGGGCCTTCCTGATGAAGACGTAGTCAATCTCGCCCTTTGCCATGTCCTCTCTGGCGTCTTCCTTGAGACCGTAGTAGATGAGCTCAATCTTGCCCTCAACGCTCATCTCGTCGAGAACCTTACTGACCTTCTTCTGCTCATCAAGGCCGCCGGGGATGGCAAAGCTCTTTTCGCCGACGAGGGCGAATGCTATCTCGTCCTTCTCAGCCTTCTCCTCGGCCTCTGGGTCCTCGATGACTTCAAGACCCTCGGCCTTGAGCCTCTCGAGAACCTCCTCAAGACTGCCCTTGAAGGCAGGGTACCAGGTGTAGACCTTCACATCGTCGCTGAAGTAGTCGAGGATGACCGACGGGGCGCGCTTGGCGCCGAGCTTCTGAAGGCCGGCCCAGCGGTGGTGACCGTCAACGATAAGGTACATGTCCTCGCCCGGGACCTTCGCGAGGAGCATTGGCTTCCAGAAGAGGCCGGAGCCGGTAACGCTCTCGATGAATGCCTCGAGCTCCTTCTGGACGAGCTGCTCGTGGGGCTTCATCTTGTCGAGCTCAATAAAAACGTAATCGACCTTAATCGTGGGGATGTCGTACTTCGGAACCTTTTCAACTCCCATTACCGCGACCTCCTTCAGTATTAAACCTGCAGACGAAAATCGAAGTAGAGGATAAAAAGGCTTTCCTTGTTTTACTGCCAGGTTAAACCGATGATTATGCATCTCACCTGGCCCTCACATGAGGATTTTCCGGAACAAGGGTTAAAACCTTGAGTGATGATATGACCCTGATGAGGAACGTCGCTGATTTACCCCTCCACGGCGGCCACGTTCCGCCATGGCTGGCCCAGAGGATGAGGAAGCTGACGCGCTTAGTCCTAATTCTCGCCGTCGATGAGTACGGAACTAAAGGTCTTTTGGAGAGGCTCTCAGACCCGGTGTGGTTTCAGGCCTTCAACAACGTCATCGGCATGGACTGGGACTCCTCTGGGAGTACGACGGTAACGGCTGGGATGATAAAGGACGCCCTCTGGCGGGAGGAGCTGGGCGTTAAGGCCGCTGGCGGAAAGGGCAAGAAGAGCAGGGCAACGCCGGAGGAACTGAAAACCATAGCAAAGATCTACGACCTCGACCCGACTCCATACATCAGAACGTCCAGGCTAGTGGCAAAGGTCGACACCGTGGCCCTCCAGACTGGCTATCAGCTGTACCACCACGTCTTCTTCCTCGACGAAGAAGGCAACTGGGCAGTGATACAGCAGGGTATGAACGAGACCGAGAGGATGGCTAGGCGCTTCCACTGGTTTGACGCTGAGGTTTTCACCCTCGACCCCCACAAGGGGATTGCAGGTTTAAAAAGGGAGTTCGCGCTGAACACTGTCTCGAAGGAGGCCAGGGAATATCAGAAGACGCTTCTAGATATCATCCAGAAAAAGCCCGTGAAGATAGAGCGCGAGCTTGAGAGCCTCAAGGCTATAGCGAAGGGCTACCGCCCGCTTGTCTACTACAAGCCGCGCGACGTCGATGAGGTCTCCCTTCTCAGGAGATACGAGAGCCTCGGGCGGCTTGAGCTTAACAAGAGAGCCCTTGAGTTTGCCCGCGAGCTGAGCGTGAATAACTACGAGGAGCTTCTCCTCCTGAAGGGCCTCGGCCCGAGCACGCTGAGGGCTCTATCACTTGTCCTTGAGCTCGTCTACGACGTTCACCCGAGCTGGAAGGACCCGGTAACACACCCGCCGGACCCATTCAAGTTCACCTATGCCGTTGGTGGCAAAGACAGGGTGCCGTTCCCGATCGAGAGGAAGACCTACGACGAGCTGATAAGCTTCCTCGAAAAGCTCGTCGAGAAGAACCCAGGGGAGAAGGCCCTTGTCCGCAACGTGACGAAGATAACGAAGAACTGGAAGTTCCCGGAGGAAGAGAAGAGGGCGACATGATAAAACAGAGGACAAAATGAAACGGTCGTATTCTCGCTACTTCTTGGCTAAGCATAGAATTACCTTCATGTTGTCCCCCTCTATCCGCCCCTTAACCCAAAACCTGTTGTAGGTTCTCAAGTCAGAAACAATCTCCCTGCTGTCGGTTATCTGAGAATATATGTAATCAACGAACTCGTCGTGGAATAGAGGGTTGTAGTGCTCGGTGAAATCCGGAAACGTAGTTTTCCACGTAACTCCATCAGAGTAACCATACGGCAAATACGTAGCAGTATCAAGGTTAGAAATCTTTGAGTCCAGCTGCAAGTTTGGGAACTTTCTGATGAACTTTGCCCTCAAATCTGAGATAAGCCTTGTTAAATCAGCCTCTGAGAAAGTGTAATCGTATTTCTTGAATTCTTCACCAGTCAGAGTTCCCACGTAGTCAACAACAACTTTTCCTGACTCCAATCTTGCCTCATAGACCTTTGCAGAGGATATTATCAAATTCCTTAAGGTTCCGTCAGAGTACTCGCTGCGCCAATAGGCCCAATACTTCCAGTACGTCCCTAAATCCATTATTGGTGGATGCTGGTCTATCATAAAGAACCGCCCATTAATTTTTATCGCAGTGGCTGCATGTCCCATCGGATCGTTTGAGAAGTCAATTTCAAATATGTATACTGGAGAATAGTTCATTGCCAAGAGCAGACCTGCAGTCAAGACAGCGTAATCCACGCAAACCCCCGAGCCACTCTGAATAGTCTCAGATGGCTTCTGTATCTTAGTCGATCCCAAACCGTGGTATTTTGCCCAATCGTATTGGATGTGTTGATCCTCCCACGCCAAGATATTCCACGCGCTCTCCTGCAGAGTCGAGCCCTTTAGTTGGGATGCCAGAGGTTCCAAGGCTCGGAACTCATCCGGATCGTTGAGGTAACATTCCAATGCAGCCCCCAACGAATAATCCGCCTTGGAGCATGCAACTGCAGTGGATGCCAGCGACTTTACGGATGTCACTTCTTCAGTGGAGTTCTCCACTGTGCCCCAAAACTCCAAAATCTTAGCCTCAATATCGTCGGGAATAGACTGCCGCACAAGCCGTCCATTAGTATGACTCAGATCGTAGATGGCAAATAATGCCAAAAACACCAACATGAACCCAAAGAACTTTTTCCAAGGGAGCTTCCATTTTCGCTTTTTCTTAGGCTTTTCTTGTGAGGGTGTTGGGGAGAAGGTTCTTTTATTAGTTGTGGGACCAATTTTTCTTTCCGACCCCGAGATGGACTTTCTAGCTAACCTTCTGTTCACTCTACTACCAATACCCTCTTTTTTCTTCTGTTTTTCCAGTTTTCGTCTGAGCTCCTCATCTCGTCTCCTAATTTCAACTGCCTTGTTGATGAAGTACTCTTTCCTCGACTCCAGATAGCCATTGAGTCCAAGATACGCCTCTACTTTCATGGCCATTTCCCATAAATTGGACATTATCCTACTCTTGCTGTCGTTGTCAGGAAGTTTAGCTTCAATCCGGATCATAATTTCAAGAAGGGAATCCAGAATCTCGGCACCACGCTCAAGAAAATCCCCTCTATAGTTATACCAGAGATTATTTCTCCACTCTTCAAGCTCTGATGCAAACGTATCACTTAAAGTATGATCCACCCAGTGGATACTGGTATAACCATCACGACCATATAAGACGCGATTGTTAGAACGCAAAGAAGCGATGATCCAATTCAAGTATGGGTTGATAATTCGTGTAATGAGATAATGGAGATCCTTCTCGGGCATGATAGAACCTCCCAATCAGTCGTAAGGAAGTCCACAAGTGGTTGTTACGAAGAACTATAAGAAAGTTTCGGCCTCTAGAATACTAGTGTTACAATTGAGCATGCCTTTAATTAAATCTTAACACATTACATTAGAAGAAAGCTGACGAAAAGTAAGGCACGGGGAACATGGACAAATAGTTGCATATTCTCCCAACAAGGTTATGGGGGATTTCTCGAGGGGTGCTGTTCGTATGAGAAATTCAACGCAAAACGCTCCTTTACATAGTGCACTATCAGAAAATCAGCATTTTAGAAGTCTTCTGGCGCCCGTAGGGCGCTGTTTAGAGTTGAACACTCCAAAACCGCCCGTTGAATAGTAGTCCATTTGTAGTTTGACAGTTTTTAAGAAGAGACGCACGAGCCTTGATCAAACTCTGCGGGACTGGCGTCCCTCGCGTTGAGCTTCGCTCGACGTCGCGCAGGCGAAGTTACCAGGGGTGTGGGGGCGGTAGCCCCCCGGAGGTTTAGGAGAAAAACGGGGTT